>NZ_JBHUIW010000003.1:0-354713 GCF_042682915.1 Rhodoplanes azumiensis | reverse complement strand
AGCGTGACGGCGTCGCCGTCGACGAGGCCGGCCAGCGTGCCGTTGCCGGTGACGGCGGCGGCCGTGGTGCCGTCGTAGACCTTCGAACCGGCGACCGTGCCGGCCGCGGCGATGGTCAGGACAGCCCGGTCGATCGTGAGGCGGCCGGCGTCGACGAAGCTCACGGCGTAACCGTTCAGGCTCGTGACGGTGCCCTGGGACACGTCGACCACGTACGGTCCGCCGGCGACGCTGGCGTCGGTGACGGCGCCCGCCGAGGTGACGGTCGGGGTGCCGCTGTAGGCGGTCGCCGCCGTGTCGGCCAGGTACGCCCCGGCGACGCCGGCCTGATAGCCGCTCACCGTCCAGTTCCCCGAGAGATCCGGGGTGGTGCCGTAGGTCTTGGTCGCGTCGGTCGAGGTGAAGGTCAGGGTCGGCTGATAGGCAAAGACGTAGCGGTTGCCGGACGCGATGGTGGATGGCGCGTTCGTCGCGTATGTGGCGTTCCAGATCGCGGTGTTGCCGCTGTCGAGATCGCCGAACGTGTCGGACGTGGGCGACGCCGAGTAGACCAGCCAGCGACCGTTCGGCGTGCTGATCGCAGAAGCGCCGGCATTGTTCACGAAACGGGTGCCCGCGGAGAGCACGACGGCGTCACCGGTCGCGGTCGAGCTCAGCGTGCCGTTCACCGTCAGCGCACCGGCGGTGCGGACGAGCAGACCGCCATTGGCCGTGAAGGAGGCGACCGTCAGGTCGGTGCTGCTGTAGAGATCGAGGCGGCCCGATCCGAGAAGTCCGGACTGCAGCGAAGAGATCGCGTTGCCGGAGTCGGTCAGCAAATAGCTGGCGCTGCCGGAGGTGTACTGAAGCTTGAGCGTCGCGGCGCTGATCGATGCCCCCGCTGTTTGGGTCACCGTCCCGTTGGACGACAGGTTCAGATAGCCGGTCTGGCTGATGGCCTGATCGATGGTGAAGCTGCTGCCGGTGGCTACGATCCAGCGGTTGGCGAGCGACGTCGAGACGCCCGACGACCCGAGCGCGATGGCGAGACCGGACGAGATCGACGACAAGGTCGATGCGGCGCTTTGCTCGAAAAGCGTGTTGCCGAGGATGTTCAGGCCCGTGACCGATCCTGCGGCGTTCTGGACGTAGCTCAGGCCGGCATTGGTGCCCGAGGTGAAGCTGACGAGCTGGCTGTTGCTGCCGATCGTGCCGGGCGCGAGCAGGACGTAGTAGTAGCCGTTCGCCCCGGCGTTCGTCGATCCGACCGCGGTGCCGTTGACCATCACCGCGACGTTGCCGCCGGACGCCGCGGTGACGCCATTGTTCGTGTACGCCGTACCGGAGACCACCTGCGGCGTGCCGGACCAGAAGCTCTTCAGATACGGATAGCTGACACCGGCGATGAGGCCCCACACCGAGGTGTCCCAGGCGCTCGGCAGGGCGGCCTGCAGGGCCGCCCTGGTTGTGCCGGTGCCGCCGGCACTGCTCGACCGGCCGGTGGTCTGCGTATCCCAATAGGAGTCGGTGACGCTGCCGTTGATGAGAACCCCGATCAGCCCGCCGCTGGTCGAGGAGTCTCCGACGACCAGGCCGGTGGCGTAGGCGTTGCTCACCGAGCTTCCGTAGAACTCTCCGGCGAGACCGCCCGCACTATAGACGCTCGCCGTGACGGCGCCCGACGCGTAGGCGTCGGTGATCGTCGCGCCGGCGGTGCCGACGCCGACCAGCCCGCCGACCCTGGATATGCCCGTCACGGCACCGGTCGCATAGGACGTGGTGAGACTGCCGGCGAGCTCGCCGATCAGGCCGCCGACGTCGTAGTCGCCCGTCACGGTTCCGGTCGCGTACGACCCGGACACCGTGTGGGTCGCCGCGTGGCGCCCGATCAGGCCGCCGACGCCCATGCCGCCGGACACGGTGGCGCTCGAACGGGACTGCGAGACGTTCGCCTCCGAGTAGCCGATCACGCCGCCCACGGACTCGCTGCCGCCGACCGTGCCGGTCGACCAGACATTGTCGATCGTCCCGTAGGCCAGGCCGGCCAGGATGCCGACATAGGATCCGCCAACGACGCTCGCGTTGGTGAAGCCGAGGTCGGCGACGACCGAGCCGGTGCTGCCGATGTAGCCGAACAGGCCGACATAGTCCTGCGTCGGCCGATCGATGGACAGCCCGTCGATCACGTGGCCGTTGCCGTAGAAGCTGCCCTTGAACTGCGCCGCGGCGGTGCCGATCGGTGAGAAGCCGGCCGAGCCCCACATCTCCGACGGGTTCGCCAGCGCGGTCCCGAGATCGATGTCGCCGGCCAGCGTGTAGGTGGCGGCCAGCGTCGTCGCGTTCATGGCGATCAGCTGGAGCTGATGCGCATTGGTGATCGTGGTGGAGTATTCGCTACGCAGGAACGGGCGCGTCGAGCCGTCGATCATGAACCAGGTGTTGGTGAAGTCGAAGCCGGTGTAGCTCGATTGCGTCAAGGCCTGAGCCGTGGTCAGAGCCGTCGCTCCGGAGCACGTTCCCGACCCGCAGGCATTCGCCACACCGGTCGTCATCGCGTCCCAATAGACTCCGGACAGTATCGGAGCGCTGCCGAGCTGCTGATAAATCACGCCGCCGCTGAGGAGTAGCGCCGAAACTTGTCCGGAGCTCCAGACATTGGTGAGGGTGACGGCCCCGTTCGTCGTCCCGATCAGGCCGCCGGCGTTGACTGCAGAGACCGACGCGGTCGAATAGGAATCGAAAATGCTTGCGTCATTGGCAGCGACGCCGACCAAGCCGCCCGCGTTACCGGTGCCGCTGCTGCCTCCCTTCACGCTTCCCGTCGCGTTCGACCGAGAGATCGTCCCGCCGAGGACCAGGCCGCCGACGAGACCGCCGACCTGGATATAACCCTCGACCGTGGCACTGCTTTGCGCCTCGCTGATCGAGCCGCCCGACTGCTGGCCGACGAGACCGCCGACGTTATACAACGAGCCACCGACCGAACCGGAAACTGAAACGGCCGTGACTGTCCCGAAATTCTGTCCGATCAAGCCGCCGACATTCAGGTGCCCGGTGATGTCGACGTCCGCCAGCGTGAGATGGCTGATCGCGGCGCTCGAACCCGCAGAGCCGAACAGACCGACCTGATCGGCCGAGGACCGGTCGATGGTGAGCCCGCTGACGGTGTGACCGAGGCCATCGAACGAGCCGGTGAATCGGGTCGTCGAATCCCCGATCGGCACGAAGCCGGCGGAGCCCCAAACGTCGGACGCGTCGGCGAGGGCGGTGCCGAGATCGATGTCGGTCGCGAGCGTGTAGGTGCGCGCGAGCGTCGTCGCGTTCAGGCCGACGAGCTGGAGCTGATGCGCCGTGTGGATGGTGGTCGACGCCTCCATCTGGAGGAGCGGCCGCGTCGATCCGTCGAGCATCGTCCAGGTGCTGGTGAAGTCCCAGCCGACATAGGAGGACTGGGTCCGCGCCTGGGCACTGGTCAGGCCGGTCGCCGAGACGGTGCCGCCGGCGTTCACACCGGCGCCGCTCGTCACGCCGGTGGTCGTCTTGTCCCAGTAGGAGGTGGTGACGGCGCCGCCGTAGTTGAGGCCGACGATGCCGCCCTTGTAGCCGCCGGTGAGCGCACCGCTGGCCCAGCTCTGGCTGACGGTCGCACCGCTTCCCGACAGCGAGCCGACGAGGCCGCCGACGGTCGACCCGGAACCGCTCACCGCACCGATCGCGTAGGTCTTGGTGATGGTCGCCGTGCCGGTGGCGCTCACATAGCCGATCAGGCCGCCGCCGGAGGCGGCCGACGACGTCACCGTCACGTCGCCCGACGCATAGGCCTCCGACACCGTGGCGCTGGCGCCGGTCTGCGCCTGAACCATTCCGACGAGACCACCCGAATAGGCTCCCGTCACCACCACACTGTCCGCATAGGCGCGGCTCAGCGACGCCGTGGTGCTCGACCACAGCCGGCCGACGAGGCTTCCGACATAGTTGCCGCCGGTGATGCTGCCGCCGACCAGCCCGACATTCGTGATGGTGGCGTTCAGGGTGTCGCCGAAGAGTCCGACATAAGAGGCCGACGGGCGATTGATCGTCAGGCCGGTGATGACGTGACCTTGGCCGTCGAACGTGCCGGTGAACTGGGTCGTCGTCGTGCCGATCGGCACGAAGCCGGCGCCGCTGTTCCAAGCGGCCGTGCCGCTCGCGTCGATATCGGCGGCGAGCACGTAGGACTTGCCCAGCAGCGTCGCCGACGAGCCGATGCCCTGCAGGCCGTAGATGTCGGCGATCGCATAGGGAGTCGCCGAACTCCCGTCGCCGGACTGCGCGCGCAGGAACGAGGCGCCGCTGGTGAGCGCGAAGCTGGTTGCCGAGAAGGTCGGCAATGTCGCTGCGATCTGGGTCCACGCCCCGCGTTGCATCGTGAACGAGCCGACAGCGATGGCGCCCGTCGCCGAGACGTTGTTGGTGGCGTTGATGATCAATCCGCCGCCGGCTGCGGTGATGGCGGCATTGATGGCGATGTTGTTGGCGGCGGTCAGCGTCAGCGTGCTGCTGCCGCTCCACGCGATCGCGCTCGCCACCGTGATGTTGCCGGCCTGCGAGCCGGTCGAGCCCGTGGTGACGACGACGTTGCCGGAGGCGAGCGCGGTCGTCAGCGTCGTCACGTTCAGGATCGAGTCGTCGGCGGAGGGCGTGTAGGTGCCGCCCGACGGCGTGCCGCCCGTGTTCGCTCCCGACGAGATCACGACGTTGCGCGGATCGAGGAGGAGCGTGCCGAAACCGAGAGGGCCGACCAGATTCGCCGTGCCGGTGAAGTCGAGCAGGCGATGACCGGAGACTTCGGCGAAGCCGCCCGTGGTCGTCCCGGTGGCGCTGATCGCGCCCGCGAACGAGGTCGAGTCGTCCGACCACACGACGATGCGGCCGCCGCTGCCGGCGATGCCGTCCGCGATCAGCTGTGCGCCGGCCGCGACCGTCGTCGTCGTCGCGGTGGCGACCGTCTCGGCCGAGAAGTTGTTCGCGGCGTTCGCGCCGCCCTGGTAGTCACCGCCGATCAGAAGCAGGCCGCCGGTGGCGCCGCTCACGTCGATTCGGGCCGTGTCGGCGAGCGTCACCCGGTCGGCCGTGGCGATCACGCTGCCGCCCTGGCCGGTCGTGCCGGTCGCCGTGACGCGACCCGACACCGCGAGCGTGTCGGTCGCGGTCACCTTGACGGTGCCGCCGGTCGCGCCCTTCGCCGAGATCTTGCCGGACACGTCGACGTCGGCGCCCGACACGGTGACGCGACCGCCCGCGGCGCCGTCGCGGCCGTTCGCCCGCACATGGCCGGAGACGCGCACACGCCCGCCGGCGCCGCCGCCGATGACGATACGGCCGTTGCTGGTGCCGACCGAGTTGGCCCGGATCGAGCCCGGCACGTTGACGGCGTCGCGCAGGATGCCGGCCGCCGTGGCGGCGCTGAGATGGACGACGCCGCCGTCGGCGACGATCTTGCCCGTGTTGGAGACCAGGGCCCGGCCGTTGCCGTCGACGATCTTGTCGAGCGACTGGGTCGGCACCGCGACCGACAGGAAGCCGTCGCCGGCGAGATCGAGCGTCACCATCTCGCCGCTGGCGAGGCCGACGCGGCCGAGTCGCGCCGTGATCACGCCGTCGTTCGCCACCTGGCCGCCGAGCAGCGCCGCGAAGCCGCCGTCCGACACGTTGATGCGGCCCGCATTGGTGACGCCGGCGGAGGCGCCGTTGCCGGTGAACTTGTAGGAGCCCGACATGAAGTCGCTGTCCTTGATGTCGAGCGTCGAGGCCGCGAAGGAGCCGACGTTCACCACGCCGGTGCCGGTGATGGCGATGCCGTTCGGGTTGACCAGCAGAACGGTGCCGGGCGCGTTGATGGTGCCGGCGATCGACGAGGGCGTCGTCCCGGTGACGCGGTTGAGGGTCGCCGCGGACGCGCCCGGTTGGTTGAAGTTGACGGTGCCGCCGGCGCCGACCGAGAAGCTGTTCCAGTTGATGATCGCGCGGTCGGTCGTCTGGTTGACGTTCAGCGTGCCGTTGCTCGGCGTGCCGATGGTCGCGCCGCCGGCGGCGACCGAGCCGCCGGTCGGCAGCTGTTGCGCGGAGGCGAGGCACGGCTGCATCGCGATCGCCGCGGCGACGGCGATGCGCAGCATGCGGTCGATCGTCACGGTGGAGGTGCCGGAACGCAGTTCGAAACGGCGCGTCGCGAGACGGCTCGAGCCAGTGTTCGTCATGGACATCACGTCACCGCCTCCGGCCGAGCGCGATGCGCCCCGCCGGTCCTGTCGTGGTTGATTTTCCGTTACGTGAGTTTTGTGGGGGTGGCGCGATTGCGGGAACTTTTTTATTCGAATACGCTCAATTCACCCCGTGAATGACTGTGTCGCGGGCAGGAAAATTCCTGTCGGAACGGCCAGATGACGAAGAATCTGAAAAATATCGATCTTAACCTTCTCGTGATTTTCGAAGCCATCTATCGAAACGGCAACATCAGCCGGGCGGCCGAAAGCCTGGGCATGAGCCAGCCCGCCGTGTCGAACGCGCTCGGCCGGCTGCGCGAGGCCGTCGACGATCCCTTGTTCGTGCGCTCGCCGCGCGGCGTCGAGCCGACCGCCAAGGCGCGCGAGCTGATTCACCCGCTGCGCGACGCGCTCGGCCTGATCGGACGCCATCTCGGCACCGCGGGGGACATCGACCTGTCGACCTACAAGCGGCTGTTCCGGATCATCATCGTCGATCCGCTGGAGCCGATCATCATGCCGCCGGTCCTGAACGTGCTGAGCGCGAAGGCGCCCCATATCGACATCGAATGCACGCAGGCGCATCCGCGGGTGACGGACGATCTCAAGGCCGGGACCGTCGATCTCGCCTGCTTTCCGTTCCCGGTCGACACGACCGACATCGTCTTCAAGCCGATCATGACGCTCGATCCGGTGGTCATCAGTCGGCGCGACCACCCGGAGATCGTCAAGCCGCTCGATGTCGCGACCTTCGAGCGGCTGGCGCATATCGGGCTGCGGCGCGAGCTGCGTGGTCTCGCCGAGGTCGACAAGAGCCTGTCGGTCGGCACGCGGTCGCGCCGGGTCGCCTACATGGCCTCCAAGATCTGGTCGATTCCCGCGATGGTCGAGCGCACCGACCTCATCAGCATGCTGCCGCGCTCCTTCTGCGAGGAGATCCAGGGCAACTTCGCCATCGACGTGCACGAGATGCCGATCCCGGTGCCCGAGCAGCACATCTACATGCTGTGGCACGCGAGCAGCGAGAACGACCCCGGCCACATCTGGCTGCGCGAGGAGATGATGCGGGCGTTGCGCAGCAATCGCGGCCCGCACGCCTGATCACGCCACCGCCCGGGTCGGGTCCGTGCTCAGGCCGCGTCGCGCGCGGACACGGGCGTGCCACGACGGGAGAGCCAACGGCCGGCGAGGACGAAGTGAAGGGCGCCCCAGGCGCCCAATCCCTGCATCACGGCGAGCGCGTAGCCGAGCGAGCGCGGCCCGGCCTCGGCGAACACGAGCTGGCTCAGCGCCCCCACAAGCAAGGGACCGATCCCCAGGCCGATCAGATTGACGCTGATGAGGAACAGGGCGGAGGCGGCCGGCCGCAGCGTCGGCGCGAGCCCGTCGTGGAGCGCCGCCAGCGCGGGGCCGAGATAGGCGTTGGCGGCGGTCGCCGGCAGCACGAAGGCGGCGAGCGCCACGGCGGTGCTGGGGGTCAGGTAGAACAGGAGCGCGAACGGCTTCACGACGATCAGCCACGCGCCGATCACGACATGCGATCGGCCGCGCTCGAAACGCTGCAGCCGATCGGCGAGGCGCCCGCCGAGCAGCACCACGCCGGCGCCGCCGACCCCGATCACCAGCGCCAGATAGGCGCCCGTGGTGGCGAGATCGAGCCCATGCACCCGCACCAGGAACGAGGGCACCCACGAGATCGCACCGTAGCCGACCGTCGCCGTGATGGTCGCCCCGACGACGATGTGCCGCAGCGCCGGGTCGCCCCACATGGTCCGCATCGTCAGCGCGAGAAGGGCGAGCGAGGGCATGGCGCGCAGCGCCTCGGCGTCGCGGTCCGGCGCGCGCTTCGGCTCGGCGACGGCGAGGCGGACCACCAGCGCCATCGCCGCGGTGGCGAGGCCGCAGCCGACGAAGGCGGTGCGCCAGCCGTAACGCTGGCCGACGAAGCCGCCGACCAGGAAGGCGAGGAACACGCCCAGATTGATGCCCGACGACCACGTCGCCATCGCGCCGGCGCGCTCGTGCGGCGGAAAGGCGTCGGAGATCATCGCGTGCGAGGCGGGCGTCACGCCGGCCTCGCCGGCGCCGATGCCGATGCGTCCGAGCAGAAGCTGGACGTAGGACTGCGCGAGCCCGGACGCGACGGTCGCGAGCCCCCACACGGCGGCCGAGACGGCGACCAGATTGCGCCGCCCATGGTTCACCACCCACACGGCGGCCGGGATGCTGAGCCCGGCATAGAGGATCGCGAAGGCGAAGCCCGACAGCAGCCCGAGCGCGACGTCGGAGAGCGCGAACTCTCGGCGGATCGGCTCCAGCAGGATCACGGTGAGCTGACGATCGAGCTGGTTGAAGGCGGACAGGATCGTCAGAACGACCAGCAGGCGGGTACGCGCCGTCATACGGACTCCGGATCGGCCGGCCGACGCCGGCGACCGGAATCAGTATCGCAGCAGCGCGCCGGCGAACAAGCGCCAGCCGTTCTGGTCGGTATCGTAGAAGTTGTCGTTGCGCTGGCGGCTGAACTCGACGAAGCCGGAGACGGCGGACGTCGGATCGCCCGTCGGCAGGGCATAACGCAACCCGACGCCGACATTGGTCGCATGCACGCTCGGCTGCTCCAGCACGGTCGCCTCCACCAGGATGCGCTCACCTGTCGCACCGAACAGATAGGGGGTGAGCACCAGCGGATCGGGTCCGACCGGCAGCGCGAGGTTGCGGCCGAGCTCCACCCGCGTCGCCCAGGCGGTGTCGCCCGGGAACGAGCCGGCCGCGAAGCCGGAGAGCAGTCGCGGCCCGACCAGATCGAACTGCTCGGACTTGAGGAGCGGCTTGTTGAACGAGGTCTGCCCGGCGGCGCCGAGCATCAGATACAGGTCGGCCGGCAGCGCCTGGGTGATCTCGACATGGCCGTCGAGCTTGTCGAAGACGGCGTCGGCGCCGAGCCGCGACAGCGGCGTTCCGCCCACCGCGTCGGCCGCCGTGCGCGCACCGAGGGCATCGAGGCCGCGCGAGTAGACGGCCCCGAACGTGATCACGGTGCCGCTCTCGCGCCGGCGCCAGATGCCCTCGACGCCGCCGCGCAGCGCCCGCACCCGGTCGAGGCTGAGCGCGATCGGCGGCACGAAGAACAGCGAGAACAGCTCCTCGTCGGTGCCGTCGAGGCGCGCCGCCACGGTGATCTCCACGTCGCGCCGCTTGACGACGTCGTAGGCGAGGCGCGTGCGCCACTGGTCGAGCGTGCCCTGGCTGACCGACAGTCCGGACACCCGCGGCGTGGTGATGCCGTTGGTCACGGTGGCGTCGAGCTTCAGCCCCTCGATGCCGATCGGCAAGGCGAACCCGGCCGAGAGATAGCGGCGGGTCGGGTTCGCCGTGATCCAGTCGCGGTCCGGCAGACCGGCGGCCGAGACGAAGACCTGCTCGCCGAAGCCGAGATTGCCGTTCGCCGAGCCGGACAGCACGAGCTGGCCGGTGCCGAACACGACCGGCATCGCGTTGTCCACATAGGCGCTGCCGGTGAGCGGCTTCCAGCGCCCGGTGAGCACCAGCACGGTGCCGCCAGTCTCCTGGCCCGCCGCGAAGACGGCGTTGAGCAGCAGGCCCGGCGCCTCGCCGGCGATCAGCAGGCGACGCTCGAGCTCGCCCTGGGTCAGGCGCGGCTTGCGAAGCAGCGGCGCGAGCACATCCGAGACCCGGCGCCGCACCGGACCGGGCAGCGCCTCCGCGTCGATCCGCTCGACGAAGCCGTCGACGACCCGCAGCGCGACCCGCGCCGCCTTGTCGAGCTCCTGCGGCGTGATCACGATCCGCACCAGCGGATAGCCGGCCCGCACATAGGCGGCCTGCAGGGCGGAGGCGAGCTCGAACAGCTGCGCGACCGTGATGCGCTTGCCGATCAGCGGCGCCTCGAGGGCGCGCCGCGCCGCCACGAGGTCGTCGAACTCGTCGGCGACGTCGACGCCGGTGAGCACGAAGGACAACGTCTTGGCCTGCTCCGGCACGGTCGCTCCGGCCTCGACGCGCGGCAGCACGATGCGGGGCGCGACGATCGGGGCCGGGCGAATGACCGGCGGCTCGACCTGGCTGGTCGACGGCGGCAGCAGTTGCGCGGCGGCCGGCGGCGCCGATGCGAGCGCGATCGGCCAGGCGACGAGGCAGCACAGCCCCGCCCATGCGGCTCCCGTTGTTCTCACCACCACCCCCGTCTCACGCCGACCTTTGTTTGTTGCCGGGACTATGGGTGACAGGGTTTTCGATGACAAGGTCGAAAGAGCAACACAAAATAGCTATTTATCTGACGAATAATCGGTATTTCCAATTTGAATTGGCGCGACCGGGCATTTGACGATAGCTCGCGATCCCGCCGCGCATCGCGTCCGGCGCACGTGCTCGCCCGTCCCCTCGACCGCTCGGAGAACCGCCGATGAAGCTCGCTCTCGCCTTTGCGCTCGCCGTCGCGTCCGTGTCGGCCGCCCATGGCCAGACCGCGCCGGCGCCGCAGGCCGCGCAAGCCGCGCAGTCGCCGCAGCGCACGACGGCGACCTACGACGACTGGACGGTGCGTTGCGCCGTGGTCGAAGGCAGAAAGTCGTGCGAGATGGCGCAGGCCATGCAGATCAAAGGGCAGGCGCAGCCCGTGACCCAGATCGCCATCGGCCGCATCGCCAAGACCGACCCGATCAAGATGGTGTTCCAGGTGCCGATCGACGTGTGGCTGCCGAGCGGCGTGAAGCTCGTCGCCGACGACAAGGATCCGGGCATCGCCGCCGGCTATCGCCGCTGCCTGCCGGCCGCGTGCCTGGCCGAGGCCGAGGTCAAGGACGACGTGATCAGGAAGCTGCGGGGGCTCGCCGACAACGGCAAGCTGCAGTTCAAGGACGCGGCCCAGCAGGACATCGCCATTCCGGTGTCGTTCAAGGGATTCGGCCAAGCCTGGGACGCGATGACGAAGCCCTGATCACGACTACGCCCTGATCACGACGAAACACCGATCACGGCCGCAACGGCGCACCGCTCGGCGAGCGCCGCACGCTCCGGACATCGCCGCAGCGAGCGTCACCGGGCCGCGGTGCGCATCAGCTTGGGCGCGACCGCGTTCTCGGGATAGGCCGACACGCCGTCCGCCGCGAGGGTGAACAGCGGCGCGAACCGCGGCAGCGCGGCATCGACGCGCGGCTCCGCCCAGCGGTTGTCGAGCACGTGCCAGCGGTCGCCCTCGCGGACCGACAGGACCGCGTGAACGTCGCCGATCCAGCGGTCGTGGACGACGACGACCCGGAGGTCCGTCTCCGGCAGGCCCGCGGATCGCAGCACCGCATATTTGAGGATCGCGAAGTCCTCGCAATCGCCCTGCCGGTTCGCAAGCGTGACGAGCGGCGCCGACCAGCGATCCTGAACGCCGTGCTGGTCGAGATCGGTGACGAACCGGATCGCGTCGTTGACGGCCCGGTTGACCGTCGCCAGCCGGTCGCGGCCGTCCAGTCCCCGGGCGGTGTCGACCAGCGCGACGAAATCGAGGGCCGCGGCATCGTCGCATGCCGACGCGCGAGCGCGGCAGCCCTCGACCCGCGACGTCTCGGTCGCCATGGCGACCAGGATGTCGCGCCACTTGCTCCAGAGCCGGCCCTCCGGCGCACGCTCGACGGCGCGTCCGAACGGCTGGTCGGCTGCGACGATGGCGGACGGGCCGGGCAGCGAGACGGCTGCGGTGATCTGCGCTCCCGCGCCGTCGCGCGCCGCGAAGGCGAGCAGGCAGGCGCCGGCGATCGCGAGGCGCGCCAGCGCCCCGGCCCGGAAACGACTCGGCATGGTTCGAGTCCCTGTCTCGTCCGGGCCGTCGGCGGACGGTCTCGAGGTCGCGCGC
This sequence comes from Rhodoplanes azumiensis, assembly GCF_042682915.1. Classification (NCBI taxonomy): domain Bacteria; kingdom Pseudomonadati; phylum Pseudomonadota; class Alphaproteobacteria; order Hyphomicrobiales; family Nitrobacteraceae; genus Rhodoplanes; species Rhodoplanes azumiensis. The sequence continues at coordinate 342,623 of NZ_JBHUIW010000003.1, read as the reverse complement.
CCGGATGAATCTCGTCTCGGGCATACCGCACCGGCTGCTCACCTCTGGTTAAGCGGGGTTGAACCGGCGTGAATACTCTCGGATGTGGTGCCGAAAGCCGAACCGGAGCGGGGCGAAATCGATTCCAATTGGCGACAAGTTCGACCGATCGCCCGCGGTGACGGAAATTGCCGTCTATGTGACAAAGTCACTCGCCGTGGCCGAGAACTCGCCTATGACCGATCTCCGAGCAGGGCCGTGCCGGTTTCGCGCGGCACGACGACCCTCCCATGACGCTCCGGAACTTCGAGAGAAAGGCGCGGCTCGTGCCGAACTCATGCGCGAGGCCGGCATGGCCATGGCCGAGGATCACGCCTCTTTCCGTATCCCGTCGATGGACACGTTGTTCCTGCAGCGCGAGTTCGGGGGCCTGCACCTGCTCGCCACCCGGATGCGGGCCCGGGTCGACCGGCGGGGAATCGTCTCGCCCCATCTTTGACCGCCGCATCGTCGACAGCAGCCCGGAGAGACCCAGCGATGGCCGAGACCCGACACGTCAGGTTCTGGAACCGGATCGCCGAACGTTACGCAGCGAGGCCCGTGAAGGACGAGGCCGCCTACGAGGCGATGCTGGCCGACGCCGCCGGACGGCTGCGCGCGACCGACCGCGTGCTGGAGATCGGCTGCGGCTCGGGCTCGACCGCGATCCGCCTCGCGCCTCGTGTGACGGAATGGATCGCGACCGACTTCTCGTCCGAGATGCTGCGCATCGCCCGCGCCAAGCCGGCGCCCGAGAACCTGCGCTTCGTCCTCGCCGACGCGCAGGACGCCTTCGCGGGCGGCCCCTTCGACGCGATCTGCGCCTTCCAGGTGCTGCATCTGGTCGGAGATCTCCCTGCGACGCTCGCCCGGATCCACACCCATCTGAAGCCCGGCGGCCTGATGATCTCGAAGACCTGGTGCTTCGCCGACATGGGGTTCAAGCTACGCAGCCTGTTCTTCGTGCTCGGCGCGCTGCGGGTGTTTCCGCCCGTGAACAAGCTGACCAAGGTCGCGCTGCGCGAGACCATCCGCGACGCCGGCTTCGAGATGGTCGACGAGAAGGTCTTCGGCAGGAATCCGGCCGGCCCCTACATCGTCGCGCGAAAGCCCGATCGGTCCTGAAGCGCCGCCGAGAAGCACCACCGGCGTCGGGCGTGGCGTTCGTCGACACGCTCGGCCGTGCCAGGCCGCCGAGGCCTCGACCGCCGGACACCTGGTCAGTCGGAGCCGTCGCTCCGGCGAGCGGACGGTGCGGGACGTGTGGCGGGTTCGGCCGTCCCAGCCGCTTCCTCCGTCGCATTCTCGACCGCCCTGCCCGGTCCGAGCCGCCCGCAATGACCGCGGCGCCGGCGCATGCCGCGGCCGCAGCACGGCACCGCACCGTCCTCCGCGACGCGCGCCGGGCCGCCCTCGATGCGGAGCGCCCAGCCCTGGATCAGCGCCGTCGCGACCGTGGTCCGCGCCTCGGCGATCAGCCGCGAGAAGGTCGGCCGCGAGACGCCCATCTGCGCGGCGGCGGCGGCGTGCTCAAACCCCTCCGCATCGGCGAGGCGCAGCGCCTCCAGCGCATCGAGCGTGAGCACGATCTCGTCGAGATCGCGCCGCGGCACGCCGGCCGGCTTGTAGACGCGGGCCGGAACCGGCTCGCGGACCGTGCGCAGCTTGCGGGGACGGGGCATCGGATCGGGGATCCTCTATTGAACATATGCTCATAATGCGCTAAGGTCGATCATATCACGGTCGGCGACGTGGACGGCGCGTGACGTCCCCGCCACCGACGCAGGCCCGCGGCAGACCGCGCCCGCCCGCAACGACGCGGGTCCGGGACCGCATGCCGCCGCTCCGATGCCGGAGACGATTCCGAAGCCGTGCGGCGCCCGGAACGGCGCGGTGCGCGCCCTTCGACGCCCACGAGGATGACCCATGACCACCGTGCCCGCCGCCGACCCGAGCCGCCGTGATTTCCTCTATCTCGCCACCGGGGGCGTCGCCGCCGTCGGCGTCGGTGCCGCCGTGTGGCCGCTCGTCGACCAGATGAATCCCGACCGCTCCACCATCGCGGCCGGCGTGCCGATCGAGATCGGCCTCGCCGCCATCGCGCCGGGCCAGATCATCAGCATCTTCTGGCGCGGCAAGCCGATCTTCATCCGTCACCGCACCCCCGACGAGATCGCCAAGGAGCAGGCGACGAAGCCGTCCGAGCTGATGGACCCGCAGTCCGACGCCGATCGCGTGAAGGCGGGGCGCGAGCAGTGGCTCGTCGTGTTCGCGAGCTGCACGCATCTCGGCTGCATCCCGCTCGGCAAGCAGGGCGAATGGGGGGGCTGGTTCTGCCCCTGCCATGGCTCGCAATACGACGCCTCCGGCCGCGTCCGCCACGGACCGGCGCAGCTCAACCTCCCGGTGCCTCCCTATGCGTTCGTGAACGACACGACGATCCGCATCGGCGAGGTGGCGTGAGATGACGGCAGTGACGACGACCCCTCCTCCCGACCGTCGGCGGAGCACCGCCGCCCGGCCCTTCGTGAACCGATCCTTCGTGAACCGATCCTTCGTGACACGTGCAACTTCGTGACAGGAGCACCGACGTGAGAATCGCGGTCGCCAGCCAGAACTTCCGAACCGTGACGGGCCATGCCGGCAAGAGCCGGCGGTTCCTGGTGTTCGAGGCGGAGCGCGGCGCGCCGCCGCGCGAGGTCGCGCGCCTCGACCTGCCGAAGGAGCTTTCCATTCACGAGTTCGCCTGCGACGGCCCGCATCCGTTGTTCGCGGTCGATGCCGTGATCGCCGGCAGTGCCGGCGCGGGCTTCGTTCGCCGCATGGCCGAGCACGGCGTCACCGCGGTCGCAACCGCGGAACCCGATCCCGCCACGGCTGTCGCCGGCTTCCTGGACGGCACGCTCGCACCCGCCGGCCCGCACGAGCACGCGGCACACGAGCACGCGGCGCACGATCATGGTGCGCACGCGAGCAGTTCGGGTCCGAGCGGCGCACGTGATCAGGAGCACGAGGACGACTGCGCCGACTGCTGCTGCGGGCACATCTGATCCCGCCGCGCGCGTCCGCATCCAGTCAGGGGGCAGTCATGAAGGATCGGCAGCTGGTGGCGGCCCTCGCGGAGGTCCTCGACCCGGAGCTCGGCATGAACATCGTCGACTTCGGTCTCGTCTACCGGGCCGACCGGACGCCCGACGGCATCGTCGTCGAGATCGGCGTGCCGTCGACCTGTCCGGCCGCGCGGCGGCTCGGCGAGCAAGCGAGGCTGGCCTTGGGCCGGCATTTTCCGAACGTCCGCGACATCGCGGTCGACGTCCGCACCGACAAGCCATGGTCGCCCGACCGGCTGACCGAGAATGGTCGGCGCACGTTCTTCTGGGGCCTGCAGGCCGACGAAGCACGGCTCGCGGACGACACCGTCCTCGCACCGTCGCCGTTCGACCAGAGCCACTGACGCTCGTTCGCGACCGACGCGCCGTGCAGCCACCGAGGCGGGGCCATGAGAGAATTGTCGCTGGACGGTGCCCTGGACGGCGGGCGGCATCGCATGCGCGTGCGCGTCTACATCGAGGACACCGACTTCTCCGGCATCGTGTATCACGCGAGCTATCTGCGGTTCCTCGAACGCGCGCGCACGAACTACATGCGACTGCTCGGGGTGCACCAGCACAGGCTGTGGGACGGCACCAACGAGTCTCCGCCGCGGCACGCCTTCGTGGTTCGCGCGATGACGCTGGAGTTCCTGAAGCCCGCCGTCATGGACGACCTGTTGACCATCACGACCGCGACCGACGCGGTGGGCGGCGCATCGATGATGCTCGCGCAGACCATCACGCGAGGCGCCACCCTCCTGATCGAGGCCCGCGCGCGCATCGCGCTCGTCTCCGGCGGCCGCGCGAGACCGTTTCCGAAATCCCTGCGTCTGGCCCTCCAGATGATCGAGGACCGGCGCCGACCGGCGAACCTCGTTCCCACCTGATGAACGACTTCCAAGCTGCAGAGTCACGACCACGTCCGCGGGTCGGCTTCCGCTCGCACCACGCGCGTCGCGCGTCCGAGACGAGAGTGAAGGGATCTTACGGATTGACGAGTTTTCTGCGGCATGAAAGTCATATTCGCATCGTAGAATGCGTCTGAGCCGAACCAAACCCTGTCGGATCTGATCCGGCACAGGCGCGACGCCGACACGTGACACGACGCCCGAGCACGACGCTCCGAGTACGACGCTCCGAGCACGGCTTTCCGAGCACCACGGTCCCGGCACGACGGCCCGACCGTCCGCACACAACCTCTCGTCCGCGCCCCTCGGCCGAGACACGCGCGCTTCCGCAACGACGCGATCAGAGAGCTTCCGATGATCGATCAGACCTTCGTCGAACTGTCGCGATGGCAATTCGCCGCCGTCGCCATGTACCACTTCATCTTCGTTCCGCTCACCATCGGCCTGATCTGGATTCTGGTGATCATGGAGTCGGTCTACGTGATGACCGGCAAGCAGATCTACCAGGACATGTCGCGGTTCTGGACCAAGCTGTTCGCCATCAACTTCGCGCTCGGCGTCACCACCGGCCTGACGATGGAGTTCCAGTTCGGAACCAACTGGGCCTACTACTCCCATTACGTGGGCGACGTGTTCGGCGCGCCGTTGGCGATCGAGGGCCTGATGGCCTTCTTCCTGGAGTCGACATTCGTCGGCCTCCTGCTGCTCGGCCGCGATCGGCTCTCCAAGGTGCAGTATCTCCTGGTCGTGTTCCTGACGGCGCTGGGCACCAATCTGTCCGCGCTGTGGATCCTGGTCGCCAACGCCTGGATGCAGAACCCGGTCGGCGCCGAGTTCTCGGCCGAGACGATGCGGATGGAGATGACCGACTTCGTCGCGGTCCTGTTCAATCCGGTCGCGCAGGTGAAGTTCATCCACACGGCGGCCGCCGGCTACGTGACGGCGAGCATGTTCGTGATCGGGATCTCGGCCTGGTATCTGCTCAAGCGGCGTGACGTCGCCTTCGCCAAGCGGTCCTTCGCGGTGGCTGCCGGCTTCGGCCTCGCGGCCTCGCTGTCCGTCATCGTGCTCGGCGACGAGAGCGGCTACGAGCTCGGCGACGTCCAGAAGATGAAGCTCGCCGCCATCGAGGCCGAGTGGCACACCCAACCGGCCCCGGCGAGCTTCAACGTCGTCGCGATCACGGATCAGGACAAGCGCGAGAACAGCTTCGAGATCAAGATTCCCTGGGCGCTCGGGCTGATCGCGACCCGGTCGATCGACAAGCCGGTGCTCGGCATCGACGAGCTCGTCGCCCATGCAGAGACGCGCGTCCGGTCCGGCGTCGTCGCCTATGCGATGCTGGAGAAGCTGCGCGCCGGCGACAAGGAGGCCGAGACACGCGCGAGCTTCGACCGCCACAAGAAGGATCTCGGATACGGTCTGCTGCTCAAGCGCTACGTCGACGATCCGGCGACCGCGACCGACGACCAGATCCGGCAGGCCGCGTGGGACAGCGTGCCGCGCGTCCCCTACCTGTTCTGGAGCTTCCGCATCATGGTCGGGCTGGGCTTCCTAATGCTCGGCCTGTTCGCCGCGTCGTTCTATCTTCTGGCGCGCCGACGGCTGGAGAAGAACGCCTGGCTGCTTCGGGTGCTGGTATGGTGCATTCCCCTGCCCTGGCTGGCGAGCGAGACGGGGTGGTTCGTCGCCGAGTACGGCCGGCAACCCTGGGCGATCGGCGAGGTGCTGCCGACCTTCCTGGCCACCTCGGCCCTGACCACGACCGACATCGTCACCTCGATGGCGGCCTATCTGATCTTCTATTCGATCCTGCTGGCGATCGAGCTCTACCTGATGGTGCGCTTCGCACGGCTGGGGCCGAGCTCGCTCCACACCGGGCGCTACCATCACGAGCGCGCCGACACGCGGGCCGACGCCGCGCCCGCGCCGCGCCTCGTTCCCGCCGAATGACCCAGGACGCCGCCGAAAGGATCCTGCGATGCTCGACTATGAGACCCTGAAGCTGGTCTGGTGGGTGCTGGTGGGCGTGCTGCTCATCGGCTTCGCCATCGCCGACGGCATGGACATGGGAGTCGGCATGCTCCTGCCCTTCGTCGGGCGCGACGACACCGAGCGCCGCGTCGTCATCAACACGGTCGGCCCGCACTGGGACGGCAACCAGGTCTGGCTGATCACGGCTGGCGGCGCCATCTTCGCCGCCTGGCCGGCCGTCTACGCGGCGGCCTTCTCGGGTTTCTACCTCGCCATGCTGCTGGTGCTGGTCGCGCTGTTCTTCCGGCCCGTCGGCTTCGACTACCGCTCGAAGCTCGAGGATCCGCGCTGGCGCAACGCCTGGGACTGGGGGCTGTTCGCCGGCGGCCTGGTGCCGGCCCTGATCTTCGGCGTCGCTTTCGGCAACCTGCTGCAGGGCGTGCCGTTCCATCTCGATTCCTTCCTCAAGCCGCACTACGAGGGCACGTTCATCTGGGCGCTGTTGCCGCTGCTCAACCCGTTCGCGCTGCTCGCCGGGCTGATCAGCGTCGCGATGCTCGCCCTGCACGGCGCGCTGTGGCTGCAGATCCGCACCGACGGCGCCGTCGCGGCGCGGGCGAAGTATGCCGTCTCGCTGCTCGCCCTGGTCGTGACCGCCGCCTTCGCGCTCGGCGGGCTGTGGGTGTGGTTCGGGATCGACGGCTACCGGATCGTCTCGGAGCCGGCCCATTCGGCCCTGCCGAACCCGCTCGCCAAGGAGGTCGTCCGCGAGGCGGGCGCGTGGTTCGCCGTCTACGCCACCCTGCCGGTCGCGATGCTTCTGCCGGCGACCGGGCTCCTCGCCCCGCTGGCGGCACGCGCCCTGTCGGCGATGAATCGCCCCGGGCTCGGCTTCGTGGCGAGCAGCCTCGGCATGACCGGCATCATCGGCACGGCCGGCGCGGCGATGTTCCCGTTCGTGATGCCGTCGAGCGCGGAGCCCAATTCCAGCCTCACGGTCTGGGATGCGCCGTCGAGCCAGTTGACGCTGACGATCATGTTCTTCGCCGTCGTGATCTTCCTGCCCGTCGTCCTCGGCTACACGCTGTGGTGCTACCGCGCGATGTGGGGCAAGGTCACGGTCGCGGAGATCGAGGCCAAGAAGTACCACGCGTACTGAAACCCGGAACGGAGCCGACCATGTGGTACTTTGCCTGGATCCTCGGGGTGACGGCGGCGCTCGCCTTCGGCGTCATCAACGTGATGTGGTACGAGTTCCAGAGCGAGTTCGAGCCGCCGGACGGCGGCCGGATCTGATCGCGTTCTGGACGCAGCAGCCGAGCCGGTGACCGCGAGAGCCGATACTGACTATCTCCGGCGCCTTCGACCGATCGCGCGGCGCGAGTTGCGCCTCGCGATCTCGGCCGGGCTCGTCGGCGGCGTCGCCGTCGTGGCGCAGGCGTGGCTGGTCGCCACGATCCTGCACGACGGGTTGTTCGAGGGGCGCGTCACGGAGTCGCTCCGCATAACGGAGTCGCTCGGCGCGCCGCTCGCGCTCCCGTTCACGCTCCTCGTCGCCGCCGTGCTGCTGCGCGCCGCCGCCGCCTGGGCGGCCGACCGGTTCGGCTTCTCGGCGGCGATGCGAGTGGTTCCCGCGCTGCGTGCCACGCTGCTCGCCAAGCTCGATCGCGCCGGCCCGGCCGGGCTCGCCGAGCGGCCGTCCGGCGAGATCGTCGCGATCCTCTCCGAAGCGGCGCGCGGCGTCGAGCCGTTCTTCTCGCGCTATCTGCCGGCCGTCGTCCAGGCCGCCGTGATTCCGCTCGGCATTCTGCTCGTCGTCGCGCCGCTCGACTGGATCTCGGCGCTCGCCTTCGCCGTCACGGCGCCGCTGATCCCGGTCTTCATGGTGCTGATCGGCAAGGGCGCCGAGGCGCTGAACCAGCGCCAGTGGGGCCGCATGCAGCGCATGTCCGGCCATCTGCTCGACGCGATCCAGGGGCTGCCGACGCTGCGCGCCTACAATGCCGGCGCGCGGATGGTCCAGGCCGTCGCCGCGGCCGCGGACGCCTATCGGCGCGACACCATGGCGGTGCTCCGCCTCGCCTTCCTGTCGGCGCTCACGCTCGAGTTCTTCGCCACCGTGTCGATCGCCATCGTCGCGGTGCTGATCGGCTTTCGCCTGCTGTGGGGCGACATGAGCTACCGGCACGGCCTGTTCGTGCTGCTGCTGGCGCCGGAGTTCTACCTGCCGCTGCGTGCCATGGGCACGGCCTATCACGCCCGCATGGAGGCGCTCGCCGCGGTGGAGCGGCTGGCCGCCTTCGAGGCCCTGCCGGATCTCGCCCGCACCGGCCGGCCCGCCGGATCGACCGTGACGGCGTCACACGAGCCGTCACCACCCGTCTCGTCGCCGGCCGGCACCACCGTCGCGGTCCACGACGTGCGGCTCGTCTATCCGGACGGGCGCGTGGCGCTCGACGGCGTGCGCCTCGACGTGGCGGCGGGTGAGACGGTGGCGATCGTCGGCGCCTCCGGGGCCGGCAAGTCGAGCCTGCTCGCGCTGCTGATGGGCTTCGTCCGGCCGAGCGCCGGCCACATCCTGATCGACGGCCGCGACCTCGACGCCGTGGACCTCGCCGGCTTCCGCCGGCGCATCGCCTACATCCCGCAGCACCCACGCCTGTTCACCGGGACCGTGGCCGCCAACATCGCGCTGGGCGACCCCGTGCCCGACCGCGACCGCATCCTGCGGGCCGCCCGGGAGGCGGCGATCGCCGAGCGGATCGCCGCCCTGCCCGACGGATTCGACACCGTGGTCGGCGGCGGCGGCCATGCCCTGTCGGGCGGCGAGGCGCAGCGGCTCGGCCTCGCCCGCGCCTTCTACCGCGAGGCGCCGCTCGTGCTGCTCGACGAGCCGACCGCCCACCTCGACGCCGAGACCGAGGCGGTGGTGCAGCAGAGCCTCGCGCGGCTGCGCCACGGCCGCACCATGCTGGTGATCGCCCACCGGCTGGCGACGCTGCGGCACGCCGACCGGATCGTGGTCCTGGAGAACGGCCGGATCGCCGAGGCCGGGTCCGAGGCGGACCTGCGCGCCGCCGACGGTCGCTTCGCCGCGCTGCTGCGGTCGGCCGGCATCGTGCCGGGATGGATGGGCTGAGCATGACCGTCGTCCTGCGCCTTCTCCGGCTGATGCGGCCGCATGCCGGCTGGATGGCCCTCGCCGTCCTGCTCGCCGCGATCGTCGGGCTGGCCCAGGTGGCCCTCATGGCGACGGCCGGCTGGTTCATCACCGGCATGGCGCTGGCCGGGGCGGCCGGCGCGACCATGAACTACTTCACGCCCGCGGCCGTGATCCGCGGCCTGGCGATCATCCGCACCGCCGGCCGCTATGCCGAGCGGGTGATCGGCCACGAGGCGACGCTGCGCTTCGTCGCCGGCCTACGGCCGTGGCTGTTCGCGCGGCTGGAGCACGGCGCCCCGGGCAACCTCCGCGGCCGGACGGACGGCGATCTGCTGACGCGGCTGCGCGCCGACATCGATCGGCTCGAGCACGCGTTCCTGCGCATCGTCGGGCCGCTCGCCGCGGCGCTCGCGGTCGCGGTGCCGTCGATCCTCGTGATGGCGGCCTACGACCGGCGGATCGCCGCCCTCGCGGCCGTGCTGCTGGCCGGCGCCGGCCTTGTCCTGCCGGTCGTGCTGCTGCGCGCCGGCGCCCCCGCGGCCGTTCGGCTGACGGCCGGGACGGCGGCGCTCGGCGCGCGTCTGGTCGACGAGGTCGAAGGACTGGCCGAGCTCGCCGTCTACGATCCCGACGGGCTGCATCGCCGCGCCACGCTGGCCGCCAGCGACGCCCTCGTCGCCGACGAGCGCGTGCTGTCCGACACCGCGGCGTTGAGCAGCGCCGGGCTGCTGCTCGCCGGCCATGTCCTGCTGGTGGCGGTCCTGCTGCTCGGCCTGCCCGCCGTGTCGGCCGGGACGCTGGCGCCGGCCGACCTGCCGATGCTGGCGCTGCTCGGTCTCGCGCTGTTCGACGCCGTCGCCGCGGTCCCGCTCGCCGTGCAGGCGCTTCCCGCCGTCGTCGCGTCGGCCGGCCGGGTCTTCGAGATCGCCGACCGGCCGCCCGCCGCCCCCGACCCGGCCGACCCCGATCCGGTGCCGCAGGGCACGAGCCTTCGTCTCGACGGCGTCTCGTTCCGCTATCCCGGCGCAGCGCACGACACGCTCGACGGCGTCACGTTGGACATGCCGGCCGGCCGACGGATCGCCGTGGTCGGGCCGAGCGGCGCGGGAAAATCGACGCTGGCGCAGCTCGCGATGCGGTTCGACGTCCCGCAGGCGGGCGGGCTTCTGCTCGGCGATGTCCCCTATGGCCGCCTGACCGGCGCGGCGGTGCGCAGCCGGATCGCGCTCGTCGGCCAGCGCGACCACCTGTTCGCGACGACGATCCGGGACAATCTGCTGATCGGCGATCCGAACGCCGACGAGGAGCGTCTGCGCGAGGCGTGCCGGATCGCGCAGATCCTGCCCTTCGTCGCGGCGCTGCCGGAGGGCTTCGACACCTTCGTCGGCGCCCACGGCACCAAGCTCTCGGGCGGCGAGATCCGACGCCTGCTCGTCGCCCGCGCCCTGGTCGCAGGCCGGCCGATCCTGATCCTCGACGAGCCGACCGAGGGGCTCGACCCCGACACCGAGGCGCGGCTGCTCGACGCGCTGCTCGACGCCCCCGGCATCGGGTCGCTGCTGCTCCTGACCCACCGGCCGGCGCGGCTCGATCGCATGGACGAGATCATCCGGCTGGAGGGCGGGCGGGTGATCTCGCGCTTCGACCCGCGAACGACGACCGGCGCCGACGCCGGCGGAGCCCACAGCCGTCCCGGACCGACGACGCGACCGACGTGAGAGGACTCGACGGTCGGGGCGATGGGCCGAGCCGGCCGCTCGAATTCATCTTCGGCGCGGCGCCCCCCGACACGGCGGGCGCCGACCGCATCCGGACGGGCGGAGCGTCAGGCCTTCGAGACGGCGCAGGTCTTGATGCCGATGATCGAGTAGAGCGGGCAGCGCGCGATCGCGGCGGTGACGAGTGGAACGACGCCGATCCAGGCCCAGACCGGGCCGCCGGCCAGCGCCCACGCGATCAGGCCGGCGCCGAGAACGGCGCGCAGCACCCGTTCGATCAGTCCCATGTTCTTCGCAAGCATGTCGTCCTCGCTCGTTGTTGCCTCGGTCCAATGAGCGAGATCTAGGCTGCGCGACGCCGGCGGTCTGTGACCAAGTCACCCTGGCGGCCGGCCGGGAGCCGACCTCCTCGGCCGGAGCGAGTCGTCGCGCAACGTGAACGTCCGATCGAGAGGATCGCGCCGTCGAACGTGACCGACCGGCGATATTATATATCGACAACTATCGACTGGGCTGACGTTGACCTGACGACCCCTTCCAACGACCTCGTTTCGGCTCATTGCAATCGACGCGCCACCATCGTCCGCGCGCCGCTCGGCACGGGCGTCCTACCGACCGCCGCCCGTCCCGATGAGGCGCAGCGCGACGGCCGGACCGCCGTCGCGATCCGTCGCCCCGGCCGGATGCTCCGGCCGGAGTGACAGCGAGGCTTTCTCCCGATCCGCGGCTCTCAGTACTTCACGCCGCCGCCGGCCGGAGCCGGCGCCGCCGATGCCGACGCCGCGCCGGCCGGCACCAGCACGGTCGGCTTGTCGTCGTCGGTCATGGCGAACGTCACCTGGTCGCCGTTGCCCAGATAGGCCGTGTCCTTGGAGCGGAACCGCGCCGTGCCGCTGACGATGCCGATGCCGGCCTCCTGCAGCTTGCGGGCCGTGAGAATGCCGGTGCAGTGATTGCAGGCGACCTTCTCGAAGCCCCATTTCTTGAACACGGCGACGAGGTCGTCGTATTTCGGATCCCACTCCTCGAACGGCGATACGTGCAGGCCGCCATAGAGGCCGTAGAGCTTCTTGGCCTCGACGGCGCGCTGCGCCACCGACGCGAACTGCAGGATGCCCTGATGGCAGCAGCCCGTGATGGTGACGAGGCCGCGGTCCTTCACGTTGAAGAACAGCGACTGCTCGCCGAACACCCGGCAGATGATCGGGGTCTGGAAGTTGTAGAGCGCGGCGCCGGGGAACAGCACGGTGAGGCCGGGCTGCGTCTCGATGCGCTCGCCGCGATGGCCGGCGACGTTGAAGTAGTCGAGGCCCTCGGCATAGAAGCCCTTCGGATAGTAGGTCTTGATCGTCGGGGCGTACTTGAACACGACCGGCACGCCCCAGAAGTGGTCGAAGTGCTCGTGCGAGACGATGAAGATGTCGATCTTGTTCTCGGCCAGCATCTTGTCGATGCCCTCGCGCTGGAACGACTTGTCGATCCAGTCGAAGGACCAGCCGGAGTCGAGCAGGATCCGCTTGGTCTCGCCTTCGAGCGTCTCGACCTCGATGAGCGCCGAGAAGCCGCCCGAGTTGAGGGGGTTGACGGCGTTCTCCATCTGGAACGCCCAGGCCTCCTCCAGATTGGCCTTGGCCAGATAAGGCTGGATGTTGCGCACGCCCTGCTCGTAACTGCCCTTGCCGAGCTTGCCCTTGACGTCGGTGAACGGCGCCCAGTTGTAGGTGTACTGGTTGACCAGCAGGCCGCCGGCGCCGCGGATGTCGTTCATCAGCGTCTTGTTGTCGAACCAGCTCGTCTCGCTGATGTTGGTCACCTTGACGCTCTTGACCTCGCCGATCTGACGGCGGGTCGGCTCGGCCTTGACGAAGTGGCGCTGGCGCCACGGCGAGTACGAGTACACGCCCATGGTGCCGACGGCGCCGGCGAGCGTGCCGGCCGCCACGCCGCCCGCGAAGGTGCGGCGGCTGACCTCGGGTTTCTGTTCGGACATGACGAAGCTCCGTGTCGTGACAGGGGCGCGGCGCCGACGCGCGGCGCCGCATACCTCCGTCACAGGAAGACCAGGTTCATCTTGCCGACGATCGGCAAGAGCGCGACCACGGCGAAGTAGAGCGCGATGCCCACGCCGATGCCGACCACGAAGCCGGCGCTCATCTTGAGGGTGCCTGACATGACGGGTCTCCTCATTCGGCCGGAACGGCGGCGATCTGCGGCCGCACGGGCGCGGCGTCCTCGGCGGTCCGCGGGACCGTCAGGCGCCAGGCCGGCCAGTTGTCCATGTACCAGTGATGCAGCAGCATCACGTTGATGAGCCAGATGGTCGGGATCATCGGGAACTGCTCGGGCTGCGACACGCCGCGCTGGGTTCCGAGGGCGAGGTGGCTGATGTTGTAGTAGACGATCATCAGCGCGACGCCGCCGATCGCGACGATCAGGGTTCTGAGCGCCACGTTGACGGGCGTCGAGAACCGGGTCGGCCGGTTGCCGCAGTAGAAGTGGAGATAGAGCGCCGGCAGCAGGAAGAAGATCATGATCTCGCCGACGTGCAGCCACCGCCAATCGGGTGCGTTCTCGTTGCGGGTGCCGCGGATCACCGGCCCCATGTAGAGCTCCAGCGCGAAGTAGAAGAACAGGTGGAACGCCCAGGCGATCGCCACGATGCCGAAGAAGGTGACGACCCGACGCGTCCAGGCGTGCCTGATCAGCTTGAACGGCCAGCGCTCCCACACCGTCTCGACCAGCCAGACGACGACGGTCGCGCACATGATCCACGAGATGTGGAAGTTGCCGCTGACCGTGTTGGCGAACTCCTCCCAATAGGGGGGCGACACCGCGGTGAACTGCTGCCACGGATAGTAGAGGATGCCCATGTGCGGATGCATGGTGACGAAGTAGAGCACCGTCGAGAGGAAGAACGTCACGATCAGGATCGTGATTCCCTGCACGGGCTGGGGCTCGTTCCGCCACGGCGCCCGCTCCATGCCGACCACCCAGGCCGGCGACAGCCAGCTCGCCAGGGCGGCGAACATCAGGATCGCCAGCGCCGCGTACTCCTCGGCGAAGAACCGGGTCATGCGCGGAAAGGCGGCGGTGCGGTGCGGGTTGAAGTAAGTGATCCCGAGCGAGCCCAGGAACCACTGGAAGAAGCCGTGGATCACCAGCATCATGATGGCGACGGCGACCGGCAGGGCGATCATCGCCTTGACGAGTGGATGCCAGGTCTCGAGCTGCGCGCGGCGCATCGGCCAGAACTGGAAGATGTAGACCATCCAGATCAGGATGATGAGCAGCCAGCGTGTGTACATGTAGCCGACATACGGCGTGTAGAGCCGCATGATCCCGCGCGGATCCTGGAAGATCCACCAGGTCGCGAAGAACACGGACAGCAGGCAGACGACGTTGACGGCGTGCGTGACGGGCCACGGCCAGCGGGCGGTCAGCTTGCGCTCCTCCAGCCACCCCTCGCCGTACCGCTCGGTCGCGGTTCCGGATTGAGCCCCCATATGGGCCTCCCTGGGTAGGTTCGACACAGTGCTGTTCGACACAGCTCGGACGCCGTGGCCCGTGTCGGTCGGCTGTCGTCGGGGGATGCGTCAGTCGGTCGGCGGCGCGGCCTTGGCGAAGATCGCCTTGCAGATCTCGAGATCGGTTCGGTTCTCCATGCTGATTCCGTACCGGCGGGCCTCGTCGGCGAGGAACGGTCGCGCCTCGTTCACCAGCGCACACGCGATGTCGTAGGAGGCGAACGGGTCGTCGGGGGTGTCGGACGTGATCGTCTCGCCGGAATCCCGGGCGGGCGCGCCGGCGAGGCGGAAGGCGAGGAAGGCGCGGCGGGTGACCGGCGCGGCGCTCATGCGCGACCTCCCTCGCCGAACGGCGGGCGCGACGGCGCGGGCTCGTCGCGCCCGGCGACGCCGACCTCGCCCGCGTGGCAGCCGCACATCGCGCCGATCGGCGGCAGTCGCCATCCGGCGGCCTCCCACCAGGAGGCGAGATCGAATGGGCCAACCTCGGGCGGCCGGTCCGATCCGGCGTGCCACAACCGCAACCGGCCGCCGACGGCGTCGTCCGGTCGGGGCAACGCCTGGCGCTGCCGGTCCAACGGAACCCCGAAGCGCGGTAGCCCGGTCACGCGGATCTCGAGGGCGGACAGGTCCGGGTCCGGACGGACTGTGACGCTCTCACCACGACCGAGATGCCACACGAGGCCCGGCGCCGACCGGATCTCGATGCCAGCCGGCGACTGACGACCGACCAGAGCATGGGCGCAGACCAGAAGATCGACGATCGGAGCCGACAGGGCGGTCCCGGGCACCGACCGGCGCCGGCGCGGTCCGCACGCCGACGTCTCGATCTCGCACCAGACATCCTGCGTAAACAGAGTGAGGTCGAGCCAGCCGCCGGCCCGCGGCACCAGTCGGATCGTGCCGACGTGATAAAGGCTCGGATCGAGATCGCCGACCGCGCTCACCGCAGGCGTGCCGGTGCGATCGAACACGGCCGAGGTGCGCGCTTCCTGCTCCCAGGCCGTGAAGGTCGGGAAGACGGTCTCGTCAGCCGGATCGGGGAAGCAGCGGATCGCCAGCTCGATCCCGTCGACGAGCGTCGAGCCCCCGTCGTCGCAGGGAACCAGCACGAGCTCGAAGGCGTCGGTTCGCCCCGCCAGCCAGACATACCAAGCAGGCCAACCGTCGGCGCGGCGACTGACCGCCTTCAGGCCGAGCTTGCGCTTCGCTGCGGTGCTGGTTCCGACGAACGCGAGCAACCCCGCGATCGTCGCCTCGGCGAAGCCGACGGCATCGGTCGCGATCCTCTCCTCGAACAGCTCGGCCCGACCCAAGCCGGTGCGCATGGCGCACCTCCCGACGGAGATATGAAGAACGGTATCTGATCACGCACACATTCAACCGACCGCATCGTTGATCTGAATCAGGATCGTGTCGCGCTCGTTACGATGTCCGGAACGTTTTCGGCATCATGAATTCGTCTGCTCGCGTGCCGGCTCGCCGGCGTCGTCGGCACGACGCGTTCCGGCAGACGATCGAACGGCGAGACGGCGCGCCGACGCAAGACTCGTGAGAGCGCCGAACTGCTTCATCCTGTGGGACAAGTGCCGCGATCGATGCCGCGCGTCGCGACCGTCACGTGCCGTCCGGATCGGACGTGAGCGGCGCGTGGACGGGCTCGCGCAGGGCCGACTTGTCATGAAAAGCGCGCGTGATCCGGGAGAATACTGACACGGCGGAGATCCCGCCCTCGCCCGTGACCGGACACTGCCGCGGATCGTCGGCGAGAAGCACCGTCTCGCGCGCTCGCGATCTCCGCCGGAAGGGCCGCGGTGCGTTCGCGCGTCGCGGACCGGCGCGCGGGCTCAATCGGCCTGGCCGGGCTTTCCTGTCGGCCCGGAGGCGCCGTCGCCGTCCCAGCAGAGGACCGCCCGCAGGCCGCGTCGATCCGTGCGGTTCACCAGCAGCAGCCGGGCGCCGGCACGGGCCGCCGCCATGGCCGCGATGGTCAGCCCGAGGCCGGTGCCGGAGCCGCTCTTGTGGCGGCCGCGCCAGAAGCGCCGGGTGACGAGCGCGAGCTCCTCGTCGGGAATGCCCGGTCCCTCGTCCTCGACCCTAAGCCCGAGCCGGTCGGGCATGGGCGACCAGACGATCCGGCCGCCGTCCGGCATGTGCACGACCGCGTTCTCGTGCAGATTACGCAGCACCAGATGCAGCGTCTCGCGCTCCGCCGGAAGCCGCAGGCCGTCGAGCGCCGGGTCGATCGTGACGGCCGTACCGGCCGGCGCAACCAACGCGGCGACGACCTCGCGCAGCACTGCGCCGGCATCGGTCGTATCGCCGGCCCGGGCCGCCGGCATCGCCTCCAGGCGGGCGAGCGCCAGCAACTGGCGCGTCAGTCGCGTGGCGCGATCGACCGAGACGATGATCTGGCGCAGCGCACCCTCCCGGGTCGCACCGTCGGGCGCCGCCAGGGCGATCTGGGCCTGCGTCTTCAGTCCCGCGAGCGGGGTGCGCAGCTCGTGCGCCGCGAAAGCCGTGACGTCTCGCTCGTACCGACGCGCCGCTTCGACCTTGCCGAACAGCCCGTTGAGGGCCGCGAGCAGCGGGCGCACCTCGGCCGGCGCACCGCCGACCGGCACGGGTCGCATGTTCTCCCCGTCGCGCGCCGCGATCTCGCCGGCCAGCGCCTCGAGCGGACGCAGCCCACGCCCGAGGCTCACCCACAAGAGCCCGCCGAGCAGCGGCACCACCAGCAGGATCGGCGCCAGCATGCCGACCAGAAGATCACGCACCAGCCGATCGCGCAGCCCGAGGCGATCGCCGACCGCGACGCGGACACCCTTGTCCCGATCCACGATGGTGTAGACCCGCCAGGTCTCGCCGTTCACCTGCCGGTCCGAGAAGCCGTCGTGGTCGGCCGCCATCCGCCCGTCCGGCGCCCCCGACGAGCGGGCGACGAGACGCCCGTCGAGCGACCAGATCTGGCAGGAGAGCTGCCGCGCATAGCCGGTCTCGTCGAGCCCGGCCACCGCCGTCGCCGTCATGGCGGAGCCGGCGAGCGAATGGACCATGCGGGCCGCCTCCTGCAGCCGCGCGTCGAGCACCCGCTCGAGCTCGGCCCGGCTGCCGAACGAGATCCAGGCGACCGCGGACAGCCAGATCGCCCCGGTCGCGGCGAGCAGGAGAACGAACAGGCGGCGCTTGAGCGACGTCATGCCGGTCCCCGCATCCGATAGCCGAGGCCCCGCACCGTCTCGATCGTGCCGCGTCCGATCTTGGCGCGCAGATTGTGGACGTGGACCTCGACGGCGTTGCTCTCGATCTCGTCGCCCCAGCCGTAGAGCCGATCCTCGATCTCGCTTTTCGAGCGGATCACGCCGGGCCGCTCCATCAGGGCGCCGAGCACCGCGGCCTCGCGGCGCGACAACGCCACCGCCGCACCCGCCACGGTGACGATCAGGGTGGCCGGATCGAGCACGACGTCGCCGGCGGTCAGCACCGGGCTGGCGCGGCCGCCGCGCCGGCGCACGATGGCGCGCAATCGCGCCGCGAGCTCGTCGAGATCGAACGGCTTGCCGAGATGGTCGTCGGCGCCGGCGTCGAGGCCACGCACGCGATCCGCCGTCTCGTCCAGCGCGGTGAGCAGCAGCACCGGGGTGGCGTCGCCGCGCCGGCGCATCTCGGCGAGCACGTCGAGACCGGATCCGTCCGGCAGCATCACGTCGAGCACCACGGCGTCGAACCGCGCGCCGGCGAGCGCCGCGTGCGCATCGCCGCAAGTGGCGACACGGTCGATGGTCGCGCCGGTCAGGCCGAGCCCGACCTTGAGACCATCCGACAGCACCGGATCGTCCTCGACGACGAGGATGCGCATGCGATCTCCCTGCCCTCCTGCCGCCCTGCTCTCCTGCGGGCACGCGGCGGCAGGCGCGGTCGTCGCCGTACCTCCTAGGTCCACCTTAAGGCTGGCTTAAGGTGGGCATGGACCTCCTGGACCGGCACGGGTCACGGAGGGCACCGCATCATGAGGGAAACGTCCGAACGGGTCGCGGCCCGGCTGATCGGCGGCCTCGCCGCCGTCATGGCGATGGCGTGCCTGCTCACCGAGCCCGCGGCCTCCGAGCCGCTGCCGCCGCCCGCCGACCAGGTGTTCACGCTCGCCGTCCGGCGCACCGACGACGCGGCGCTGGCGATCCGCATCACGGCCGCGCCCGGCCACTATCTCTACCGCGACGGCATGCTGGCCGTTCTGGACGGGCGCCCGCTGCCGCTCGTGCTGCCGGCCGGGACCGAGAAGGACGACCCGAATTTCGGGCTCGTCGAGATCTATCACGGCGCCGTCGACGCACGGCTACCCGACGCGCCGTCCGCCGGTCGGCTGCGGGTGTCCTACCAGGGCTGTGCCGAGGCCGGCATCTGCTATCCGCCGCTCGCCAAGCTGATCGACCTCTCGACCCTCGCGATCGGCGACCCGCCGCCCCGCACACGCGCGCGCGACGACATCGCCGCCGCGCCGACCGTGCGCCCGGCGGCCGACGCGGCGTCGCCGGCGGCGCCCCCGGCCGGCGACGCCGACGACCCTACGGCCGGCCTGATGGCCGGCCGATGGGTTCCGATGCTCGCCGCCTTCCTGGCCTTCGGCGTGCTGCTGGCGCTGACGCCGTGCGTCTTCCCGATGATCCCGATCCTCTCCGGCATGCTGGTGCGCTCCGGCGAGGCGCTGTCGCCGCGCCGCGGGTTCGTGCTGTCGGCGGTCTATGTGCTGGCGATGGCCGGCGCCTACGGGGTGCTCGGCCTCGCCGCCGGCTGGTCGGGCGCCAACCTCCAGGCGGCGCTGCAGACGCCGTGGGCGATCGGCCTGATGGCGGCGGCATTGACGGCGCTCGCCCTGTCGATGCTGGGGCTCTACGAGATCGCGCTGCCGGTCGGCCTCGCGACCCGGCTCGGCGCGGCCCGCGGCGGCGGCGGCACGGTCGCCGGCGCGGCGCTGCTCGGCTTCGCCTCGGCCCTGGTGGTCGGCCCGTGCGTCACCCCGCCGCTCGCCGCTGCGATGCTCTACGCGGCGCAGACCGGCGAGGCCGGCAAGGGTGCCGCGGCACTGTTCATGCTCGGGCTCGGCATGGGCCTGCCGCTGGTCGCCGTCGGCACCTTCGGGGCGCATGTGCTGCCGCGCTCGGGGCCGTGGCTCGCCCGGGTGAAGCAGCTCTTCGGCGTCGTCTTCCTCGCGGCCGCCGCCGCGCTGCTGACGCGGATTCTCCCCGGGCCGGCGGCCCTCGCCGTCTGGGGCGTGCTGGCGCTCGCCGCCGCGGTCTTCCTGGGCGGCTTCGACCGCCTCGCTCCGGCGACGCCCTGGCAGCGGCGGATCGGCAAGGCCGGCGGCCTCGCGGCGGCGACCTACGGCATCCTGTTGCTGGTCGGCGCCGCCGGCGGTGCGGACGACCCGCTGCGCCCGCTCGCCTTCCTGGCCGGCGGTCGCACGTCCGACCCGGACGCCGCCTCCGCCCGGACGCGGGTCGCCTCGCTCGCCGCATTCGACCGCGCCCTGGCGACACAGGCGGGCGGCGGGCCGGTGCTGGTGTCGTTCACGGCCGACTGGTGCACGGTCTGCCGTTCGAACGAGGCGGTGATGGCCGAGCCGGCGCTGCGGGCGCGGCTCGCCCGCCTGCCGGTGATCGCCGCCGACGTCACCCACTACGGAACCGACACCAAGGCGCTGATGGACCGCTTCGCCGTGGTCGGCCCGCCGACCCTCTTCCTGGTCGACGGCGCCGGCCGGGAGATCCCGGGCACGCGGCTCGTCGGACCGTTCACGGCCGACGAGATCGGCCGCCGTCTCGCCCGCGCCGCGGGCGGGGCGTGATCCCCTTCACCCGACCGGATCGGAGACCTCGATGAGACGCAGAGACGTGATGCTGCTCGCCGCCGGCGCGGCCCTGGCCGCGACCGCACCGGGGCGCGTGCGCCCCGCCGCCGCGCAAGCGATCGACCGGAACGCGATCCTGCGCGATCCGGAGGCCCCGACCTTCGGCAACCCGACGGGCGACGTCACCCTGGTGGCGTTCTTCGACTACAACTGCCCGTTTTGCAAGAAGGCCGAGCCCGACCTCGAGCGCGCCGCGACAGAGGACGGCCGGATTCGGCTGGTGTTCAAGGACTGGCCGATCCTCACCGAGGCGTCGGTGGTCGGCGCCAGGCTGGCGCTCGCGGCCGCCTATCAGGACGGCTACGCGCTCGTCCATCGCGCCCTGATGGCGATTCCGGGCCGCCGGGTTCCGGAGGAGCAGATGCGCGAGGCCGTGCGGAGGTCGGGCGTCGATCTCGCGCGCCTGCAGGCCGACCACGACCGCAACTCCGACAAGATCACGGCCCTGCTCCGCCGCAACGCCGCCCAGGCCGAGGCGATCGGCCTGCAGGGCACGCCGTCCTACCTGATCGGACCGTTTCGCACCTCGACCCTCGATTACGCCGGCTTCAAGCAGGCCTTCGCCGAGGCACGCCGCCGGCAGGCGGCGCCGTGATCGTCGGCACGCCCTCCTGTGGTCACGACGCGTCTCGTCTTCGACGACGAGCAGCCGCTCCACCAATCGCTCGGCGATCGCGCCCCGACGGTTGTGTGGCGTTCCGGCCAGGCCGCCGAGGCTGTGGACATGATGGACGACGCTCCCGCGTTGCCCCCAGGCCCACAGCCACAAAAGCCGCAGGGGACCGAACGGCAGCATGATATCAGAAGATCGGAGCGGCCGAGTTTCCAACCGAGAACGCCGCGCCAGTGGTCTTCGGTACCGGATCCACGTCAGGGGCGGACCGCGGTCGTCGACCCTGCAGTCAGCTCGGGACTCGACAGCAGCGGGTCCGGCCTCGCCAACTTATTGAATTCGTTGTTATTTCTTGAATGTGGTAGCGGAGGAGGGACTCGAACCCCCGACACGCGGATTATGATTCCGCTGCTCTAACCAGCTGAGCTACTCCGCCGCCGTCGGCCGGACGTGGCGAACCGCGCCTCGATGCGCGGGGCGCTGCGAGGCACGGGACGCCGGTCGATGCCCGATCGGGCCGGCTCCCCGGACGATCCGCGCGGCGTCTCCGCCTGACGGAATCACGTCGGGGAAGGCTCCTTAGCACACCGTCCGGACCGCGCGCCAGACCTAGGGCATCGGATCCGGTTTGCCAAGAGGGATGCGGGGCGGGGAGGAGCATTGCGGACCTGCCCGCCGGTCCGGGCGAGCCCCGTGAACTGGCCGTTCATCGACGAACGCCCCCAGCGGAGGCCGAAGTCCGGTTTCGGCGCTGCGCCCCCCCCCCCCCGGACTGACGGGCTCGACCGAGCCGTCGCCCCGACTGCGACCATGCGCGCATGCCGTGCCGACCGGTGGCGTCCGGTCGCGCGAGCCCGGTGGCTGGAGGGCGCGCCCTGGTATAGATTTCGGAGGAATTTCGTCCGCCGAAGGTCATACCATGCGTAAGGTCTCGATCATCGTCGCCGCCGCCCTGGCGGTGCTGACCATTGCGATCCTCGTGCTCGATATCGTGCTGCCGGCCTACACGGGGATTCTCCACGCCGTCACGCTGCCGCTGATCGCCGCGCTCGCGGTGTTCCTCTTGATCGCCATCCTGCTCGATCGCGGCCGGCGCGCCGCCGTCCCGGCCGCGGCGGCCGCCGAGATCGCTGCCACGCTCGCGCCTCCTGCCCGGCTCGCGCCCTCCGCCGCGCCGCCGCCGGACAACCGGCACGCGGCCGAGGTGGTGAGCTTCCTCGCGCTGCTGCAGGAGAAGGGCCGCCTCGTCGACTTCCTGATGGACGACATCACCGGGTACTCGGACGCCCAGGTCGGCGCCGCGGCGCGCGTCGTCCACGAGGGCTGCAAGGCGGCGCTCGCCGAGCATCTCGTCGTCGAGCCGATCCGCAGCGAGAGCGAGGGCGACAAGGTGGTCGTCCCGACCGGCTACGCGGCCGACGATTATCGCCTTGTCGGCAAGATCACCGGGCAGGCGCCGTTCACCGGCACGCTCGTCCATCACGGCTGGCGGGTCGAGCGGGTCGCGCTACCGCGGCTGATCCGCACCACCGACCGGCTGCCGACCATCGCGCCCGCCGAGGTCGAGCTCTCCTAGCGCGGTCCCGGCCGCGCGCCTTGCGGTGGCCCCGGGCAGCGGCACGGAAGCGCCGCGCCGTTCGCCCGTCGCGATTTCGAAAAGACCTTTTCCATGGATTTCTTGCCATGACAAACCCGACCCCGCGCTACAGCCTGGGCATCGATCTCGGCACCACCAACAGCGCCATGGCGCTCGCCGAGGCGGACGGCGCCGGCTCCGACGTCGTCGCCGTCACGCAGATCCTCGGGCCGAACCAGATCGGCGAGGCGCAAACGCTGCCCTCCGCCCTCTACATCCCGCATCCGGACGAGTTCCCGAAGGACGCGTTCCCGCTGCCCTGGCGGTCGAAGACGGACGGCGATCCGGTCGTGATCGGCCGCTTCGCCCGCGACCACGGCGCCCTGGTGCCGGACCGGCTGATCACCTCGGCGAAGTCGTGGCTGTCGAATCCGCACATCGATCCGCGCCAGCCGGTGCTGCCGTGGGGCTCGGAGATCGCCGAGACCAAGCTCTCGGCCTTCGACTGCGCGCGGCGTTGCCTCGCCCACATCCGCGAGAGCTTCGCCGTGGCGATGGCGCCGCGCGGCATCGCGCTCGCCGACACCCAGGTGGTGCTCACCGTGCCGGCGTCGTTCGACGACGTCGCCCGCAACATGACGGCCGACGCGGCCGCAGCCGCCGGCTTCGGCGACGTGGTGCTCTTGGAGGAGCCGCTCGCCGCCTTCTACGCCTGGACGGCGCAGACGGGTAAGGACTGGCGTGCCCAAGTGCGTCCCGGCGACATCGTGCTGGTCTGCGACATCGGCGGCGGCACCGCCGACTTCAGCCTGATCGCCATCGCCGAGAAGGACGGCGTGCTCGACCTCGAGCGCATCAGCGTCGGCGAGCACATCCTGCTCGGCGGCGACAACATGGATCTGGCCCTCGCCTACACGCTGCGCGCCGTGCTCGAGGACGCCGGCAAGACGCTCGGCGACACCCAGTTCCTCGCCCTCGCCCACATGGCGGGCCGCGGCAAGATCGCCCTGTTCGAGGACGACGCGCTCGCCGAATTCCCGATCTCGGTTCCGGGCCGCGGCTCCAGCCTGCTCGGCAAGACGCTGGCGGTGACGCTCGACCGCGCGATCCTGGAGCGCGTCGTCGTCGACGGCTTCTTTCCCCTCACCGCGATCGACGATCTGCCGCGCACGACGCGGCGCACCGGGCTGCAGGAGTTCGGCCTGCCCTATGCGTCGGACCCGGTGATCAGCAAGCACCTCGCCCGGTTTCTCACGCGCAGCCGCGAGAACGTCGAATCGAGCGAGGCGCTGCAGGCCCTGGTCGGCCCGGCGGCCTTGCAGCGGCCGTTCATCGCGCCGACCGCGGTGCTGTTCAACGGCGGCGTGTTCAAGTCGGCGCCGGTGCGCAGGCGGCTCCTCGATCTGCTCGCGTCGTGGACCGGAGGCGAGGCGGTACGCGAGCTCGCCGGCGACCAGCCCGATCTCGCGGTCGCCAAGGGCGCCGCCGAATACGGGCGCAACCGCATCACCGGCAAGGGCCTGCGCATCCGGGCCGGCGCCTCGCGCTCCTATTACATCGGGCTCGAAACCTCGATGCCGGCCGTGCCCGGCTTCAGCCCGCCCCTCAAGGCGCTGTGCGTCGTGCCGCAGGGCATGGAGGAAGGCACCGAGGCGGTGATCCAGGGGCGCGACCTCGCGCTCGTCACCGGCGAGACCGCGGAGTTCCGCTTCTTCTCGTCGGAGGTGAGGTCGGGCGACGTGCCGGGCCAGATCGTCCCGAACGCCGAGCGCGAGCTTCTGGAGATCGCCTCGCTGGAGGTCGACCTCGCCGCCGCCGGCGACATCCCGCCCGGCCAGGCCGTGCCGGTCGAGATCAACGCGGTGGTCACCGAGCTCGGCAAGCTCGAATTGTGGATGAAGCACACCAACTCCGACCGCCGCTGGAAGGTCGAGTTCGTGGTGCGGACGGAGTGAGCAGGTGGGGCGAGAACACATCAGTGCGCCGGTCATCCCGGGGCGCGGGCTGAAAGCCCGCGAGCCCTGGATCCAGACTCGCTGACCGGGGTTATGGATTCCGGGCTCGCCGCTGCGCGGCGCCCCGGAATGACGGAGGCCTGTACAGCCGCGGCGCTCCGACCCACCGCTCCTAAAATGTCGTGACAATCCCAATGGCCCAGCCTCGGTTCAGCATCGGCATCGATCTCGGCACCAGTAATTCGGTGCTCGCCTTCGCGCCGCTCGGCGACGACCGCGAGGCCGCCGTGCTGGCGGTGCCGCAGCGCGACACGCCGGCGACGGAGGTCGACGCGGCGACGCTGCCGTCGTTCCTCTATCGCCCCGAGGCCGCCGTCGCGGCGCAGGTGACGGCGCGAGAGGACGGTCGAGCGCAAAGGCGCGGCGACACCGGCGACTGGATCGTCGGCCGGCTGGCGCAGCGGCGCGCCGGCGAGGTGCCGGGCCGTGTCGCGCATTCGGCGAAATCCTGGCTGTGCCACCACGGCGCCGACCGCACCGCCCGCTTCCTGCCGTGGGGCTCGGACGAGCTGAGCGATGCCGAGAAGATCTCGCCGGTCGCCGCCTCGGCCCTGATCCTCGCGCATCTGCGCGCCGCCTGGAACCGGCGCTTCGCCGAGCGGGGGGCGAGCTTCGCGTTCGACGCCCAGGACATCACCGTCACGGTGCCGGCCTCGTTCGACGCCGCCGCCCAGACCCTCACGCTCGACGCCGCCCGCGAGGCCGGCTTTCCGGCGCATGTGCGCCTCCTGGAGGAGCCGCAGGCGGCATTCTACCGCTGGCTCGACCGCCATGCCGAAGCCGATGCCGCCTGGCGGGCGCTCGCCGGCCCCGACACGACGACCGGCACGGCGGCCGCCGCACCCCGCCACGTGCTGGTGGTCGACATCGGCGGCGGCACCTCGGACTTCTCTCTGTTCGCCGTGACGCCGCCGACCGCGGACGGTGCGGGCGGCACGGGTGGCGTGAGCGGCGCCCCGGCGATCGAGCGCATCGCGGTCAGCGACCACATCCTGCTCGGCGGCGACAACATCGACCTCGCGATTGCGCATCTCCTGGCGCCCCGCTTCGGCGCCGGCACGGGTCTCGTCCCCACGGCACCGCGCGACTTGTCGGCGCGCCAGTGGGACCATCTGATCGCCGCCTGCCGGGCTCTCAAGGAGCGCGCGCTGTCGAGCGACGGCCCACCCGACGAGGCGTTCCCGGTGTCGGTGCCGGGCCGCGGCTCGGGCCTGCTCGCCGGCGCGCTGTCGGCGACGCTGACGCGCTCCGAGCTCGACACGCTGCTGATCGACGGCTTCTTCCCCGACTGCTGGGCGACCGCCAAGCCGAAGCGCACCGCCGGCGCCGTCAAGGAGTTCGGCCTGCCCTACGCGGCCGATCCCGCCGTGACGCGCCATCTCGCGGCGTTCCTGGCCGGCCGCCCGCCCGTCGACGCCGTGCTGTTCAACGGCGGCACCTGCAAGCCCGCGCATCTGCGCCGGCGGCTGGTCGATCAGATCGCCGCCTGGCAGGAGGGCCGCGCGCCGGTCGCGCTCGACAGCGACGACCTCGACCTCGCGGTGGCGCTGGGCGCCGCCTCGGCCGGGCGGCGGCAGCGCCGCGGCGCCGGGGGCATCGCGGCCGGCGCCGCCCGCGCCGTGTTCATGGAGGTTCATCGGCGTGGCGGCGACGGCGTCGCGGGTGGCCGCTCGCTCGTCTGCGTGCTGCCGCACGGCGCCCCGACCGACGCCAGCTACGAGGTCGGCGATCTCGATCTGCGCCTGCGGCTCGACCGGCCGGTGCGGTTCCAGGTCTACACCTCGACCCGCGAGGAGGAGCGCGAGGTCGGCGACGTCGTCACGCCGAACGCCGACTTCGAGATGCTGCCGCCCTTGGAGACCGTCGCCACCGTGAAGCGCGCGAACGCCGGCGACGCCGGCGCGACCGTGCCGGTCGCGCTGAAGGCGCGGCTCAACGAGCTGGGGCTCCTGCAGGTCGCCTGCCGCAGCCTCGACCCGCGCATCCGCGAGACCTGGCCGCTGGAGTTCAATCTTCGCCCCGCTCCCGGCGGCGCGGGCGGCTCGGCGCCAGCCGCCACCGCGAGCGGCGCCTCCGTGGCCGACGAAGCGCCCCCGCTCGGCGTTCCGGCGGAGAAGCTGGCCGAGGCGAAGCGTGCCATCGGCGTGCTGGCGCAGCCGGCCGGCAAGAAGCAGAAGATCTCGGCCCAGCGTATCCTCGATGCGCTGGAGAAGGCGCTCGGCCGACCGAAGGGCGAGTGGAGCGGCGTGCTGCTGCGCGAGCTGTGGGCGACGCTGGAGCAGCACGAGGCCGCCCGCGCCCTCTCGGCCGATCACGAGGAGGCGTGGCTGATCCTCGCCGGCTTCCTGCTGCGGCCGGGCTTCGGCGTCACCATGGACCCGCGCCGCATCGATCGTCTATGGGCGATCGTGCGCGGCGGCCTGCGCTTCGCCGGCAAGCGCAGCAAGCTGCAGGAGTACATCCTGTGGCGGCGGCTCGCCGGCGGGCTCGACCGCGCCCGACAGGAGGCGCTGCTCGACGCCGAGCAGGACCGGCTCCTTCAGCCGAAATCCGCGCCGCCCGAGCTGATCCGCATGGCCGGCGCCTTCGAGCGGCTCGGCCAGGAGCAGAAGGCCGCCCTGGTCGAGGCGATGCTGGCGACCGTGGCCGAGCTGGCCGCCGAGCAGAAAGATTGCGCCGCGTGGCTCGCGGCGCTCGGCCTGCTGCTCAACCGCACCCCTTTCCACGCCGGCCCCGAGACCGTGGTGCCGCCCGATCTCGTCGATGTCGCCTACGACGCGCTGCGCCGGCTCGATTGGGCGAACCCGAAATTCGAGGAGGCGCAGACCCTGTTCCTGCGCGCCGCCCGCGCCGTCGACGATCCCCGGCTGAACCCGCCGCGCTCGTTGCGCGAAGCAATCGCCGGCAAGCTGGAGAAGAGCGGCGTGCCGGCGGCCCGCACGGTGCGGCTGCGCGAGGTCGTCCCGGTCCAGCAGGCCGACCGCGCCAGCCTCTACGGCGAGGCCCTGCCGCCCGGACTGATCCTCGGCGAAGGGGGGTAACCCGAAGATGTCCTGACCAAGACAGGCGCCTGCGGGTCCTGGTAGAGAACGCGCCCGAAGAAACGCGCGTCGGCATAGCCGACCAGAGCATGGGGGAGGATAACGATGCGAGAGGATGGAGCCGCCCTGCCCTCCACGGTGCCGGTCGCCGTGATCGGCGCCGGGACGATGGGCAGCGGCATCGCGCTCGTCGCCGCGCGGGCCGGGCATCCGGTGCTGCTGCACGATGCGGCGCCCGGCGCGATCCAGCGCGGCCTCGACGGCCTGCGCCGCGACCTCGACCGGCTGGTCGAGAAGGGCAAGATGTCGACGGCGGAGCGCGATGCCCAGCTCGGTCGCATCCAGCCGCTGCCGAACATCGACGAGATCGGCCCGGCCGGCTTCGTCATCGAGGCGATCGTCGAGGACTTCGGCGTCAAGCGCGACCTGTTCCGCCGCATCGAGGCCGCCGTCGCGCCGGACGCGATCCTCTCGACCAACACCTCGTCGCTGTCGGTGACGGCGCTGGCCGCCGTGCTGAATCGCCCGGAACGCTTCCTCGGCGTCCACTTCTTCAACCCCGCGCCGATCCTGCCGCTGGTCGAGATCGTCAGCGGCCACGTCACGGCGCCGTCCGTCGCGGCGACCGCGTTCGCCACCTGTCTCGCCTTCGGCAAGACGCCGGTGCACTGCCGCTCGACGCCGGGCTTCATCGTCAACCGCGTCGCGCGGCCGTTCTACGGCGAGACGCTGCGGCTGATCGCCGAGGGCGCCGCCTCGCCTGCGACGCTCGACGCGATCCTGCGCGAGGCCGGCGGCTTCCGCATGGGCCCGTGCGAGCTGATGGATCTGATCGGCCACGACGTTAACTACGCCGTCACCCGCACGGTCTGGGAGCTCTTGTTCCAGGATCCGCGCTACAAGCCGTCGCTGGTGCAGAAGGAGCTGGTCGATTCCGGCCAGCTCGGCCGCAAGAGCGGCCGCGGCTTCTATGATTATACGATCGGCGCGGCTCCGCCCGTGGCGGACGATGCGCCCGCCGGTCCGCGTCCGACCCGCGTGGTGATCGAAGGCGATCTCGGGCCGGCGGCGGCGCTCGTCGGTCTCGCCCGGGCGGCCGGGCTGTCGGTCGAGACGCGCGACGGTGACGGCGTGATCAGGATCGACGGCGTCGCGCTCGCCCTCACGGACGGACGCAGCGCCACCGAGCGCTTCGCCTCGGACGGCGCCCCCGAGGTTCTGCTCGACCTCGCGCTCGATTACGGCGCGGCCAAGCGCATCGCCATCGCCGCGGCCGACCACGCGCCGCCCGGTGCCGTGGACGTCGCCGCCGGCTTCTTCCAGGCGCTGGGCAAGACCGTGTCGGTACTCGACGACGCGCCCGGTCTCGTGGTGATGCGCACCGTCGCGATGCTGATCAACGAGGCGGCCGACGCCGCGCATCAGCAGGTGGCGAGCGTCGCCGACATCGATCTCTCGATGCTCAAGGGCGTCAACTATCCGCGTGGCCCGCTCGCCTGGTGCGACGCGCTCGACGCCGCCCGCGTCGCCGCCGTGATCGACGCGCTCGCCCGCGCCTACGGCGAGGACCGCTACCGCACCGCGCCGCTTCTGCGTCGTCATGCGCTGACCGGACGTCGCTTCCACGCGACGTGATACCGTTTCCGGACGATCTGGTCGGGACAGCACGAGGCTTCACCTCTCCCGAGGGAGGCTTTGCGCGACTGGGTCATTCCGGGTTCGCGCCTTCGGCGCGCCCCGGAATGACCGACGCGAAATCACGGCGTCGGCGGATCCGTCACCGCCTCGAAGCGGTCGAACTCGACATTGACGAGCGCGCCGTTCACCCGCTCGGTCCTGCGGATGTAGACGGTCTGGACGATGTCGCGGGTCGCGGCGTCGATCGTGATCGGGCCGCGCGGGCTTTCGAAAGACAGTCCCGCCAATGCGGTCATCACCGCCTCGCCGTCGAGATTGCCGCCGGTCTTGGCGAGCGCCAGTGCGAGCGCCTGCATGCCGTCGTAGGCGGCGACGGCGAAATAGCTCGGCCGCATCGTCGTCCCGGCGATGCGCGCGATGCCGTCGACGAAGGCGCGGTTCTTCGCCGAGTCGTGCGCGAACGAGTAGTGGTGCGACGTGATCAGGCCGAGCGCGAGGTCGCCGGTCGCCTCCAGATAGCTGTCGTCGGTCGCCTCGCCGGTGGCGATCAGCCTGATGCCGGCCTCCTCCAGGCCGCGATCCTTCGCGGCCTTGAGGAACGCGCGCGGCATCCCGCCGGACGGGAAGAAGAAGAACACGGCCTGCGGCGCCTGGTCCTTGATGCGCTGGACGTAAGCCGAGAAGTCGGGATTGGCGAGCGGGACGCGCAGCCGGCCGACCACGCTGCCGCCCGCCGCCGTGAACGCTTTCTCGAAGGCGCTCTCCGCGTCGTGACCGGGGCCATAGTCGGCGACCACCGTATGGGCGCGGGTGATCCCGTTCCTCGCCGCCCACCGCCCCATCGGGTTCGAGACCTGCCGGACCGTGAAGGAGACGCGGGCGACGAACGGCGACTGCGTGGTGATGCCGGACGACGCCGCGTTCATCACGATCGCCGGGATTCGCGCCTCGCGCGCGACCGCGCCGACCGCGAAGGCGTTCGGGCTGAAGTCGAGCCCGGCGAGCACGTTCACCTTGTCCTTCACCACCAGCTCCTGGGCGAGCCGCTTGGCGAGCTCGGGCTGGGCGCCGGGCGCATCCCGGCGGACGATCTCGACCGGCCGCCCGGCGAGCCGACCGCCGTTCTCCGACAGCCACAGCGCCATGCCGGCGTCGAACTGCCGGCCGTAGTCTGCATAGGCGCCGGAATAGGAGGCGATCACGCCGATCCGGATCGGCGCGTCGGCGGCGCGCGCGACCGTCGCGGTGGCGGCCAGCACGGCGACCGCGCCTCCCGCCACGAACACACTGAAGCGGCCGGGCGGCCGGCGGCGGACGGTCTGACTGGACATCGTCAAGGCCGAGACTCCGTGTGAAGCCCCGCACCCTCGGGGGTGACGGCGGGCGGTCGTCAAGATCTCCGGGGTTCCGCGCCCCGCGCATCGACACCGGAAACGGCGCGGACCGAATCCCCGACCCGCACCCTAGCCCATCTCGATGGCCGCGCCCGCCCGCCCCGTCCGGGCAGCGGCCCGGCGGACGGCGCGCGAGCCGGGCCGGACAGGCACGGGCATCGCGAAAGCCGGCGGTCCGGGACGCGCCCAAGACGCGAACCCGGACTCCCGCGGCATGCTCGCGCGTCCGGGGCGGATTCCATGAGCCCCTCGAAACGCGAAAACCCGCCGTCTCGCGACGGCGGGTTTTGCGAAGACCGGTCGGTCGGGCGCGCGGCGCGATCAGATCGCGTCCTTGAGCTCCTTGGCGGCCCGGAAGGCGATCTTCTTGCTCGCCTTGATCTTGATCGCCTCGCCGGTGGCCGGGTTGCGGCCCATGCGGGCGGCGCGCTTCTTCACCTGGAGGATGCCGAGCCCGCTGATGCGGATGCGGTCGCCCTTCTTCAGGTGCTTGGTGACGAGGCCGATCATGTCGCTCAGGATCGCCTCGGACTGCTTCTTGGCGAGCTCGTGATTGCCGGCGATCGTCGCCGCGAGATGCTTGAGCGTCACGGTCGCCTGGGCCGGCTTGGTGGCCGCGGCCGGCTTGGACGTAGCGGCTTTCGCCATCGAGTTTGCTCCTCGTCACTGTGCTTACACGTCTCAGCCCCCTTAGCCGATTCGTGCGCCCAGGAAATCAGCAAAGTGCTGCGAAGCGGGCGTGTTCCACCGCTTCGGTGCTGCCGGGACGCGTTTTAACGCCGTTCGAGGCCCGAATCCGGCGTCCGGGCCGGGGGACCGTGGCGGCTCTGGCCCCGCCCCCGACAGCGGCGCTAGACTGCACCCGACCCGGTGCGAGGGGGTGGAGCGTGCCCGAGGAGAGACTGTTCGCCGACGAGATCGCGCGGCTCGAGGACGAGATCGAGCGCCTCGCCGCCGTCGCGGAGAGCTGCCGCAAGTTCATGCTGGCCGCCCGGGCAGCGATCGCCTTCGGCGCCGTCCTGCTCGCCGGCACCGTCCTCGGGCTGTGGACCGCCGACCCGCTCGCCCTGCTCGGCGGCCTCACCGCGGTGATCGGCGGCATCGTGGTGCACGGCTCCAACGCCGGCACCCTGCGCCAGAGCCAGGACGCGCTGCTCGCCGTCGAGACGCGCCGCGACGCCCTGATCGACGACATGGCGCTCCGCCTCGTCCCCGAGCCCGACGCCGGCCTGCTGCCGCCCCGGTGACATCGTCACAGACGGGCGGCCGCCCGGCCGCCAGGGTGCCGGCCAGCGGACGACGAGGTACGGCTCTTGCTTCGCGTCCGGCGACGAGGATCCCGATGACCGACACCACCGCCAGCGCCACTGCCACTGCCGCCGTTGCCGTCCCCGCGGCGACGTCCCGCCTCGAGCACTTTCCCGTCAGCTTCTTCGCCACCGTGATGGGCACCGCGGGCCTCGCGGTCGCCACCCACCGGCTGGAACTGCTGCTCGGCACCCGGCCGATCGCCAGCCTCGTTCTCGGCGGCGTCGCGGCCGGGCTTCTCGTCGCGGTCGCCGCCTTCTACGCCACCAAGCTGGTCCGCCACCGCAACGCCGTGGTCGCGGAATGGCATCATCCGGTGCGGCTGAGCTTCTTTCCGACCATCAGCATCTCGCTGCTGCTGCTGTCGATCATCGCCCTGCCGCTCGATCGCGCGGTCGCCGGCGTCCTGTGGACGGCGGGCGCCGCCCTGCATCTGACGTTCAGCCTCGTCATCCTCTCGACCTGGATCGGCCATCGCCCGTTCGAGCCGCCGCATCTCAACCCGGCCTGGTTCATCCCGGCGGTCGGCAACATCATCGTGCCGCTCGCCGGCGTGCCGCTCGGTCATGTCGAGATCAGCTGGTTCTTCTTCTCGTTCGGCGTGCTGTTCTGGATCGTGCTGCTGACCCTGGTGTTCAACCGGCTGATCTTCCACAACCCGCTGCCCGACCGGCTGCTGCCGACCCTGATGATCCTGGTGGCGCCGCCGTCCGTCGGCTTCCTCGCCTACATGAAGCTCGACGGCGGCGTGCTCGACGGCTTCGCCCGGCTGTTCTTCTACGCCGGGCTCGGCCTGTTCCTGCTGGTCGCGACCAAGATCCGCCAGATGGCCCGCATCCGCTTCGCGCTGTCGTGGTGGGCCTACTCGTTCCCGCTCGCCGCGCTCGCGACCGCCGCCTCGGTGTTCGCCGAGACGATCGGCGGCACGCCGGCGCTCGTCCTGTTCGTCGCGCTCTACGCGCTGCTCGCCGTCGTGCTCGCCATTCTGGTGGTGGCGACGGTGCGGGCGATCGCGGCCGGCGCCATCTGCCAGCCGGAGCATTGACGCGTCCGGCTCCACTCCGTTCTCTGCCCGCGCCCGCGGACCCAAGCGCCCGGCCTCCCGATGGGAGCCGGGCGTTCTTTTTTCGCGGCCGGCGCCACGCCGGCGCCTAGACGGTGCGATGAGACCTTCGACCGCTGTGAATTTCGACTCGCTTTTTGAGGTGGCTCATAATTCCGGTCGTCCGGTCGGCTTCGATGGCCCATTCGTGCCAGCCCGCCCCGCGTCACAGGCCAGGAGATCACCCATGCGGACCTCCGTCTCGCATCCGTTGCTCATCGGCGCCGTCCAGCCGGGCCCCGGGCTCGGCCGGATCGGCATCACCTTCTGTCCCGGCAAGAAGGACGCCGAGGCCCTCGCGGGCGAGTGGTACCGCGACCTCGCCGCCGACCTCGACGCCGTGCGGGACTGGGGCGCCAGCGCCGTCGTGACCCTGCTCGAGCCGCGCGAGCTGGAGGATCTCGACGTCGTCCGGCTCGGGCCGGAGACCGAGGCCCGGCACATGAGCTGGTTCCACCTGCCGATCACCGACGTGTCGATCCCGGACGTCCGCTTCGAGCGCGACTGGATCCGGGTCGGCGAAGTCCTGCGCGGCCTCCTGCGGCGCGGCTTCGACATCGTCGTCCACGGCCGCGGCGGGCTCGGCCGAGCCGGCACCATCGCGGCACGGCTGATGATCGAGCTCGGCGTCCCGGCCGACGAGGCGATCCGGGCGGTGCGCGGGGCGCGGCCGGGGGCGATCGCGACCGTCGAGCAGGAGCGCTTCGTGCGCGCCCAGAGGGCGATCCCGGAGGCCCGGCCGGCCGACGTCGACGACGCCATCCGCGGCCGTGCCATCGGTGCCCTGGTCGGCCTCGCGGTCGGCGACGCGGTCGGCACCACGCTGGAGTTCGAGGTGCGCGACACCTGCCCGCGCATCGACGACATGGTCGGCGGCGGCCCGTTCCGGCTGACGCCCGGCCAATGGACCGACGACACCACCATGGCGCTGGCGCTCGCCGACAGCCTCCTGGAGCGCGGCCGGGTCGACCCGACCGACCTGATGCGCCGCTTCGAGGCGTGGTATCGCGACGGCCGCTACTCCTGCACGGGCGTCTGCTTCGACATCGGCAACGCCACCCGCGAGGCGATCGAGACCTGGCAGCGCACCGGCGACCCGCTCGCCGGGTCGCCCTCCCCCGAGATCGCCGGCAACGGCTCGCTGATGCGCCTGTCGCCGGTGGCGATCCGCTGGTGGAACGACGCTCCTGCGCGCACCGAGGCGGCGCGGACGCAGAGCCAGGTCACCCACGCGTCGCCGCAGACGCTCGACGCCTGCGCGGCGTTCTCCGCGATGCTCGCCGACGCCATCGCGGGCGCTCCGCCCTCGGTCGTGTTCCGGCCGCGCGGCGACGGGCTCGTCGGCCCGATCGCGACGGTGATGAACGGCTCGTGGCGCGGCGAGACCCGCCACGCCATCAAGTCCACGGGCTATGTGGCCCACACGCTGGAGGCGGCGATCTGGAGCGTCGCCCGCACCGGCGACTTCCGCAGCGCCGTGCTCACCGCCGCCAATCTCGGCTACGACGCCGACACCACGGCGGCGGTGGCCGGCCAGCTCGCCGGCGCGCTGTACGGCGTTTCGGCGATCCCGGAGGACTGGCTGGCGCGCCTCGCCTGGCGCGACGAGATCGAGCGCCGCGCCGCCGCCCTGCACGAGCATTCGCTCCGCGCCGCGGCGGCGGCCGCCCCCTCGGCGACCGTCACGCGGCTCGACCAGGTCCGCCGCGGCCAGACGCCCTGAGCCGGGTCAGGGCGTCGCGAGCGTGCGGTCGAGACGGGTGACCGCCTCGAACAGCACGGCCGTGCCGGCGGCGACCTCGGCCGGCTCGCTCCACTCCTCGGGGCAATGGCTGCGGCCCTCGCGGCACGGGATGAACAGCATCGCGGCCGGCGCGATGCGCGACACGAAGGCCGCGTCGTGACCGGCGCCCGAGGCCATCACGGTGGTCCCGGCGCCGAGCGCCGCGGCGCTGTCGGCGAGCGTTTCTCGCAAATGCGGATCGCAGGTGCTCGGATCGTTGCGGGACAGGACGGCAAAGCGGGCCACGCTCACGCCGGTCTCGGCCGCGATCGCCCGGAAGCGGCTCTCGATGCCGGCGACCAGCAATTCGCACAGCGCCTTGGTCTCGGCCCGCGCATCGACGACGATGCGGGCCTCGCCCGGCACCACGTTGGCGGCGCCCGGCGACACCGTGACGATGCCCGTGGTGGCGACCACGTAGCCTTCGCCGCGGTCGAGCAGCGCGGTGGCGACGTCGCGCACCGCCAGCACGGCGGACGCGGCGGCCAGAGAGGCGTCGCGCCGGCTGCGCATCCCGACCGTGCCGGCATGCGCCGCCTCGCCTTCGAACACGATCTCCAGCCGGGTGATGCCGACGATCGCCGTGACGATGCCGCCGTCGAGCTTCTGGGATTCGAGCACCGTGCCCTGCTCGATGTGCAGCTCGAGATAGGCCGCGATGTCGTCGCGGATCGCCTCGCCGAGACGCTCCGGCGCGCCGCCGACGCGCGCGATGGCGGCGCCGAGCGTCTCGCCGTCGGGGCCGGTCATGGCGAGCTCGTTGGGGCCGAGCGCGCCGGCCATGCCGCGGCTGCCGACGCAGGAGAGGCCGTACTCGCTCGGCTCCTCGGCCAGGAAGTCGATCACCTCGAACGCATGGTCCAGCACGATGCCGCGATCGAAAAGCGCCCGCGCCACCTCGAGCCCGGCCAGCACGCCGGCCGGCCCGTCGAAGCGGCCGCCACTCGGCACGCTGTCCGAATGCGAGCCGATCGTGATCGCCTTGGCGCCGGGGACGCGGCCCTCGCGGCGGCCGATCAGGTTGCCGGCGGCGTCGATCCTCACGGTCAGGCCGGCGTCGCGGAAACGCTGCGCCAGAAAGGCGCGGCCATCGAGAAAGCGCGGCGTGAACGATCGGCGCGTCCACGGCTTGTCGGGATCCGTGTGGGCGGCGAGCGCCATCAGGTCGGACCACAAGCGATCCTGGTCGATCGGCGAATTGGAGACGGGCATCGGAGCACTCCTCGCCCCGAGGCTTAGCGCGACGGGCCGGGTTGTACCACCGCGGCCGACACGCTTCGGGCAGTCGCTCCCGTCAACCCTGCCCGCGCCCCTCCTGCGCGCGCGATTCGGCCGAGGCCGCCACCGTCTCCATCAGCACGGCGCTGCGCCCGGGGAAGACCCAGGAACCGTCGTCCGCGAGCGGCGGGCGGGCGCCCTCGCCCCCATAGGCGGCGTCCTCGCTCGACCACAGCATGCGCCAGTCGTGACCCTCGGGCGGGGCGAGCAACGGCTCCGGGACGATCGCGGGCGCGACCTCGCGGCCGACATTGACGATCAGCAGACGCTCGGCCGCGCCGGCGCCGTGGTCGCCGCCGAAGAACCGCACCAGAAACGCATCGTCGGAGATCACGGCGCCGTCGAGCCCCGCGTAACCGGACAGCACCGGGTCGGTTCGACGCAACGTGATCAGATCACGATGCAGCGCGATCGCCGCGCTGTTGCGCTCGCGCTCGCTCCAGTCGAGGCGGCATCGCTCGAACGTCGCCGCCGCGCAGGGCTTCGCCGTCTCGACCGCGGCGACGCTCGGGAACTGCATCAGGAACGCGCGTCGCCCCTTCTCGACGGCACCGGCGAGCTCCGGCGTGTGGTCGGCGAAATAGAGGAACGGCGTCGACGAGAAGAACTCCTGGCCCTGGAACAGCATCGGCGTTCCCGGACCGAGCAGCAGCAGCGCCGTGAGGACGCGCAGCCGCGCCTGGTCCGTCAGATCGACGAGCCGGCGGCCACAGGCCGAGTTCGCCACCTGATCGTGATTCTCCAGGAACGTGATGCGCCGATGCGCCGGCAGGTCGAGGGCGGGCCTGCCGCGCGGCTTCTTCTGCCAGCGCGATCGCTGCCCCTGATAGAGGAAGCCGTGCTTGACGCAGGCGAGCAGCTCGCGGGCCGCGCCCGTGTAGTCGGAGTAATACGCCTCGGCTCGGCCGGTGAGCGCGACATGCGCGCTGTGGTGCAGATCCTCGTGCCAGACGCCGTCGAGGCCGTAGCCGCCCTTGTCACGGGCACGCACGAGCCGCGCCTCCTGCGGCTCGTTCTCGGCGACCACGAACACGTGTCGCCCGGGAGCCGCGGCCCGCGCGGCTTGCGTCAACTCGGCGACGATGTTGGTCGGCGAGGCGTCGAAGATCTGCTGCGTCGCGTCGAGTCGCAGCCCGTCGACGTGAAACTCCCGCACCCAATAGGCCGCGTTCTCGCGGACGAACTCGCGCACCGGCGCGGCGCCTTCGCCGTCGAAATTGATCGCATCGCCCCACTCGTTGTCGTAGCGATCGGTCAGATAGGTCTTGGAGAAGCACGGCAGGACATTCCCGTCCGGGCCGAAGTGATTGTAGACGACGTCGAGGAGGACGCCGAGCTCCAGGGCGTGCGCCGTGTCGACGAAGGCGCGCAGATCGTCGGGCGTGCCGTAGAGCCGGGTCGGCGCGAACAGATCGACGCCGTCGTAGCCCCAGCCGAAGCCGCCGGCGAACTCGGCGACCGGCATCAATTCGACGACCGTGATGCCGACCTCCTTCAGCAGCGGCAGCTTTCGCGCGGCTGCCGCATACGTCCCCTCCGGCGTGAAGGTGCCGATGTGAATCTCCGTGATCAGGTGCGGATCGCCGCCGCGCACGCCTGTCCACGCGCCGTCGCGCCAGCGATAGGCCGACGGATCGACCACGCAGGAGAGCCCGTGCGGCCCGTCCGGCTGCCGGCGCGAGGCGGGATCCGGCAGCGGCGTCGCCCGGTCGTCGAGCCGGTAGCCGTAGCGCGAGCCGGGCTTCGCGTCCGCCACGTGGACCGAGCGATAGCCGCCGTCCTCCGCGGCGAGCGGATGCTCGGCCCCGTCGACCACCAGCACGATCTCGTCGGGACGCGGCGCCCAGACGCGAAAATGCACGCCGCCGCCCGGCTGCGGCTCGGCGCCGATCGGCATGGCGCGCGCGAACGTTCGATCGGCGGCTGCGGCAATCCCCCGCGCCGGAGAGACGAGAGGAGCCGTCATCGCACCCGTCCGTGCCGAGGTGAAACGTTGCCGTGCGAGCTTCACGCGCCGTCGCCTCGGCGCCGGCGCAACGCGCGCGCGAGCTGATCACGAGTCATGCGCGAGCGGCCCGGGATGTCGCGCCGCTTCGCCTCCGCATAGAGCGCCGCGCGCGTGTCGCGGCTCGCATTGCCGGTCGGATCGTTGCGCCGCCCCTCGGCTTCGGCGCGGCCGGTCTGGCCGTGCCGCTCCTTGCGCTTGGTGCGCTTCAGCTTGCGCCGGTTCTCGGCCGGGCTCTGCCGGTTCGAGGCGCCCGCCTCGGAGAGCCCGATGGCGATCGCCTGCTTCGGGCTCTTCACCTTGCGTCCGCCGCGCGTCGTCAGCTCGCCATGCTTGAACTCGTGCATGACGCGCTCCATCGTGTCCTTCTGCGGCTTCGACGGCTTGCCGGACGTACGCGCACCCGACGTGCGGGTGGCCCGCTTCTTCGCCGCGGTCTTGACCATGGGCGCTCCTCCGAATCTGTCCGGTAACGGACGGGGTGCGGCGGAGTTCCGTGGCGATGTGAAGCGGCGATAAATTCGTGAACGCGCGGCCGCGATCAGGCGCTGGACAACGACGCCGCGATGTCGGCGATCGATCGAAACAGCACGAACGGATCATCCTTCGACGTGAGAAAGCCGCGTCGCCGCCAGAACGCGGCGGCGTCCTCGTCGACCGCATGGACGACGAGCGCCCGGCCGCCGACGAGCCCAGCCGCCGTCACACAGCGCTGCAGTGCGTGCTTCAGGAGGCCGGTGCCGATGCCCTTGCCACTCCACTCGCGATCCGTCGCGAGCTGACCGAGCAGCAGGCAGGGCACCGGGTCGGGTGGCTGGCCGGTCCGGATCGACCGCGGCACCCCGGACGGCACGACGGCGGTCGGCGCGAGGCCGTAGTAGCCGACCACGCGATGCTCCACATGAACGACCATGACGGCGGTGAATCCCTTCGCCTGGTTCGACAGCGCCCGCGTCGTCAGCCACCGGTCGAGGGACGGCTTGCCGCAGGAGAACCCGCCGAGATCGTGAGCTGCCGTCAGCGGCTCGGGCGCAGAGATTGCCGGACCTGATCCCGCCGGGCCGGAGATCGCCACGCGTCACGCTCCGGTGTCGGGTTAGCCCGGCTCCCACGGCGCCCTGCGCCGGACGAGGCCGACCATCTCGGAAACCGGCACCGGCGGTCCGGACAACGCCGCCGTGAAGGCCGCGAAGCCGGCCGCGCTCATCCGGATCGGCCGCGTCTCAAGCAGCACCTCCTCGGCCGCCCGCACCGCCGCGTCGCGCACGAAATCGGTGCGGGAGCGGCCGCGCAGCATCGCGGCGCGATCGATCATTGCGATATCCGCCTCCGGCAGCCGCATCGACAGCGGGTGCTCTTTGCGGTCGGCCGTGCGCGGCATGAGGGCCTCCTGGACGAAGTTTACTGGAGTCCCAAGATACCGCATGTAGCGCATTTTACAATACGGGCACATCGACGCGACGGCGGCTTCACGGCGGACGCTGCTGGTGTCGCCGGCCGCAGTCGCTATGCTGACGACACGATCCGACACGGAGTTCTCGTTTGAGCGTCGCCTTCACCAAGGAAGACAGTGCCGAGACGGCATCGGAGACGCAGCTTCCCGACCGGCCGATCTCACCGCATCCCAACCTGGTCACGGCGGCGGGGCTTAAGGCGCTGGAGCGCCAGCTCGCGGCGGCCCGCGCGGCCTGCGCGGCGGCGCAGACGATCGAGGACGTGAACGAACGCCGGCGCCAGGAGGCCGTGCCGTTGCGCGATGCGCGCTACCTCGCCGTCCGGGTGCGCACCGCGCAGGTGATCCCCGACCCGACCTCGACCGACGTCGTCGCGTTCGGCAGCACCGTGACGTTCCGGCGTTCCGCCGGGCGCGTCCAGACCTATCGCATCGTCGGCGAGGACGAGGCGGACCCGAAGGCCGGATCGATCTCGTTCGTCTCGCCCGTCGCCCGTCTCCTGATGCGCAAAGTCGTCGGCGACGTCGTCGGCGCAGGCGACCACGAGCTGGAGATTTTGGGGATCAAGTGACGGGGCGGAGGACGACGGAGACGTGCGCCGCAAACCGTAGCCCGCATGCAGCGCAGCGGAATGCGGGACCGGCCCGCGCCTCGTAGGGCGGATCACGCCTCCAGCGGGCCATGGTATAGTCGATGACCACCCTGGAGCCGCGCACATGAACACCCTGCTGAGCGAAAAGCGGACCGACCTCGCCGCACTGTGCCGCCGTCATGGCGTGACGCGGCTGGAGGTGTTCGGCTCGGCGGCCCGTGGCGGCGATTTTGGCCTGCACAGCGACATCGACCTCCTGGTCACGTTCAGCCCGGAGACACGGAACGATCTCGCGGGCTTCGTCGATCTCAAGGACGCGCTGGAAGCCCTGCTCGGCCGCCCGGTCGATCTGGTCGAGCGCGAGGCCGTCGAGGCGAGCCGCAACCCCATCCGCCGCCGCCGCATCCTGGACGAAGCTGAGCCGGTGTATGGTTGAGGCTTTGCCGGACCGCGATGCCGGCCTGCTGCTGGACATGCAGCAAGCGTCACGTGACGCGATCGCTTTTCTCGACGGGATGGTAGAAGAGGATTTCCGTGCGAGTCGCCTACATCAATTTGCCGTGGTGCGATCGTTGGAGATCGTCGGCGAAGCGGCCGGCAAAGTTTCCGCGACCACCTGCAGCCGACATCCGGATGTGCCCTGGCGCGAGATCTCCGGCATGCGCCATCGCTTGATTCACGGCTATGCCGAGGTCCGGCTCGATCTCGTGTGGTTCGTGGTCCGCGAAAAGCTGCCCGCTCTGATCGTCACTCTGGATGCGATCCTCGGTAGTCGATGAGCCGCCCCTTCCCCTACTCCGCCGCCTGCAAACTCGGCGCGCCCGCCACCCGGCCGAAGCGGATGAGGGAGAAATGGCCGAGCGGCGGCATCGGCTTGCGGTCGATGAAGCGGATGCCGGGGGCTTTTTCGACCCAGCGGGCGAGGCGCTCCCACGGGAACTCCGGGCGCCAGCCGAGCTTTCGGGCGAGCGGCGCGAACGCCGCCTCGAAGATTTTTCGCGGCCCGCTCTCGGCGCCGATGTGATTGACGAGAATGATCTCGCCGCCCGGCTTCACGACGCGGGCGAACTCGTCGAGCGTGCCCTCCGGGTCCGGCACGGCCGTGATCACGTACTGGGCGACGACGACGTCGAACCAGCCGTCCGGAAACGCGAGCTTGGTCGCGTCCATCACCGAGAGCACCTCGACATTGTCGAGTTTTTGCGCGACCACCCGCTCCTGGGCCTTGCGCAGCATCGGCTCGGAGATGTCGACGCCGAACAGCCGGTTGGTGCGGCGATAGTCCGGCAGCGAGATGCCGGTGCCGACGCCGACCTCGAGAATCCGGCCGCCGCCCGTGGCCTCGACGGCTGCGATCGCCGCCTTGCGGCCCCGCTCGAACACCTGCCCGAACACCATGTCGTAGATCGGCGCCCAGCGCGCATACGCCTTGGCGACCTTGTCGCGATCGAGATCGTCTGCCATCGGATCCGCCCCGAAAACACCTAAAGCAATACTGTCAACGCCGCGCCCCGGCGACGGCCGGCCCCCGGCGCGCCGCTGGCGTCTCGGCGAGCGCCGGCACCGGCTC
Source organism: Rhodoplanes azumiensis (assembly GCF_042682915.1). NCBI lineage: Bacteria > Pseudomonadati > Pseudomonadota > Alphaproteobacteria > Hyphomicrobiales > Nitrobacteraceae > Rhodoplanes > Rhodoplanes azumiensis. The sequence goes on along the minus strand of NZ_JBHUIW010000003.1, from coordinate 300,949 downwards.
GGCCGCCGACGCCGCGGTTCGGATGAATCCGCCGCCGAGGACGCGGGCCTGGCCGCCGAGCGCGTCGTAGAACACGCAGGCCTGCCCCGGGGCAACCCCCTCCTCGCCGTCGACCAGCTCGACCTCGATCTCGCCCGCCGGCGCGTCGCCGACGCGCACACCGTCGGATCGTGCGTCACCGGCGCGATGCACCCAGGCCGGCTGCGGCCGCCGGGTCGACCGCACCTTGACGAACACCTCGAGCCGGCCGCCGGCGGCGGCGAGCGCCGCGTCGAGCGTGCCGTCGCCGATCCAGTTGACGTCGCGCAGCCGCATCCGGGTGGTGCGCAGCGCCTCGCGCGGGCCGACGACGACGCGCCGCGTCGCCGCGTCGAGCCGCACCACGTAGAGCGGCTCGCCGGCCGCGATGCCGAGGCCGCGCCGCTGGCCGACCGTGAAGCGGATGATGCCCTGATGATGCCCGAGCACCCGGCCCGAGAGGTCGACGATGTCGCCCGGCTCGGCGGCGCCCGGCTTCAGGCGCTCGATCACCTCGGTGTAGCGGCCGGTCGGCACGAAGCAGATGTCCTGGCTGTCGTGCTTGTCGGCGACCTCCAGCCCGAACTGCCGGGCAAGCTCGCGGGTCTCGGCCTTGGTCCGCTCGCCGAGCGGGAAGCGCAAGATGCCGAGCTGCTCGCGCGTGGTGGCAAACAGGAAGTAGCTCTGGTCGCGCTCCTCCTCGCGGGCGCGGAACAGCGCGCGGCCGCCGTCCGCCACGGCACGCGAGGCGACGTAATGGCCGGTCGCCAGCACCTGGGCGCCGAGCTCGCGGGCGGTGCCGAGGAGATCGCGGAACTTGATCGACTGGTTGCAGTCGACGCAGGGCACCGGCGTCTCGCCGTGCACGTAGCTCTCGGCGAAGCGGTCGATGACCGCCTCCTTGAAGCGGGTCTCGTAGTCGAGCACGTAATGCGGGATGCCGATCTTCGCCGCCACCCGACGGGCATCGTGGATGTCCTGACCGGCGCAGCAGGCGCCGAGCCGATGCGTGGCGGCGCCGTGGTCGTAGAGTTGCAGCGTGACGCCGACGACGTCGTAGCCCTCCTGCTTGAGCAGGGCGGCCGTGACCGAGGAATCGACCCCACCCGACATGGCGACCACCACGCGGGTGTCGGCCGGCCGCGTGTCGAGATCGAGACTGTTCCGCATCGTCGCCGCGGGCTCGCCGCGCTCCTCACCCTGGGCCGCCGGGGCGGCGTCGCGTCTCTCCCGCCGGGCGGCGGGGCGATGCCGCCCGCTGGGCGGCCGCGGCTCTCGTGTCTCTTTACTATAGGGACGCGGTCCGCGCCTCGCCAGACGAACCGTTCCAATGTAGCGCGCCGCGAGGTCGCGACTCCGGGCGGCGCGCCACGGGGCGCCCCTCGTCCGGTCGGCAGAACTTGCCGGCCGGCAGCAAGGGATGCCGGACCCGGGATCCTCACCGGGCTCGACTAATGCGCCCAAGCCCCTGTTTCAAAGACGATTTTCGATTCCTTTCGGGTGGCCCGCCGCTTGCAAAACCGGGTCCGGACACACCAGAGGGTCGATCGCGTGCCCACCATCAGCATCGAGCCGAGCGCCTTCGCCGCCGCCACCCACGCCGCCCGCACCGCGGCGCGGACGACGACGTCGGGAGATACCGATTTCGCCAGCCTGATCGACGACGTCCAGGACGTCGTCGCGACGGCGAGCCAGGACGCCCAGACGCGCCAGCGCGCCACCGACCCGACCGGCACGCCGCGCAGCGACGCCGGCCGCGCGCCCGCATCGGACCGCAGCAGCCGGCCGGCGTCGGCGCGCGACCGCGACACCGCCCCCACCGACGACCCCGGCGCCACCGACGATCCGACCGCGCCCGGCACCGGCGCGACGACGACCGCCGGCGGCCGTCCGGTCGGCGGATCCGGCCAGCCGGGAGACCAAGCCACCGGTGAGCATACCGAGGGCCAGGCCGACGGCGACGCCGCCACCACCGAGACCCCCGCTGTCGTCGACCCGGCCGTCGCCGCGGCCGCGGCCGCCGCCGCCGCAGCGGCCACGCAGGCTGCCACCCCGACGCCGGTCGTCGCCGTCGTCGACCCGGCCGTCGCGCTCGCGGCTGCCGGAACCGAGCCCCCGGTCGACGCCGACGCGACCGCCCCGGTCGGCGAAGCCGCCGGCAAGCCGGTCGCAGGCGGCGGCCCGGCGCCCCTTCCCGTCGATGTCCCGGCAAACGCCGGCGCGGACGGCGAGACCGCGCAGACGCCGGCCACGGCCGGCGACGCCGCGACGGTCGGCGCGACCACGACGGATTCCGACACCGTGACTGCCGCGAAGACCGCCGATGTGAAGACGGCCCGGGCCACACCCGCACCGGACGCCGTCCCGACCGTCGCCGGCATCCCGGTCGACGAGCCGACGGGAATCCTCCCGGCCGAGACCACCGACACCGGCAAGCCGGAGGGCCGACACGCCGCCGCCGAGACGATCGGCACGGCCGGCCCCCGAACCGAGGGCGGGGCGAAGGTCGCCGACGCCCGTCCCGACGCCGCAGCCGCCCAGCCGGCCGGCCCCGCCCCGCAGGCCGCGGCCCAAGCCGCGGCTCAGGCCGCCGCCGTACAGGGTCTTGCGCGCGTCGAAGGGCTCACCATCACGGGCACGGCCCAGGCCGGCGCCGCCCCGGTCACCACCGGGCGGGGCGAGGCCTCGGCGCCGGTGCCGCTCGCCGGCGTGCCGGTGGAGATCACGGCCCAGGCCAAGGCCGGCAAGCACTCCTTCGAGATCCGGCTCGACCCGCCGGACCTCGGCCGCGTCCACGTCAAGCTCGAGGTGGACGGCAACGGCACCGTCGTGCCGCGCATCACGGCCGACCGGGCCGACACGCTCGACCTGCTGCGCCGCGACGCCGGCCAGCTCGAGCGCGCCCTGCAGGATGCCGGCCTGAAGGCCGACCAGGGCGCCATGCAGTTCTCGCTGCGCGACCAGGGCGGCGGGCCGCAATACGAGCCCGAGAGCCGCTCCGGCCATCGCGGCACCGGCCGTGGCCCCGTCGAGGGCGGCGGCGAGACGGGCGTGACGGAGGTGACGGCCACCTACGGGCGGCTGTTCGGCCGGGCGACCGGCGTCGACATCCGGGTCTGACCCCCGGTTGCGATCGGCACACGAACCAGAAGGCACAGGGCCATGGCGACGAGCAGTGTCAACGGTACCCAATTCTCCGCGACGGCGGCCGTCACCTCGACCGGCACCAAGCCGGATTCCGCCATGGTTCTGGGAAACAACTTCCAGACCTTCCTGCAGATGCTGACGACGCAGCTGCAGAACCAGAACCCGCTCGATCCGCTCGACGCCAACCAGTTCACCCAGCAGCTCGTGCAGTTCTCGCAGGTCGAGCAGCAGCTCAAGACCAACCAGCAGCTGGAGTCGCTGATCGCGCTGGAGCGGAGCGCGCAGACCACGATGGCCTTGGGCTATATCGGGTCGAAGGTCGCGGTCGACGGCACCACCGCGACCCTGCCCAAGGACGGCATGGCCACCTGGTCGTTCAATTCGCCGAAGCCGGCGAGCGCCACGATCTCGATCTCCAACTCGTCCGGCCAGACCGTCTTCGCGGGGAACTACACGCTGCAGACCGGCGAGCAGAAGTTCGCCTGGGACGGCCGCGGCAAGGACGGCACCAAATGGCCGCCCGGCGACTACAAGATCACGATCACCGCCGTCGATGCCACCGGGCAGACCGTCGCGGTCCCGACCGAGGTGACCGGTACGGTCGACTCGGTCGACCTGACCCAGACGCCACCGGTGCTCAGCGTCGGCGGACAGACCTTCACGTTCGACAAGATCAAGCGCATCGTCAGCCGCTGATCCCCGCCCGCTCGATTTATTCCTGTCGGCGACCGTCCGGTCCCGGGCGGCGAAGCACGCCCGCGCGACCGCCCCGGCGAGCCCGGTGTCGCGCTCGTATCATATTGATGTCACACGATTCTCCGGCGGGTTGTGCGGTGCCCTTCGGCGGCCCCGACCGGCGGTCTTTCACGGTCGATGTTTTCCCTTTTTTTACGGACGCTTAGCCAAATTTTAAGCGGGCCGGCCTATCGTGCAGGGGTGTTTTTCAGTTCCTGTAGCGTGAGTTCGTCCATGACCGAACCCCACCGCCCGAGGGTGAAGTATGTCATCGGGCCGGACGGTAGCCCCTTGACTATCGCCGACCTCCCTGCACCGGGCACGAAGCGTTGGGTGATCCGCCGCAAGGCCGAGGTCGTCGCCGCGGTCCGCGGTGGCCTCCTGTCACTCGAAGAGGCCTGCAGCCGCTACACCCTCACGGTGGAAGAGTTCCTGGCCTGGCAATACTCGATCGACCGCCACGGCCTCGCCGGTCTACGCACCACGCGCCTGCAGCAGTATCGCCAGTAGGCCCCGCCCGAGCCTACGCACCATCTCGCCGCAACCGGCAGCGTCGCGGCGCCTCCGGATCGACGCGCTGCCGCGGCGGAGCCGTCGTCGCGTCGGACGGACTTCGAAAGCCCCCCTGACCGTTCCGTCCGATCAGCCGGCCGATGTGTCACCATCGGATCGGCGACAGGCCGCCTCCGGGCGGCCTTTTCTTTTGTCGAACCGTCCCACGCCGGCGTCCCGGCCCGTCCGCCACCCGTCGCCGGGGCGCCACAGTGCGTCCCGGCGGCAACGCGACCCTGTTTTTCGCCACGTGAAGCAATGGTTAACCCTCGCGTTAACCAATTCGAAACCATGAACCCGGCAAAACTTGCCGGGTCGGTGATTTTCATCTGCCGACATAACAGGTTGGAAGTCACCCTCGCCTCAGGGTCGTGCCGTGGATGGTCTGATCACCTTCGTCAAGACACTCGGACCCGCGCGTATCGCCGCGATGGGCGCCGTCACGGCGGCCCTGATCGGGTTCTTCGCCTTCGTGATCCTCAAGGTGACGGCGCCCCAGATGGTGCCGCTGTTCACCGATCTCACGCTCGAGGACTCCTCGGCGATCATCAAGGATCTCGAACGCCAGAGCATCGCCTACGAGCTGCGGAACGACGGCGCCATCATCATGGTGCCGAAGGAGAAGGTCGGCCGGCTGCGGATGAAGCTCGCCGAGGGCGGGCTGCCCAAGGGCGGCGGCATCGGCTACGAGATCTTCGACAAGTCGGATTCGCTCGGCACCACGAGCTTCGTCCAGAACATCAACCACCTGCGCGCGCTGGAAGGCGAGCTCGCCCGCACCATCCGATCGCTCGACCGGGTCCAGGGCGCCCGCGTCCACCTCGTCATTCCCGAGCGGCCGCTGTTCTCGCGCGACAAGCTCGAGCCCTCCGCCTCGATCGCCCTCAAGGTCCGCGGCCAGCTCGAGACCCAGCAGGTCCGCGCCATCCGTCACCTCGTCGCCTCCGCCGTCAACGGGCTGAAGCCCGAGCGCGTCTCGGTGGTCGACGAGACCGGCCGGCTGCTCGCCGACGGCGCCGCCGGCGATCCCTACGGCGCCGGCGTGTCGGGCGACGAGCGCAAGCTCGCCTACGAGCGCAACCTGCGCGACCAGGTCGAGTCGATCGTCACCTCGGTCGTCGGCCCGGGCCGCGCCCGCGTGCAGCTCACCGCCGAGTTCGACTTCAACCGGGTGACCCAGACCCAGGACCGCTACGATCCGGAAGGCCGGGTGCTGCGCTCCAGCCAGACCCGCGAGGAGCAGTCGCAGACCACCGAGCAGCAGGGTCAGGTCAGCGTCTCGACCGAGCTGCCCAACGCCCAGCAGGGCCAGCCGGCGCAGCCGCCGAGCCCGCGCGACCAGAGCAAGAAGACCGAGGAGATCAACAACTACGAGATCACCCGCATCACCGAGACCAAGGTGATCGAGGGCGGTCGCGTCAACCGGGTCTCGGTCGCCGTGCTGGTCGACGGGGTCTACGGCCGCAACGACAAGGGCGAGCTCACCTATCAGGAGCGCAGCAAGGACGAGCTCGACCGCATCGCCATGCTGGTGCGCTCGGCGATCGGCTTCGACCAGCGTCGCGGCGACATCGTCGAGGTGGTCAACCTGCGCTTCGCCGAGACGCAGAGCATCGTCATGCCGGACCAGACCGGGTTCCTCGGCATGCTGCAGTTCACCAAGGAGGACATCATGCGGGCGATCGAGCTCGGCGTGATGCTGCTCCTCGGCCTCGTCGTCCTGTTCTTCGTGATCCGCCCGCTGGTCCGCCGCATCATCACGCCCGAGGCGATCGCCGCGCTGACCGGCGAGGCGCCGCTCCCGGCGCTCGCCGGCGGGCCGGCCAGCATCCCGGACGGCATCCCGCAGAGCGAGGAGGAGGCCAAGGCGGTCTCCAGCCAGACCTCCAAGATGATCGAGTTCGCGCAGGTGCAGGGCAGCGTCCACGCCCAGTCGATCCAGAAGGTCGGCGAGCTCGCCGAGCGCAACCCGCAGGAGACCGTGCAGATCCTGCGTCAGTGGCTGCACGAGCAGAAGTGATCCAGGGTCCAAACGATGGCCAAGAACGACCTCGAGACCGTGGTGGCGACGCTGGCGGCGCGGCAGCCGGCAGGCGGCCCGAGCTTCAAGCTCACCGGCCCGGAGCGGGCCGCCGTGCTGCTGCTCGCGCTCGGCGATCAGTACGGCGCCAAGATCTGGCAGCTTCTCGACGACGACGAGTTGCGCACCCTGTCGGTGACGATGTCGAGCCTCGGCACCGTCCCGGCCGACGCGGTCGAGGAGCTGCTGCTCGAATTCGTCTCGCGCCTCTCGGCCTCCGGTGCCCTGATGGGCACCTACGACGCCACCGAGCGCCTCCTGCAGCAATACCTGCCGCCCGAGCGCGTCTCCGGCATCATGGACGAGATCCGCGGGCCCGCCGGCCGCAACATGTGGGAGAAGCTCTCCAACGTGCAGGAGGAGATGCTCGCCAAGTATCTCGAGAACGAGTACCCGCAGACCGTCGCCGTGGTGCTCTCCAAGCTCAAGCCCGAGCAGTCCGCCAAGGTGCTCGGCATCCTGCCCGAGGACGTCGGCATGGACGTCGTCAACCGCATGCTGCGGATGGAGTCGGTGCAGAAGGAAGTGATCGAGCGCATCGAGCAGACGCTGCGAACCGAGTTCATGTCGAGCCTGTCGCAGACCCGCCGCCGCGACGCCCATGAGCTGATCGCCGAGGTGTTCAACAACTTCGACCGGCAGACCGAGACGCGCTTCATGACGGCGCTGGAGGAGACCAACCGCGAGAGCGCCGAGCGCATCAAGAGCCTGATGTTCACGTTCGACGACCTGATCAAGCTCGACAACGCCTCGGCCCAGACGCTGATGCGCCACATCGACAAGGACAAGCTCGCGATCGCGCTGAAGGGCGCCGCCGAGCCGGTGCGCAACTTCTTCATGCAGAACATGTCGTCGCGCGCCGCCAAGATGCTCAACGACGACATGGGCGCGCTCGGCCCGGTGCGTCTGCGCGAGGTCGACGAGGCGCAGGCGCTGCTCGTCAACCTGGCGAAGGATCTGGCCGGCAAGGGCGAGATCATGATCACCAAGAACCGCGCCGACGAAGAGCTGGTGTACTGAGGACCGCGATGACCCGCTCCCTGCACCCGCGTTCGCTCGCCCCCGTCCGGAGGGTCGTCCCGTGAACGCTCCGGCCAAGTTCCTTTTCGATCTCGACTTCGCCGCCCCGGCCAAGGCCAAGGCGGAGCCGACCATCTCGCCCGCCGACCACGAGGCGGCGATCGCGGCGGCCGAGAAGCGCGGCTATCAGAAAGGCCTCACGGCGGCCGAAGTGCAGACGAGAACCCAGGCCGAGCGGCAGACCGCCGCCGCCTTCGACCGCATCGCCGCCGCGATGGGGATCGCCGCAGCACAGCTGCCGGCCATCACCACCAAGATCGAGGCCGACGCCGTCGAGGTCGCCGCGGCGATCGCCCGCAAGCTGGCGCCGGCACTGATCGCCGAGGAGCCCTTCGCCGAGATCGCCGCGCTGATGTCGGCGTGCCTCGGCGAGCTTCTGAGCGCCCCCCATGTGGTGGTGCGGGTGCACGAGGGGCTCTACGACCTCGCGCGTGAAAAGCTCGGCGCGATGGCGAAGGCACGCGGCTTCGAAGGACGGCTCGTGGTTCTGGGCGCCGCCGACATTCCGCCCGGCGACTGCCGGATCGAATGGGCGGACGGCGGGCTGGTGCGCGATCGCGCCGAGATCGAGGCGGCGATCGACGAGGCGGTGACGCGCTACATCGACGCGCGCCGCGGCGGCAACGGGTGACGTGGGAGGGACGTGATGGCCACCGACGAGACGAAGGTACCCTTCCCCAATCTCGACACCGACCACAGCGTGGTCGAGCAGGCGACCGACCTCGCCGAGCCGGAGGCGACGACCCACGCGGCGTCCGACCTCGAGGCCGTGTTCGACGTGCCCGTGCAGGTCTCGGCCGTGCTGGGGCGCGCCAGGATGGAGGTGGCGGAGCTCCTCAAGCTCGGCCCCGGCGCCGTGCTCGAGCTCGACCGCCGCGTCGGCGAGGCGATCGACATCTACGTCAACAACCGCCTGGTCGCGCGCGGCGAGGTGGTGCTCGTCGAGGAGAAGCTCGGCGTGACCATGACGGAAATCATCAAGGCGGACCGCGCGTGATGCGCCGAATCGCCCCGACATCCGATAGAGCGACACGCCCGGCCCGTTCGGTCGAGCGGACGCGAGCGACGGAGCAAATGTGATGCGCCTCCTGATCGTCGGCACCCTGAAGGGCCAGCTCACCGTGGCGACCAAGATCGCCATGGACAAGGGCGCGAGCGTCACCCACGCCGAGAGCAGCGACCAGGCGATGGCGGTGCTGCGCTCCGGGCGCGGCGCCGACCTGATGATGGTGGACGTCGCCCTCGACATCCGCGAGCTGGTGCTGCGGCTCGAGGCCGAGCACATCCACGTCCCGATCGTCGCCTGCGGCACCACCAACGACGCGCGCGCCGCCGTCGCGGCGATCCATGCGGGAGCCAAGGAGTACATCCCGCTGCCGCCGGATCCGGAGATGATCGCGGCCGTGCTGGCCGCCGTCGCCGACGATTCGCGCGAGCTCGTCTATCGCGACCAGGCGACCGCCAACGTCGTCAAGCTCGCCCAGCAGATCGCGCCGTCCGACGCCTCGGTGCTGATCACGGGCGAGTCCGGCACCGGCAAGGAGGTGCTGGCCCGCTACGTCCACGGCCGCTCGAACCGCGCCCGCGGGCCGTTCATCTCGGTCAACTGCGCGGCGATCCCGGATCAGCTCCTCGAGTCCGAGCTGTTCGGCCACGAGAAGGGCGCCTTCACGGGCGCCGTCGCGCGCCGCGTCGGCAAGTTCGAGGAGGCCAACGGCGGCACGCTGCTGCTCGACGAGATCTCCGAGATGGAGGTGCGGCTGCAGGCCAAGCTCCTGCGCGCCCTGCAGGAGCGGGTGATCGACCGGGTCGGCGGCACGCGGCCCGTGCCGGTCGACATCCGGATTCTCGCCACCTCGAACCGCAATCTCGCCGAGGCGGTGCGCGAGGGAACGTTCCGCGAGGATCTGCTGTTCCGCCTCAACGTCGTCAACCTGAAGATCCCACCGCTGCGCGAGCGGCCGGGCGACATCCTCGAGCTCGCCCATCACTTCGTGCGCAAATACGCGCAGGCGAACGGCGTGCCGGTTCGCCCGCTGTCGGCCGAGGCCAAGCATCAGCTCACCGTGAACCGCTGGCCCGGCAATGTGCGCGAGCTCGAGAACACGATGCACCGCGCCGTGCTGCTCGCCTCCGGCGACGAGATCGGCACCGACGCGATCCTTACGCCGGACGGCGAACGCCTCGATCAGGCCCGCCCGGCCGCCGTCGAGCACGCGACGCTCGCCGCCGAGGCGGTGACCCGCGCGCTGGTCGGCCGCACGGTCGCCGACGTCGAGCGCGACCTGATCCTGGAGACGCTGAAGCACTGCCTCGGCAACCGCACCCACGCCGCCAACATCCTCGGCATCTCGATCCGCACCCTGCGCAACAAGCTCAACGAGTATTCCGCCGAGGGCGTGCCGGTGCCGGCGCCGCACGGCGGCGCAGGCCCGCACGGCGACGTGCGGATGGCCGGCTGAGAGGACGTGCCGTGCCGCCCCCCGCCTGCGACCTCGCCGCCGCCCCCGCCCCTGCCGCGACCACCTCGGCCGTGCGTGACTCAATCTCGCCACGGTTTCGGATTCGCCTGATGGTTGTGGCGATTCGTCCGTCGTCCCTCGCCCCCGAACCGTCCGCACGATCCGGGAGCCGGATGCCATGAGGACCGCCGCCCAGCCGAAATCGCGTCCGCGCCCGGTGCGCTTCCGCGGGCGTTCCTACATGGCGTTCGCGCTGGCGCCCGAGCTGCCGATCCCGGAATGGCTCGCCGACATCGACGGCGCGATCGGCCGCTCGCCGGGCTTCTTCGCCGGCCGGCCGGCCGTGCTCGACCTCGCCGGGCTGACGCTGTCGAAGGGCGAGATCCACGACCTCATCCGCGAGCTGCAGGGCCGCGGCATCCGCATCATGGGGCTGGAAGGCGGCGACGCCGACTACGGCGCCGAGTTGCCGCCCGTGCTCACCAGCGGCCGCGGCACGTTTTCTGCCCCCGAGGGCGGCGCGGCCGCGGAGAGCGGCGTGGCCGATCAGGCGCAGGCGCAGGCACCGGCCGCCGCGGCCGAGCCGGCGCCGTCCGCTCAGGTGACCCGCATCGGCCCGGCGGCGGCGCCGCAGCCGGTCGGCTCGCTCACCGTCGCCGAGCCGGTTCGCTCCGGCCAGACCATCTATCACCCGCACGGCGACATCATCGTGCTGGGCGCCGTCTCGTCGGGCGCCGAGATCGTCGCCGGCGGCTCCATCCACATCTACGGAACGCTGCGCGGGCGGGCACTGGCGGGGGCCGGCGGCGATTGCCGGGCCCGCATCTTCTGCCGCCGGACCGAGGCCGAGCTGCTCGCCATCGCCGGCTACTACCGCACCGTGGACGACCTTGAACCATCGCTCCGCAACCGGCCGATCCAGGCCTGGCTCGAGGGCGAGACGATGCTGATAACCGCATTCGACTGAGGCAGGGAGAGGGGACCGACAATGGCCAACGTGGTCGTCGTGACTTCGGGAAAGGGAGGCGTGGGCAAGACCACCACCACGGCCGCCCTCGGCGCGGCCCTGGCGCAGACGGGACAGACCGTCGCGGTGGTGGACTTCGACGTCGGGCTGCGCAATCTCGACCTCGTGCTCGGCGCCGAGCGGCGCGTCGTGTTCGATCTGATCAACGTCGTGCAGGGCGCCGCCAAGCTGCAGCAGGCGCTGATCCGCGACAAGCGCATCGAGACGCTGTGGCTCCTGCCCGCCTCGCAGACCCGCGACAAGGACGCGCTCACCGACGACGGCGTCACCCGCGTCATCGACGAGCTGCGTCAGCGCTTCGACTGGGTGCTGTGCGACAGCCCGGCCGGCATCGAGCGCGGCGCCCAGCTCGCGATGCGCCACGCCGATCAGGCCGTCATCGTCACCAATCCGGAGGTGTCGTCGGTGCGCGATTCCGACCGCATCATCGGCCTCCTCGACGCCAAGACGGTGCGGGCGGAGCGCGGCGAGCGCATCGCCAAGCACATCCTGGTGACGCGCTTCGATCCGGCCCGCGCCTCCAAGGGCGAGATGCTCGGCATCACCGACATCGTCGAGATCCTGTCGTTGCCGCTGCTCGGCATCATCCCCGAGAGCCAGGAGGTGCTGCGCGCCTCCAATCTCGGCACCCCGGTGACGCTCAGCAATCCGGCGAGCGCGCCGGCCCGCGCCTATGCCGAGGCGGCCCGCCGCCTCGAAGGAGAAGATCTCGACATCGTCGTCCCGACCGAGAAGCGCGGCCTGTTGACAAAGCTGTTCGGACGGAGAGCCGCATGATCTGGAGCTGGTTCAAGCGCCGCCACTCCGCGCCGATCGCGCGCGAGCGGCTGCAGATTCTGCTCGCCCACGAGCGCTCCCCGCTCGGCCGCTCGTCCAACCTGGTCTCGCTCCTGCAGGACGAGATCGTCGCCGTGATCTCGCGCCACGTCTTCGTCGATCCGGACCATGTCCAGGTCAAGATGGACCGCGGCGCGACGATCTCGACGCTGGAGATCGAGATCGAGATCCCCAACATGGTCGCCCCGCCGCTCGCCGCGACGTGCTGACGAGACGAGCCTTGCTCCGCTCGTCCCCGCGCAAGCGCGGACGGCGGGGCCTCACCCCCCTTCCGCCCTCACCTTGAGGTGCTCGCGCAGCGGGCCTCGAAGGGCGAGGGCGGCCACCGATGTCGGCTGCTCGAATCCAGATCGCGTGGTGTCGTGGCCACAAGGTTCGAGACGCGGCCTGCGGCCGCTCCTCACCAAGAGGCGACAGGCATGTTCCGAAGCAGCGCCGCAGCGACGATCGACCACCGGTCCCTCCATGCGCATCCGCCCCGCCACGCCCGCCGACGCCGACGCGTTGTGGCGGATCCTCGAGCCGGTGATCCGGGCCGGCGAGACCTATCCGCTGCCGCGCGATCTGTCCCGCGAGGACGCGCTCGCCTACTGGCTGTCGCCCGCCCACGAGGTGCATGTCGCGCTCTACGAGGACGGCGATCGCGAGGCGATGGTCGGCACCTATTATCTGAAGGCCAACAATGCCGGCGGCGGCGCGCATGTCGCGAACTGCGGCTACATGGTCGCGCAGGACGCCGCCGGCCGCGGCGTCGCGCAGGCGATGTGCACGCACTCGCTCACCCGCGCCAGAGCGCGCGGATTCCGCGCCGTTCAGTTCAACTTCGTGATCACGTCGAACGAGCGTGCCGTGCGGCTGTGGCAGCACATGGGCTTTTCCGTCGTCGGCCGCCTGCCGGGCGCCTTCGAGCACCCGACGAAAGGCTATGTCGATGCGCTGGTGATGTTTCGCAACGTGTGAGGCGGGGCCGCCGCACCTTCACCTCTCCCCGCACGCGGGGAGAGGTCGGGGTTCGCGCCACAGGCGCGAAGTCCGCGTGAGGGGGCGCCGCGGCGAGTCGTAGCATCCGCGAGTCTCTGCGTCGCGGAGACGCCCCCTCCCCCGCCGCGCTGCGCGCGTCGACCTCTCCCCGCACGCGGGGAGAGGTGAGGAGGGGTCGCCCTCGCTTTCTACGACGGAGCAAGCAAAGCCCCTGCCCTCACGGCGTCGCCGTCATGGCCTCGGGCTTGGTGCGCTGGCGCTTGATCATCAGCTTGTTGAGGGCGCCGAGATAGGCCTTCGCCGAGGCGACGAGCGTGTCCGGGTCGGCGCCCTTGGCCGTGACGGTCTTGTCCGCCTCGGAGAGACGCACCGACACCTCGGCCTGGGCGTCGGTGCCCTCGGTGACGGCGTGCACCTGGTAGAGCTCCAGCATCGCCTCGTGCGGCACCAGCGCCTTGATGCAGTTGAACACCGCGTCGACCGGACCGTTGCCCTCGCACTCCTCGATCGCCGTGCGGCCTTCGATGTTGAGCTTCATGGTGGCGCGCTGCGGCCCGTGCGTGCCGGCGATCACCGACAGCGACACCAGCCGGATGCGGTCCTGGGCGGTGGCGATCTCCTCGTCGACCAGCGCCTCGATGTCCTCGTCGTAGACGTGCTTCTTGCGATCGGCCAGCGCCTTGAAGCGCACGAAGGCGTCCTCGAGCTGATTGCCGGCGAGCTTGTAGCCCAAGTCCTCCAGCTTCCGGATGAAGGCGTGGCGGCCGGAATGCTTGCCCATCACCAGCGAGGTCTGCTTCACGCCGACACTCTCCGGCGTCATGATCTCGTAGGTCTGGGCGTTCTTGAGCATGCCGTCCTGATGGATGCCGCTCTCGTGCGCGAAGGCGTTCCGGCCGACGATCGCCTTGTTGTACTGCACCGGGAACGAGGTCACGGCCGAGACCAGTTTCGACGCGCGAGTCAACATGGTGGCGTCGATGTTGGTCCACCAGGGCAGCACCTCGTTGCGCACCTTCATGGCCATCACGACCTCTTCCAGGGCCGTGTTGCCGGCGCGCTCGCCGATGCCGTTGATGGTGCACTCGATCTGCCGCGCGCCGCCGCGCACGCCGGCGAGCGAGTTGGCGACCGCGAGGCCCAGATCGTCGTGGCAGTGCACCGAGAACACGGCGCGGTCGGAGTTCGGTACGCGCTCGCGCACCGTCTTGAACAGATTGTAGTACTCCTCCGGCGTCGTGTAGCCGACCGTATCCGGGATGTTGATGGTCGTCGCGCCGGCCCTGATGGCGGCCTCGACACAGCGGCACAGGAAGTCGATCTCGGTGCGGGTGCCGTCCTCGGACGACCACTCGACGTCGTCCGTGTAGTTGCGGGCGCGCGTCACCTGCGCGATCACCATCTCGTAGACCTCGTGCGGCTCCTTCTGGAGCTTGTGCTTCATGTGCACGGGCGAGGTCGACAGGAAGGTGTGGATGCGCTTGCGCGCCGCCGGCTTGATCGCCTCGGCGCAGCGGTCGATGTCCTTGAAGGCCGCCCGCGACAGGCCGCAGACGACCGCGTTCTTCGTGCGCTTGGCGATCTCGTTGACGGCGAAGAAGTCGCCCTCCGAGGCGATCGGGAAGCCCGCCTCGATCACGTCGACGCCCATCTGGTCGAGCAGCTCGGCGACCTCGAGCTTCTCCTCGTGCGTCATGGTGGCGCCGGGCGACTGCTCGCCGTCGCGCAGCGTGGTGTCGAAGATGACGACGCGGTCCTCGTCGGAGTGCGGATGAGCCGACGTCGGCGCGGCCGGGTGTTGCGCGGTCATGGAAACCAATCCTTCTCGAAGAGCATGCGCCTCGACGGGGCGCGTCCGGGTTCCGTCTCGGATCCCCTGAGCGCCCAGGCGCGTCGCGCCCTGCCGGCCCTCAGGGGCAGCTAAGGAGAAGGAGGCCGGAAATCAGGGCAGCCGCGGACGGGGCCGAAACGACCCGATCCAAGAGCGCGCGATGCTGGCGGCGCGGCGACATGCCCGATCCTCTGTTGCCCGTCACGGTGACCGACACGTGTTGACGCGACGTTAACCCGAGACGCAACGCCGCTCTTGTACCGTGCGTCGCCCGGCGGGGCAAGCCGCCGCAGCGACGACCTTCGGTCGGACCTCCGACCCGCGAGGCGGCGCAACGCATCGTCGCGCGGCACCGGCCGGCCCTGCACCACGATCCGTCGTGATCGGGTCGTCGCGGCCGGCTCACCGGCGATCGACCTTCCGCGACGCCCGGTCCGGCCGGCCGCCACGCCGCACGTGGAGCCGCGGGGACGATCTCGTCGTAGAAGGTCGATCGCCGGTGAGCCGGCCGAAGACCCCCGACAATCGAGCGGATTATTCCCGCCGGGCAGGCCACAGGCCACCTCTGCGGGCCAGACCACGCCCCGGCGGCTAAATTTACACGTCCATGCCGACGCGGTAGATTCGTCCCGTCTGCGTATTTCGTCGGGAGAGGACAACCTGAAAGGCACCCACGCTCGGGTGAAGGGTTACTCAAATGAATTATTGGATCGCTGCTTTCGCCGTCGCCCTGGTCGTGGTCATCGGCGCTGCCGCCGGCCCGCTCGGTGCCGCGGTTTCCGTGATCGTCTTCGCCGCCACTCTGTTCCTGCTGTGGGCTCACAAGCTGGGCTTCCTCAACGCATGGACGCAGTTCGGCCTGGATCGTTTCGCGGCGCCCTTCCTGGAGGGCGACAACTACGATCGGCTGTCGCTGATCGCCTCGGACGGCGAGAAGCTCGCCAAGGCCTGCACGGTCGCGGTGGTGCTGATCGCCCTGTCGCTGCTGCTGCCCACCTACCAGGTCGGCATCCTGGTGGCCGCCGTCGGCGCCTGGTACCTCTACCAGATCCGCCGCGCCAACGCCCCGGCCAAGGCGACGCCGGCGACGCTCGAGCTGCCGGCCGCCAAAGGCGGGGCCTTCAAGCCCGCCGAGACCCGCACCGAGACCCGCGTCAACTGAGACGCCCGATCGGGAGGCGGCGCCGCCCGCGCCGTCTCCCGTTCGCCCTGCCCCCGACAGGCGCGCTCTTGCTCACGCGCCGCCACCGCCGGCCTCACGGCGGAGGTGAGGAGCGGCTCGCCGCACCGCCGGCGCCGAATTCCTCCCAGCCCCGCCATTCTCATACCGTTTGCGGATGATCAGTGCGCTGTCGTCCAGGGGCGCGGCGAAGCTGCGAACCCGGAATCCAGCGACGCGCGACGAAAGCGCGACCGGATTCCGGGTTCGGCGCTGCGCGCCGCCCCGGAAAGACCCCGGAGTGATCAGGCGGCGGCCGGCTTGGCGGCGAAGAACGGGAACGGTCCCGGCGCGCGCTGCACATAGGCGTGGTGGGTGACGAGGCCGGTGCCCTCGATCCATTTGTGCAGCAGGAAGGCCGGCGGCTCGAGCACGAAGTCGGAGGCGGCGTCCGGGGTCAGCGTCAGCGTCACCTGATGGGCGACCGACGGCGCGATCTGGCAGATCGTGCCGGCCCACCTGACCGCCACGGGCCGGTGATGATGCCCGGTGATCACCCGCTCGACCTGCGGATTGGCCTCGACGATGGCGGCGAAGCGCTCGGCGCCGTCGAGCAGGCGGATGCGATCCATGTGGCCGATCCCGCAGACGAAGGGCGGATGGTGGACGGCCACGACGGTCGGCACCTCGGGCGCGGCGCCGAGCGCGTCGGCCAAGAAGGTGAGCGACTCGGGCTCGAGCCGGCCGGCGCCATGCCCCTCCCACAGGCTGTCGAGGCCGACGATCCGCACCGGCCGGGTCTCCACCACGAAGTCGAGCCGCCCCTCCGCCGGCAGATAGCCCTTCGGCCCGAAGGCCGCCCGCAAGGTGGCGCGGCGATCGTGATTGCCGGCGATGCAGTAGACCGGCATCGCCAGCCGGTCGAACAGGGCGGTGAGGATCGCGTACTCCTCCGGCAGCCCGGCGTCGGTGAGATCGCCCGTGACGATCACGAGGTCGGGCGCCGGCTGCAGCCGCGCGAGCGCGTGGACGGCCTGCTCGGCATAGGCGTTCGTCTCGGCGACGCCGTAGGCGAGCACGCCGGCGGGCCGGACATGGAGGTCGGAAATCTGGGCGATCAGCATGCGTCGGGTCTCGGGCTCGTGACAGGATCGGGTTCGGGGTCCGGGAAGACGTGCAGCCGGGCCGGGTCGATGGTCAGCGCGACCGTGTCGCCGACCCCGACCCGCCATGATGCCGGAACGTCGGCCTCGACGGCATGGCCGGCGACGTCGAGGCTCAGCCGGCGATGCGCGCCGAAGAAGGTCGCGGCGCTCACCCGCGCCGGGATCGTGTCGGCGCCGGCCGGGCCGAGCGTGACGGCCTCGGGCCGGAAATGCACCGCCTCGGCGGTCGCCCCCGGCACCAGCCGCCCGGGCAGCCGGTTCATGGTGCCGACGAAGCCGGCGACGAAGGCGTCCGCCGGACGCTCGTAGATCGCCTCGGGCGTGTCACGCTGGACGATTCGGCCCTCGCGCATCACGGCGATGCGGTCGCCGATCGCCATCGCCTCGGCCTGGTCGTGAGTCACGTGGATGGCCGTGATGGCGAAGCGCCGCAAGAGCGCCGCGAGCTCGATCCGCAGCTTTTCGCGCAACGCCGCGTCGAGCGCCGACAGCGGCTCGTCGAGCAGCAGGATCTTCGGGCGGATCGCGATGGCGCGGGCGAGCGCGACGCGCTGGCGCTGGCCGCCCGAGATGCGGTCGACCGGCCGGTCGGCGAGCGCCTCGAGCCCGACCATGGCGAGCAGCCGCGCCACCTCGGCGGCGCGCGCGGCCCGCGGCTCGCCCCGCACCTTCAGGCCGTAGCCGACGTTCTCGGCGACCGTCATGTTGGGGAACAGCGCGTAGGACTGGAACACCATGCCGACGCGGCGGCGCTCGATCGGGGTCGCCGTCACGTCGACGCCGTCGAACAGCACGGCGCCGCCCGGATCGGGCGAGGCGAGGCCGGCGACGAGGCGCAGGAGCGTCGTCTTCCCACAGCCCGAGGGGCCGAGCAGGACGAGGATCTCGCCGGCCGGCAGATCGAGGTCGGTCGGGGCGAGCGCGACCACGCCGCCCGGAAACGTCTTGCCGGCGCCCCGCACCGTGAGGCGCGCCCCGTGAACGCCGGTCTCGGCGCCCTCCCCCGCCGTCACGGCCGCACCTCCTTCCGTCCGCCGAGGCGCGCCAAAAGCTGCATGGCGACCAGGAGCGGCACGATCATCAGGAAGAACACCAGCGTGTAGGCCGAGGCGATCTCCAGCCGCATCGAGGCGTAGGAGTCGGCGAGCCCGACCGGCAGCGTCTTGGTCAAGGGCGTGTGCAGCATCCATGTGAGATTGAACTCTCCGATCGACAGGGTGACGACGGTCAGGGCGCCGGCGAGGATCCCGGGCCGCGCGTTGGGCAGCATCACGTCGACGAAGCGCCGCCACGGCGAGGCGCCGAGCGAGGCGGCGCCCTCGTCGAGGAGCCGCCAGTCGATCGACTGCAGCACCGCCATCACGGAACGCAGCATGAAGGGCAGCGTGTACAGAACGTGGCCGACGACGATGAAGGCCGAGGAGCCGCGAAGCTCGCGCACGCCGCCATAGGTGATGATCAGGGCGAGCGCCAGCGCCAGCCCGGGGATCGCCAGCGGCAGCGTGACGATCTCCTCGACGAGACGAGCGAGCCGGCCGCCGCGCCGCACCAGCGCATAGGCGGCGGGAACGCCGAACACGAGCGTCACGATCAGGGTGGCGAGCGCGATGCCGAGCGAGCGCAGGATGGTGTCGGCATAGAGCCGCCAGACCTCGAAAATCCAGTCGAGCGTCAGGCCCTCGGAGAGACCGCGCGCGTAAGACACCGAGACGCCGGCCAGCATCGAGACGATCGCCGGCACGACGAGGAAGGCCGCGACCAGCACGGTGACGAGCCCGGCGGCGAGTGTCGTGATCCGCATGGCTCAGCCCGCCGCCGCGACGCTGCCGGTGGCGTTGCGCGCGATCGCGAGCGCGCCCCACGTGACGAGGCCGAGCGCGATCGACAGCGCCGCCGCGATGGCGACGTTTCCGCCGAGCGTGAACTCGGTGTAGATCACCATGGGCAGCACGTCGATCCGGGTGGCGAGCGTGAAGGCCGTGCCGAAGGCGCCCATCGCGGTCGCGAAGCACAGCGCGCCGGCCGCCGTGAGGGCCGGCGCCAGCGCCGGCAGAACGACGTCGCGCTGGATGCACCAAGGACCGGCACCGAGCGAGCGCGCCGCCTCGACGAGCGACGGATCGAGCTTTTCGACCGCCGCCATCACGGTGAGGATGACGCGCGGGATCGAGAAGTAGAGATAGCCGACCAGGAGCCCGGTCAGCGAATAGGCGAAGACGATGCGGCCGGCGCCCAACACCTCGGACGCCTGCCCGACGAGACCCAGCCTGCCGCCGAGCAGGATCACCATGAAGCCGACGACGACGCCCGGGAAGGCGAGCGGGAAGGTGAGCATGGCGACCAGCAGATCACGTCCGGGGAAACGCCGCACCGCGAGGAATTGCGCCGCGACGGTGGCGATCGCGAGCGTCAGCACCGTCGTCGCCGCCGCGACCATCAGGGTCGACACCATGGTGGCGCGATAGCGCGGCTCGGTCAGCACGGCGAGGTACGCGCCCCAGCCGAGCTTGCCGGAGCCGGCGACCGGCACCAGCACGGCCATCGGCACGAGCAGGAAGGCCAGCACGAACACGCCGGCGGGGAGCAGAAGGAGGAACTCGAAGCGGCGGGGCATTCGGGCTTTCGGCAGTGCGTTGACGTGAGGGATTGGACCGCAGCCATATCGACGAACGCGGGTCACCTCTCCCCGGCGGGGAGAGGTCGGATCTCGCGCGACCAGCGCGAGATCCGGGTGAGGGGGTGCCGAGCTCTCCAACCGGCGCCGTAAACCCTCACCCCGACGCGCTTCGCGCGTCGACCCTCTCCCTCAGGGAGAGGGTCACGCCGCATCCGCGGCAGGCGCCGGCCTCACCGCACCTCGGCGAGGTAGCGGTCCGAAAACGTCTTCTGGATTTTCTCGGCGGCGCCCCAGTCGATGTCCTTGACGCGGTCGTAGTCGGCCTTGGGCAGAAACTTCGCCGCCACCTCGGCCGGCATCTCGATCGGGCGCGCCGGGCGCAGATAGGCGTTGGTCCAGACGAGCTGGCCCTTGTCGGAGAGCAGATAGTCGAGCACGCGCTTCGCCTGCTCGGGATGCGGCGCACCCTTCACCAGCGTCATCACATAGGGGAACGACACCGAGCCCTCGCACGGGATGACGAAGGCGAACTTGCCCTTCTCGGTGTACTTCGCCCGGTAGGCGTTGAAGTCGTAGTCGAGCAGGATCGGAATCTCGCCCGAGACGACGCGCGCATAAGAGGTCTGCTGCGGCACGATCGGATCGTTCTTGGCGAGCTCCTTGAAGAAGGCGAGGCCCGGCTCGATGTTCTCGAGCGTGCCGCCGAGCGCCAGGTTGACCGCGACGGCGCCGACATAGCCGACCGCCGCCGAGGTCGGGTTCAGATAGCCGACCAAGCCCTTGTAGTCGGGTTTCTTCAGATCGGCCCAGCAGGCCGGCACCGGTTTTCCGCGCAAGGCATCGACGTTCACGAACAGCCCCAGCGTGCCCTGGTGCACGGTCCACCAGTGGCCGTCCTTGTCCTTCAGGCCGTCCGGAATCGCGTCGAACAGGGCCGGCTTGTAGGCCTCGGTGACGCCCTCGGCTTTCGCCTTGATGCCGAACGTGATGCCGTAATAGGCCATGTCGGCCACGGGGCTGGCGCGCTCGGCGAGGATCTGCGACAGCGCCTGGCCGGAGTTCTTGTTGTCGTGCGGCATGGTGATGCCGAGGTCGTCTCGGACCGCCTTCAGCATCGCGGCCCAGTCGGCCCATTGCGGCGGGCAGTTGTAGCAGATCGCGGTGCCGCCCTGCGCCTGCGCGGCCGCCACGCCCGTCAGGAGCGGGGTGGCGAGCAGCGTCGCGGCCGCGAGGCCGAGAACAATCCGGCGGGTCGTCATGAGGGTCTCCGTTGGTGGCTCAGCGGGAAACGTTCGGTGCGCCGGCGAGCGTGCCGCCCGGGCGCCAGACATGCGGCAGCGTCACGACGCGGGCCGCCGCGTCGCCGCGGCCGGCGACGAGATCGAGCAGCATGGCGGCCGCCGCCGCCCCCATGGCACGGGCCGGCCACTCGATGGTGGCGAGCGCCGGCGCGATCAACCGTCCGATCGCGATGCCGTCGAAGCCGGCGACCGACACGTCGTCCGGCACCGCGAGGCCATGCCGGCGCAGCGCCGCGACCACGCCGATCGCCAGTAGATCATTGGAGGCGACGATCGCGGTCGGCCGTGATCGCGCCAGGAGATCGGAGAGATCGATCCGGTCGGGCCCGTCGATGAAGTCGATCTCGATCGGCGGCGCGACCGGCAGCCCGGCCGCGGCGAGCGCATCACCCACACCCTCGAAGCGCGCGCGCGCCCGGTCCGAGGCGGCGAAGCGCCCGGCGACGAACGAGATGCGGCGATGGCCGTGACGGATCAGCGCCTCGGCGATCTCGCGGCCGGCGCCGCGATTGTCGACCGTCACGACGGCGTCGCCCGCCGCCACCGCCTCGTTGAACAACAGCACGGTCGGGATGCCGGCCGTGGCGGCGCGCAGATGCGCCGCGCTCGCCGCCGGATCGCAGACGGTGAGCACGAGACCCGCGGGACGCTCGGCGATCAGCGGCGCGATCGCCTCGATCTCACGGCCCGGCTCGTAGTCGGACTGCGCGATCAGCACTGCATGGCCGGCGCGGCGCGCCGTCTCCTGCAGGCCGGCGAGGCAGTCGGCGAACACCGGATTGGTGACGCTCGGCACCAGCACGCCGATGGTGCGGCTGCGCTTGAGCACCAGGCTGCGGCCCACCTCGCTCGGCCGGAAGTCGAGCTCGGCGACGGCGGTGGCGATGCGCCGGCGCAAGCCTGTGCTCACCGGGCCGGAGTCGTTGACGACCCGGCTGACGCTGGCGATCGAGCAGCGCGCCTTTTTGGCGACGTCCTTGATGGTCGTCGCCCGGCGGGGCGCGGCGTCGCCTTGGGCAGGAGAGTCGCCGAGCGCGGACGCATCGCCGAATGCGGAAGAGGTCATGAGCGGCCGTGCGCCGAGGCTGGTGTAAACGTTTTCACCAGCACCCTAGCGAGGCTGCGTGACAGCGACGCGACAGGCGGTCGGAAGGCGCCGTGGCATCGCGGGGTGGGCGCCGGAGGGACTCAGTCCCAGGCGTGCAGCAGATAGGCGCGGACGAAGTCGAGGACGCCGGCACCGAGATCGGCCGGTCCATGCACGGCGACGACGCGGGCGAGCTCCGGGGCCGCCTCGGCGGCGATATGGGCGCGCGCCGTCTCGCACAGCGCGGCGGTACTCGCTCGGGCCTCGAGGAGCCGGACGACGGCGAGCAGCCGCCCCGCCGGCACCAGCGCCCACGGACCGGCCGTGTAGGCCTCCGCATCGATGCCGGTCTCCTCGAAGATCTCGCGCACGACGCTGCCGGCGAAGTCGACGACGCCGTCGCGCACGTCGCTCGGGTCCGGCGTGCCGCAGGGGAAGTAGACCTGGCCCTGGTTCGCCGTGCCGGCCGCCATCTCGCCGAGCAGGAAGCCGCCGTCGCGACCGCGCAGCGCCCCCATGGCGAAGGCGTTGGTCACGCTGGCGTCCGGCCAGCCCCAGTCGCGCCATGCCATGAAGCTCGCGTAGTCGGTCTCGAACAGGCGCGCCCGCAGCGTGCCGGCGTCGACGGCCCAGTCGCGCATCAGGAGCACGCGACCGTTCCAGACATGCGGAAGCCGCCGCTGGAGGTCGGCGAAATGCGCGTCGATCTCGGCCCGCCGTGCGGCGGCGAACGGCCAGTCGAACGGCTCCAGCCGGAGGTCGAGCGCGTCGATCGGAGCCACGTCGAGGTCGTTCACGCCGTCCGGTCCTATGACGCCTTCGTCATGAGCCGCCCCCACGCGCCCGTCGTGATCAGACGAGGAGCCGCCCCTCGCTCATCACCACGGCATCACCGCCGATGGCGGCCGTGGCGAGCGCGCCGCCGCGCAGCCCGAGCGACAAACTGATCAGGCTCGGCCGGCCCATCTCGAAGCCCTGCTCGATCACCAGCGTGTGGGTGCCGTCGGGAAGGCCGCCGTGGCGGGCCACCGCGCCGGCGAAGGCCGCGACCGCGGAGCCGGTCGCCGGATCCTCGGCGATGCCGAGGCTCGGGGCGAACATGCGGGCATGGAAGGCATGGCCCCGCACCGTCGTCTCGCGGCTGAACACGAAGGCGGCCGGATGGCCATCCGAGCCGAAGGCCGCCACCCAGCGCCGCATGTCCGGTGTCGCGCGGGCGACCGCGTCG
This sequence comes from Rhodoplanes azumiensis, assembly GCF_042682915.1. NCBI lineage: Bacteria > Pseudomonadati > Pseudomonadota > Alphaproteobacteria > Hyphomicrobiales > Nitrobacteraceae > Rhodoplanes > Rhodoplanes azumiensis. The sequence goes on along the minus strand of NZ_JBHUIW010000003.1, from coordinate 277,641 downwards.
CGGCTCGCCAGCGGCACCAGCGTGAAGGTGACGCCGGCCGACCAGTCCTCCGCGACGAAGCGGCCGAAGCCGATCTCGCGCGCGGCAAGTCCGAGCGCCGCCGCGAGCATCGTGGCGTCGCGTGCGGCGGCGACCGGCTCGGGCAGCCGCGGCAGGTCGAAGCGCGCCGTCCCGCCGTCGGCGTCGCGCGGCGTGACGGCGCAGCGCACCGGGCCGACCGCCTCCTCCACCACGATCTCGCGCGGCGCCGGGCCGCCGTCGAGCCGGCCGAGCAGCACCGCCGTGCCGACCGTCGGATGGCCGGCGAAGGGCAGCTCGCGGGCCGGCGTGAAGATGCGCAGCCGTGCCCGGTGCGCCGGATCGTCGGGCGGCAGCACGAACACGGTCTCCGACAGCGCGAACTCCTTGGCGATCGCCTGCATGGCGGCGGTGTCGAGACCGTCGGCGTCGAGCACCACGGCGAGCGGATTGCCGGCGAACCTCTCGGCCGTGAACACGTCGAGCGTCACGAAGCGGCGCGCCATGGCGGTCACACCGGCTCGGCCGTGAAGACGCGCGACGGCGTCACGAACTCGTCCTGCGCCGCGACGGTGAGGATTTCGCGCGAGCCCGCCGCGACGGTGCGCTTCAAGAGGCCGAAGATCGAAGACGCCGCGCGCGACAGGGCCTCGGCGGTCGAGCCGGTCGACATCCAATGGAAGAAGAACAGCGCCGCGATGGCGTCGCCCGCGCCGTTGATCGCGATGTCGAGCTTCTCGGTGCGCAGGCGGAAGCGGCCGTCCGGCCCGGAGGCCAGGAGATCGATGGCGTCGGCCGGCGTCTCGTCCGTGTGCAGCGACGTGACCAGGATCACCTTCGGCCCGAGCAGATGGACGATCTCGATCGCCTTCACGGCGTCGGCGAGCGTGCCGGTGGTGCGGTCGGCCAGATATTCGAGCTCGAACTGGTTGGGCGTGATGATGTCGGCGGCCGGCACGGCGCGCGAGCGCATGAACTCCGGGATGCCGGGCCGCACGAAGACGCCGCGGCCGACGTCGCCGATCACCGGGTCGCAGCAGTAGCGCGCCTTCGGGTTGGCGGCCCGCACCTTGCCGACCGCCTCGAGGATCGCCTCGCCGATGTCGGCGCCGCCCATGTAGCCCGACAGCACGCCGTCGCAGAGCGGCAGGGCGCCGCGCTCGGCGATGCCCTCCAGCAACTCGCCGATCATGCCGCCGTCGAAGACGCGGCCCTTCCAGGCGCCGTAACCGGTGTGGTTGGAGAACTGCACCGTGTGGATCGGCCACACCTCGCAACCGAGCCGCTGCAGCGGAAACACGGCGGAGGCGTTGCCGACATGGCCGTAGGCGACGTGCGACTGGATCGAGAGAATGTTCATGGCATGGCATCGGCGGGGGTGCGTCGGAATGATGTCGAACCCCTACCGCGTGGCGCCACGCCGCGCAAACCCCTTCCCGGCGGTGAACATCACGCGCGCTTGCGGGTCGGCACCATGAGGATGGCGAGGCCGGCGAGCACCAGGGCCATGCCGGCGAGCCGCAGCGGGCCGAAGGTCTCGCCGAACACCAGGCTCGACGCGATCGCCCCGATGAACGGCACCAGCAGCGCGAAGGGCGCGACCGTGGCGACGCCGTAGCGGCGCAGCAGCGCCCCCCAGGCCGCGAAGGCGATCGTGGTGCCGGCGAAGGCGAGATAGAGCACCGCGACCCAGGCGATCCACGGCGCCGCGACGAGGCTCTGCCCGACCGCCGCCGGTCCTTCGAGCACGAGCGCGAGGGCGAGGCAGGGCAGCGGCGGCACCAGGCTGAGCCACGCCATCAGCGCCACCATGTCGTTCTGCCCGGCCTTGCGCAGCAAGAGGTTGCCGACCGCGAAGCTGAGCGGCGAGCCGAGCATCAGCAGGAGCGCCCACCCGTCGAACTCCTGCCCCACCGTGCCGCCGATGCAGGCGAGGCCGGCCGCCGCGACGACGAGCGACACGGTCTGCCGGCCGGTCGGATACTGGTGGTAGATCGCCGCCGCCAGCGCCACCGTGAACATCGACTGGGTCTGCAGGATCACGGCGGCGAGGCCGGGCGGCACGCCGTGGGTGATGCCGAGGAACAGGAACATGAACTGGCCGACGAACAGCGTCAGCCCGATCGCGACGGTCGGGCCGAGCGCGATCCGCGGCCGCGGCACCACCAGGAGGGGCAGCGCCGAGGTCGAGAAGCGCAGCGTCGTGAGCACCAGCGGCGAGAAGCTGTCGAGCCCGAGCTTGGTGAACACGAAGGCGACGCCCCAGATGGCGGCGACGAGCAGCGCCAGCAGCGTGTGCGGCAAGGTGAGGCGGGGGGCGTACATGAGGGCAGGTGAAATCCGCGGCGTGCCGTCCGGCATGCGGGCCGGCGCTGGCGCCGACCGTGTGGGGCTGCTCCGGCCGCGGGCCGCAGCCCCTCCACCCGGACACCGCGCGCCTCGTCACGCACGGCACGCCCGGTCTCCCCCGTGCGGGCGGCGCGGTCAAGGGGCGGCGAGGGACGCCCCCGAGACTTGTATCGCCAATCTGGAGCGCCGGTGCGGCAGTCGCCGTTCACCTCTCCCCGGCGGGGAGAGGTCGGATCGCGCGCCGTCGCGCGAGATCCGGGTGAGGGGGTGCCGAGGCCAGCCCTGAGCGCATACGCCCCTCACCCCGGTCCCGAGCTTCGCTCGCGACCGACCCTCTTGTCGCGCGAGCGCGCGACCCTCGGGAGAGGGTGAATCACATCGTGCCGGCGGCCTTCTTGACGAAGCGGTCGTCGAAGGTGCGCTTCAGGTCGATCTTGGCGGTCTTCATCTCGTCGTCGAACTGCACCAGCATGTCGAGGGCGTTCCGCATGCCGCTCTCGGGGATGATGCCGGTGGCCGAGTACATCGGCTTCGACGCCGTGAAGGCCGCCATGTAGAGCGAGCGGTCGCCGAGGTGATACTCCTCCGGCACCGTCTTGGCGACGTCCTCGGGCGTCGCGGTCTTGAGCCACTGCAGCGTCTTGTAGAAGGCGTTGACGATGCGCTGGGTGGTCTCCGGGTTCTTCTCGATGAAGTCGGCCTTGAGATAGACGACGGCCGCCGGGTTGTTGCCGCCCAAGAGCTTCTCGTTGTCGGCCTCGGTGCGGCTGTCGGCCATCACGACCACGTCGCCGTCCTGCACCAGCTTGGTGATGACGGGATCGAGGTTGGAGATGGCGTCGAGCTCGCCCTTCTTCATCGCGGCGACCGCCGACATGCCGGCGCCGACCCCGATGATCGACACGTCGGTCGCCTTGAGGCCGTCCTTGGCGAGCAGCGCGTTGAGGAAGAAGTTGGTCGACGAGCCCGGCGCCGTGACGCCGATCTTCATCCCCTTCAGATCCTTGAACGACTTCACCTGGGCCGCCTTGTCCTTGCGGACCGCGAGCACGATGCCGGGGAAGCGGCCGAGCTCGGCGACGGCGCGGATCTCCTGGCCCTTCGCCTGCATCCGGATGGTGTGCTCGTAGGCACCGGTGACGACGTCGGCGGAACCGCCGATCAGCGACTGCAGCGACTTCGCGCCGCCGCCGAAATCCGTGATCGTCACGTCGAGGCCCTGCTCCTTGAAGTAGCCGAGCTTCTCGGCGAGCGTGAGGGGCAGGTAGTAGAGGAGGTTCTTGCCGCCGACGCCGAGCACCAGCTTCGACTTCTCGGGCGCCGGCGCGCTCTGGGCGACGGCCGGCGACAGCGGCGCGGCGAGCACGGCGAGCGCCGTCGCGGCGACCAAAAATCTGAATTTCATACGAGACCTCCCATCCGACCTTACGTGGTTTTGGTCATTCTACTCAATGACACGAGTGCACATCAATTCAACTGCTCGATTTTTGTCAATCAAAACAAATTGGCCCGCCCGATATACAAGTCCCAACCGGACCGGAACACCCAAGGGCTGCAACAATCGCAATCGCAAATCTTGAGGCATACCCCCGAAAATTAAACCATCCTTACATTCTTGGATAGCAATCTTTAGTCGGCCGAAATATTTAACAATCCTAACAGAATGCGCGGATGAAGAAAGCCCAACACCAGGAGACATATAAACTCTTCCATTTAGCTGAAATGGAGAATTTAGACCGGATTTCCTCAACCTGTACATTTCGTCTGGCGAGCATTCACTGCTAGAGGGTGTAATTACCTTTAACTCACACGCACTCATAACGTCCGGCGCAGCGCTCATTAAAGACAGTAGAATTTCTTTAGCGGTCCACCGTCCATGAGGCAAAACACATAAAAGAATTGCCTTATCACCGGTGATATAAGCAAACAAAAGATCAGAGGTTCGCGCGACACGGTACGGTTTATCAAACACCTTACTCAAATGAAAGTGATGAACTTGCCAATCATTGAACAAAAGGTCCGCTTTGTGATCAAGCCCCCCTTTTCCGCACCCCGTTACTTAGCCAAGGCGCAAGATCTTCGCCTCGCCTAAGGGCTTCGGCAATATCATAGATAGCCGGGAAGACTTTACAAACAGCATCTACCCGAGAAGAGCTTACCACTGACCTCGGACGACGCGGTATCGTTCGAGCAAGATAGTGCATCCAATCGAGCGTCGCCCTGGAAAGGTCGACGAAAGAGCCTCCCGGACCAAAGTCCTTTTGGATGAGGTCCGAGAGGTCGTTTTCAGTCTCGTCGATAACGTTCAGCAATTAGTTCTTGCTCTTGTCGACCATGGCGCGCTGCTTGATCCACGGCATCATCTCGCGCAGCTTGGCGCCGACCTCCTCGATCGGGTGCTTGGCCATGTTGGCGCGGATCGCCTTGAACGAGGCCTGGTTGACCTTGTTCTCCAGCATCCAGTCCTTCACGAAGGCGCCCGACTGGATGTCGGCCAGCACCTTCTTCATCTCGGCCTTGGTCTCGGCCGTGATCAGGCGCGGGCCGGACTTGTACTCGCCGTACTCGGCCGTGTTGGAGATCGAGTAGTTCATGGTCGCGATGCCGCCCTCGTAGATGAGGTCGACGATCAGCTTGAGCTCGTGCACGCACTCGAAATAGGCCATCTCGGGCGCGTAGCCGGCCTCGACCAGCGTCTCGAAGCCGGCCTTCATCAGCTCCACGGCGCCGCCGCACAGCACCGCCTGCTCGCCGAACAGGTCGGTCTCGCACTCCTCCTGGAAGGTCGTCTCGATGATGCCGGCGCGGCCACCGCCGATCGCCGAGGCGTAGGAGAGGCCGATGTCGTGGGCATTGCCCGAGGCGTCCTGGTGGATGGCGAGCAGGCAGGGCACGCCGGCGCCGCGCTCGTACTCGGCCCGCACCGTGTGGCCGGGCCCCTTCGGCGCGACCATCAGGACGTCGATGTCCTTCTTCGGATCGATCAGGTTGAAGTGGACGTTGAGGCCGTGCGCGAACATCAGCGCGGCGCCCTCGCGGATGTTTCCGGCGATCTCGGCGGCGTAAATGTCGGCCTGCAGCTCGTCCGGCGTCAGCATCATCATCACGTCGGCCCACTTGGCGGCCTCGGCGACCGTCATCACCGGCAGGCCCATGGCCTCGGCCTTCTTGGCGCTGGCCGAGCCCGGGCGCAGCGCGACGGCGACGTTCTTCACGCCGGAGTCGCGCAGGTTGAGCGCATGGGCGTGGCCCTGGCTGCCGAAGCCGACGATCGCGACCTTCTTGGTCTTGATCAGATTGAGATCGGCGTCGCGATCGTAATAGACACGCATGGGAATTCCCCTTCTCGGCGGGCCGGCCGCCCTGGTCGTTGCGGGTCCGGCAGGCCCCGAGAACCGGGCTGCCGTGGGTGGGTTCTTAAGAGGTACGCGGGACCGGGACAAGCCCGGCGACCGCGGAAGTCCTATGCCGTTCCGTCGCGAATTCTCACGGCGACGGGCCGGGCGCGATCGGGACGCTGTCGAGCCCGAAGAGCGCGACCAGCACGCCGCGGACGTCGAGCAGGACGCGATCGGGAACGTGCTCGATGACGCCGAACATGCGGTGCTCGCGGGAGACGCTCCGGATCTGATCGACCAGAACCACGCCTCGGGTTTGCAGTCCCTCGGGGAGCGGGACGTTGAAGCTCCACGGCTTCGCCCGCGACGAGATCGGGCAGACGATGCTGCGTCGCGAAACTTCGTGATAGGCGCGATCGCTCAGCACCAGCGCGGGCCGGCGTCCAGCCTGCTCGGTTCCGAGCACCGTGTCGAGCTCGACCCAGGCGATGTCACCGCTTTCCGGGAGCATTGTTTCTGGTCAGATCCTCGAACGTGATCTCGCCGCGCGAATACTCGTCCTCGGGAAGGATCTCTTCTCCGCGGTCCGGCCCCCAGTCGACGGTCGGCGGCTCGTTCTCGGGCCCGAGGCGCTTCGCCTCGGCGACGAGGTCGGCGAGCCGGTAGCGCGTGTAACCGAGCCGCGCAGGCGCCGGCTTCAGCCGCAGCTCGCGCCCCTCGACCACCACGTCGACCTCGCTGCCCTCGGTGACGCCCGCGGCCTCGGCCGCCGCCTTCGGCAGCCGCACCCCGAGGCTGTTGCCCCATTTCGAGACCTTGACCTTCATGGCATCCCCTTCGGATACACAATGTATATCCGAGACCTTGGGGCGTCCACCGCGGTCGCCGCCCGGAACCTCTCCCCGCTGGCGGGGAGAGGGAAAGCGAGCGGGCGCCCGCCTCACATCCCCTCGGGACCGCGCGCGATGGCGACGATACCGGTGCGCGACACCTCGACGAGGCCGAGCGGCAGCATCAGGCTGACGAACTGGTCGATCTTCTCGGCCCCGCCCGTGATCTCGAACACGAAGCTCTCGATCGTCGCGTCGATGACGCGCGCCTTGAAGGCGTCGGCCAGCCGCAGCGCCTCGACCCGATGGTCGCCCTTGCCGCGCACCTTCACCATCGCGAGCTCGCGCTCGATCGAGCGCGCCGACACGGTCATGTCGACCACGCGATGCACCGGCACCATGCGGTCGAGCTGGTTCTTGATCTGCTCGATCACCATCGGGGTGCCGCGCGTCACCACGGTGATGCGGGAGAGGTGCTTCTGGTGCTCGGTCTCGGACACCGTCAGGCTCTCGATGTTGTAGCCGCGGCCCGAGAACAGGCCGATGACGCGGGCGAGCACGCCCGGCTCGTTGTCGACGATGACAGCGAGCGTATGGGACTCGATCGCCTGCGCCACATGGGCGGACGGATAGTGCGAGGTGCTGCCGGAGGTCGGCGTGATGGCGTTCATGATGAGAAAATTCCCTGCCCCGAATGACATCCACCCCGCTCCGCCGGAGCCGGGTGCGTGATGATCAGGTCTCAGACCAGCATCTTGCCTTCCTCGGTGATCGCCTCGTCGAGCTTCTCGGCGGCGTCACCCAGGAGCATCTCGTTGTGGGCGCGACCCGACGGGATCATCGGGAAGCAGTTCTCCGACGGATCGACCACGCAGTCGAAGATCACCGGCTTGTCGACCGCGATCATCTCCTCGATGGCGGCGTCGAGATCGCCCGGCTTCTCGCAGCGCATGCCGACGCCGTGATAGGCCTCGGCGAGCTTGACGAAGTCGGGCAGCGCCTCCGAGTAGCTCTGCGAGTAGCGGCCGCCGTGCAGGAGCTCCTGCCACTGCCGCACCATCCCCATGTAGTGGTTGTTGAGGATGAAGATCTTGATCGGCAGCCGGTACTGCACCGCGGTCGACATCTCCTGCATGGTCATCAGCACCGAGGCCTCGCCGGCGATGTCGACGACGAGCGCGCCCGGATGGGCGAGCTGCACGCCGACCGCGGCCGGGATGCCGTAGCCCATGGTGCCGAGCCCGCCCGACGTCATCCAGCGGTTCGGCTCCTCGAAGCCGTAGAACTGCGCCGCCCACATCTGATGCTGGCCGACCTCGGTGGTGATGTAGGTGTCGCGGTCCTTGGTCAGCTCGTAGAGCCGCTGGATCGCGTATTGCGGCTTGATCACCTCGGCCGAGGGCTTGTAGGCGAGGCTCTTGCGGGCCCGCCACCCTTCGATCCGCTTCCACCAGGTCTTGTGCGCGGCGCCGTGGGCGTCGCCCGGCTGCGTCGTCCACAGCCGCAGCATCTCCTCCAGCACCTCGGTGCAGTCGCCGAGGATCGGCACGTCGACCTTGACGTTCTTGTTGATCGACGACGGGTCGATGTCGACGTGGATCTTGCGCGAGCCCGGCGAGAAGGCGTCGAGCCGACCGGTGATGCGGTCGTCGAAGCGCGCCCCGATGCAGATCATCAGATCGCATTCGTGCATCGCGAGGTTGGCCTCGTAGGTGCCGTGCATGCCGAGCATGCCGAGCCACTGCGGATCGGAGGCCGGATAGGCGCCGAGCCCCATCAAGGTCGAGGTGATCGGGAAGCCGGTCGAGCGGACGAGCTGGCGCAGGAGCTCGGTCGCCTTGCGGCCCGAATTGATGACGCCGCCGCCCGTGTAGAAGACCGGCCGGCGCGCGGTGCGCATCAGCGCCACCGCCTCCTCGATGCGGCGCGGATCGGGCTTGGGCTTCGGCGCGTAGCCGCGATGCGCGAACGCCTTCGGCTTCGAGTAGAGGCCGGTGGCGAACTGCACGTCCTTCGGCACGTCGATGACGACCGGGCCGGGTCGGCCGCTCGCCGCGATGTGGAACGCCTCGTGCAGGACGCGCGGCAGCTCCTCGATGCTCTTCACCAGGGTGTTGTACTTGGTGCAGGGCCGGGTGATGCCGACCGTGTCGCACTCCTGGAAGGCGTCGTTGCCGATCAGGTGGGTCGGAACCTGGCCCGTGATGCAGACGATCGGGATCGAGTCGCACAGCGCGTCGGCGAGGCCCGTGACGGCGTTGGTGGCGCCGGGGCCCGAGGTGACCAGCACGCAGCCGACCTTGCCGGTCGAGCGCGCATAGCCCTCGGCGGCGTGCACGGCGCCCTGCTCGTGGCGCACCAGCACGTGGCGCACCTTGTCCTGATGGAACAGCGCATCGTAGATCGGCAGCACCGCGCCGCCCGGATAGCCGAAGATGTGCTCGACCCCCTGGTCGATCAGCGCCTGGATGATCATCTCGGCGCCGGTCATCTCCTTGGTCATGGCTTTCTCCGCCTTCGTGTCTCGCCTCGGCCGTCGTCGGCCGGTCGTTCGGGACGAACTGTGGTTCGGGTTCGGTAATGGGTTCGGACGGGCTTCAGGAATGAAAAAAGGGCCGCCAGGGCCCTTGTGTGCAGCACGCCACCCCGGCCGGATCGTTCAGGACGATCCCCGGATGGCGCGCCCGCCTACGATGAGCAGCGAAACAATATTGCGCATGATCGATCTCTTCGCGTCTAAAGTTGCCGGCCTTATAGAGGAGCCCCCGTGCGGGGTCAAGGACGTAACACCGCAAATCCGGGCTTCGTATGACGATTCCGAGTGCGCCCCGCGGTGGCCGGCCGCGGGCGGTCCCGCTCCGGTGATCGTGACCGGCCGTGATCGCGTGCGGCGGCGCGTCGGGCTTGCCGGCGCGGTCACCGGCCGTCAGGGTCGCTCCCACCCCCGAGGTTCTGCATGCCCTTCCTGCGTGAACGCAACGGCCGCTGGTCGATCCTGAAGATCGCGGCCTTCATTCTGGTCTGCCTGCCCGCCCTGTGGCTCGCCTGGCTGACCGCCACGGGCGGGCTCGGGCCGCGGCCGTTCAACGAGGCGATCCATCAGTCCGGCTCCTGGGCGGTGCGCTTCCTCTTGCTGTCGCTCGCCGTCACGCCGGCGCGGCGCGTCCTCGGCGCGCCCAAGCTGATCCTGACGCGGCGGACCATCGGGGTCGCGGCCTTCGCCTACGCGGCCCTGCACCTGACGCTTTATTGCTTCGACCAGAAGCTCGATGTCGTGAAGATCGTCAGCGAGATCGCGCTGCGCGTCTATCTGATCATCGGCTTCGTCGCCCTGATCGGGCTCACGGCGCTCGCCATCACCTCGACGGACGGCATGGTGCGCCGGCTCGGCGGGCCGCGCTGGGCGGCCCTGCACCGCCTCGCCTACCCGATCGCGCTGCTGGCGATCCTGCATTTCCTCATGCAGACCAAGCTCGACATCACCGAGTCGATCATGATGGCGGGCTTCCTCGCGTGGCTTTTGCTCTACCGGCTCGCCTATCGCATCGTCGGCGACCTCGGCCCCCTGCGCCTCGGACTGCTCGCGATCGTCGCTTCGGCCGCGACCGCGCTCGGCGAGGCGGCGTGGTACGGCGTCACCACGGGCGTCGACCCGACCCTGGTGCTCTACGCCAATCTGGACGTCTCGTTCGGCCTGCGGCCGGCCGCCTGGGTACTGGTCGTCGGCCTCGTGATCGCGATCCTGGCCGCGCTGCGCGCGATTATCCCCTCGGGAAAGCCGATGCGCGGCGCAGCAGATCGTCGAATGCCAGCTCCGGCGCGAGCCACGGCCAGTCCGGGAGCTGGTGGCGGAACCAGGTGAACTGCCGCTTGGCGTAGTGGCGGGTGTCGGCCTGCCCCTTCTCGATCGCCGCCGCGCGCGACATCGTGCCGGAGAGATACGCCAGCAGCCCGGGCACGCCGTGCGCCCGCATCGCCGGCAAAAGTGGGTCGAGCTGTCTCCCCCCGAGCGCCCGGATCTCCTCCAGGGCGCCCTCCGCCATCATCCGCACGAACCGCGCGTCGATGCGGGCGTAGAGGGCCGTCCGGTCCGGGGCCAGGAAGGCGGTGACGACGCGAGCCGGATCCAGCAGCGGTGGGTCGGTCTCGCCGTGCCAGGCCGACAAGGGCCGGCCGGTGGCGAGCAGCACCTCGAGAGCGCGGGTGACGCGAAGCTTGTCGCGCGGCTCGAGGCGCGCCGCCTCGCCGGGATCGTGGCGGGCGAGCGTGGCGTGCAGGAGCTCCGGCCCCAGCGCCGCGAGCATATCGCGCACCATGTCGCGGATCGCGGCCGGCACCGGCGGCACCCGCGACAGGCCCTTGGTCAGCGCCTTGAAGTAGAGCCCGGTGCCGCCGCAGAAGATCGGCAGACGGCCCGCCGCCCGCACCTCGGTGAGCGCGGCCTGCGCATCGCGCAGATAGTGGCCGACGGAGAAGTTCACGCCGGCATCCACGTGTCCGTAGAGGCGATGCGGCACGCATGCCTCCTCCGCGGCGGTGGGGCGCGCCGTGATGATGCGCAGATCGCCATAGACCTGCATCGAGTCGGCGTTGATCACGACGCCGCCGAGCGCTTCGGCCAGCGCCAGCGCCAGCGCCGACTTGCCGCTCGCGGTCGGGCCGGCGATCAGGATGGCGTCGAGGTCGGGCATGGTGTGGCGCACGGAACCGGCCGGGCCTCCTCGGGGCGGCGGGCCGTCCCCTTACCACAGGCCGGGCCGTCACGCTGCCGCCGCAGAATGCGAAAAGTCTTCGGACGGAACGGCCCGTCCGGCCTCGCGGTTGAGGTCGGATCGTTGCGACCACCGACAGGAGCCCCCGATGCGACCGCGACCGACCGCGACCGCCCTGCTCGCGCTCGCCGTGCTGGGCGGCACACCGCTGGCCGGTATCCCGGCCGCCGGCCGACCGGCCGCAGCGCAATCCGCGGCGACGGCCGAGCGCCGCGTCGACAGCCGCTCCGGGCCGCTGATCGTCCGCACGGTCGCGGGCGGGCTCGACCACCCCTGGGGGCTCGCCGTGCTGCCCGACGGCCGCATGCTGGTCACCGAGCGGGCCGGCCGGCTGCGCCTCGTCGGCCGCGACGGCGCCGTCTCGCCGCCCCTGAAGGGCGTGCCGGCCGTGTTCGCGCAGAGCCAGGGCGGCCTGCACGACGTCGTGCTCGACCCCGACTTCGCCCACAACCGTGTCGTCTATATCACCTATGCCGAGCCCGGTGACGGCGGCGCCGGCGCCGCCGTGGCGCGCGCCCGGCTCGGCGACGGCGCGCTCGAGGATCTGCAGGTGATCTTCCGCCAGCTCCCGAAGGTCTCGGGCGGCAACCATTTCGGCTCGCGCATCGCCTTCCGGCGCGACGGTACGATGTTCGTGACGCTGGGCGAGCGCTTCAAGTTCGATCCGGCCCAGGATCTCATGACCCATCTCGGCAAGGTGGTGCGCATCCGCCCCGACGGCACGGTGCCGGACGACAACCCGTTCGTGAGCCGCACGGATGCGCGCCCCGAGATCTGGTCCTACGGCCACCGCAACCCGCTCGGCGGCGCCATCCATCCCGACACCGGCGTCCTGTGGACGACCGAGATGGGTCCGCGCGGCGGCGACGAGCTGAACATCCCGCAGGCGGGCCGGAACTACGGCTGGCCGCTGGTGAGCTGGGGCACGCATTACGACGGCCGCCCGATCCCGACCCCGCCGACCCGGCCGGACCTCGCCGACGCGTTGCGCCACTGGACGCCGGTGATCTCGCCCTCCGGCATGACCTTCTACACGGGCGATCGCATCCCCGGCTGGCGCGGCAACCTGTTGATCAGCGGCCTCACGGCGCGCGGCCTGGTGCGCCTCACCCTCGACGGCGAGACCGTGACGGGCGAGGAGCGCATCCCGCTCGGCACCCGCATCCGCAACGTCCGCCAGGGCCTCGACGGCGAGGTGCTGGTCACCACCGACGAGGACGACGGGCGGATCCTGCGGATCACCCCGGCGGAGTAGGCCGAATCGACCTGCGCAAGTTTGGAAACGAAGATTAGGCTACGGCATCGAGCACCGCCGTCTCAAAAGCCTTGAAACTGGGCGACGTCGCCCGCCGGGGATCGAAGTGTCCGCCGACCGCGCCGGCGAGTTCTGCTTTTCTCAATCCGCTCGGAAAATAGGCGGCCTGCTGAAGTACCCGCTGCAACGCCTCCCATGTTCCGCCGGCAATCGCATCCGGTTGCCGATACGCCTGCTGATGAGGGACTGTTCCGGCGACTCGAGGGTACGCTGCCTTGACTGCAGCCCACTCACCGAAAAACCAAGCCTCAAGCTCCTCGATCGCGAGGCGGGTCGCGACCCGCCAGGGCGCCCCGCAGCACGTCACTCGCGTCGACAATCCGGCTTGCGCCGCGGCGCGCTCCAAGCGTCCCTTCAAGCCGACACAGTCGTCCGCGTCGCGATCCACGAGCACGATGACCCGATACGCATCCGGCAACCATCTCGCATAACCGCGGAGGCGAACGTCCAGCTTCTGAAGAAGATCCGGCTTCCCCTGATAGGCATGGATCGAATAAGTCGCCCGGCCAGCGAGAATTCGCGGAAGGACCGCGTTGAGGAAAATCTCCATCGAAGGCTCTTCAACAAGAAGCTCGAGGTGCTCGGCCTTCATTTTGCGACTCCCGGCATCCGCCTCGCCGCTCCTTGATTGACCAGCGGATCACCGACTCCGAAATAGCCCTCCAGCCAAAGATGCCCCAACAAGGCACCCTCGTTCATGAACTCATTTATGCCTTTTATGTCTGAGGCGAGGACCGCTTTGGTATAACCATCCTCGTCACGGTAGAGCACGCGGACCTCGTCGGCGCGCAGCGCATTCAAGAAAAAGGGAGAGTGTGTCGTCACGAGCAATTGCCCCTTCTCGGCAGCCCGCCGACATTCCTCGGCGAGTCCATGGAGAAGCCGCGGATGGAGGAAATTCTCGGGTTCTTCGATGCCGATGAAGGGCGGTGGCGCCGGGTCATACAAAAGAACCAGGTACGCCAACATCTTCAGAGTGCCATCAGAGGCAAAGCGAGCCAAGATCGGCTTCTCGAAGGGGGCGTCCTTGATGGTCAGCAGCAGCCTTCCATCGGGCATCGCTTCGGCCAGTATCTTCTCGATGCGAGGCACCCTGGCCCGCAGCACGTCGAAAATCGCCTCCAACCTATCCGGATGCTGTTCGGACAAGTATTGGACGACATTCGCGAGATTGTCTCCGGTTCGTGACAGGCGCTCTTGAGGCCCTGCCTCCGGCTGCCCGCGGGTATCACCGACCGACAGGTACGAGACATACCATCCGGTTATGAATTCGCGGAGCGCAGCGACCCGCGGGTGATCGGCGAACTGTCCTAGAGCGTTGACTGCAATGAGATCCGGCGATTGCAGCGGGAAATCCTTTCGGACATCCTGCTGGTCCGGCATCTCGCCACTGACCGCTCGACCGACGCCCTCTCGATACTCGAGAAACCGGAAGGGTCTCCCATGGCTGCCGCGTCGCCAGCTCAACCATTCGTCGACGACGATCGGTGCGCCGCGGCGCTCGTCCACGGCGAGATGATACGTGATAAGCGGAAAATCCGGCTCACTGTACTTGATTTCTATCACCAATGGGCCGTCGGATCCGCGGGTTTTCAGTTCTCGTGCCCTTCCACGTCGATCCCACGCGCTGCGAAGTCCCGACCGATAGCACTCCGATAAAAACGCAAAGACATCGAATACAGTGGACTTTCCGCTGCCGTTTGGACCCAACAGAACAGTTAGTGGCGTCAAATTCTTGAATTCGACGTCGCGGAGTGCCCGAAAGTTTCGAACCTTAAGCTCGATTATCCGAGCTGGCTTTGATGCCTTACTCAAAGCGTGCCCGGGCCCGTCTTTATCGTTCATGATTTAGCCCGCACATGGAAGTGGGTCGGTGCACAATCAACTACTGCATATGGGGCGCCGTCTCCAGCCTCGCGACTGACTCCCGATTCGCAGCCTACCGCGGCATTAACCCGTAACGGGAGTCCGGACTTGAACCCGTTGCCGGAAGCGGTGCGACATTAAGGCCTCGGCGTGCCGCATCCTCCTTCGGCATGATTGCTGAGATTTTTCGCCGCCGTGTCACGTCCAGACTGGGCCGCCGGAAGCATTTCGGAGGTAATTCGGAACTCAAACAGCTCGCTCGGATTGAATCGCGCGACCGCAAAACCGTCACGAGAATCGGGAATTGATGCGCGATAAAGAACTCGGAATGCCGGAAATCTGACGTCACCCGCGATGGAGACCACGATGGACCAGCATGCGCCGCTCGACCAGCCCCCCCTCGACCAGGCCCCCCTCGACCAGGCACCCCTTGACCAGGCCCCGCTCGACCGGGCGGTCGAGACCGTCCACCCCCCGATCGTGCTGGCGCCCGGCGAGGCGCCCCCCAGCGTTCCGGACGATGCCGATCCGCCCTCCGGCGTCTTCACCATCGGGCAGTGGGTGCCGACCGCGCTCCCGTCCCGACGGCCGGTGCCGAACGCCCCCGAGCCCCCGGTCGCCGGCGCGGGTGGGACCGCCGTGGCCGTCGCGGCGCGAACCGGCGCCGATTTCTTCCAGCAGAACACCGCGATGGCGCGGAACATGCTCGCGGTCGGCGCCGAGATGACGACCCACATGAACGCCTGCGCCCGCGCCCATCTCGACATGGTCGCGCGCTCGAACGTCGAGCTTTTCGGGGCGGCGCTTCGCGCCTCGACCGATCTGTCGGAGTGGACCCGCCGCTATCTCGACGTGTTGTCGGGCGACCGCATGACCGCCTTCATGCGCCATCGCACGCCGCAGCACCTCGCGCTTCTCCAGGCGGAGGCGTTCCACACCGGCCTCGAGACGATGCTGGGCTGGGCGCGGGCCACCGCGGCGCGGGTCGCCGCCGAGCGGGTCGCCGTCGAGCGGGCCACCGCCGAGCGGGCGACCGAGGCCGGCACGGCCGGACCGCGCGACACCGCCGCCCGACCGGCGGCGTGACGGCGAGAAGGCCTTCGGCGTATCAAGGCGTCTCGCGCGCCAGCCGCGCGAGGCCTTCGGGCGTCGCCACGGTCGGCGTCCAGCCGAGCGCGGCCAGCGCCGACGCATCGACGACCAGCGGCTCGGCGAGGCGGCGAAAGGTTTCGGTGCGTCCGGTCACGGCACAGCCGGCCCGCAGCAGCGGCGTCGGCACGGGGACGAGCCCCGGCGCGCGGCCGAGCCCTCGGCGCAGCGCCGCGACCATGGCGCCGACGGTCAAGACCTCGCGGTCGGCGACCACGAACGCCCGGCGCAGCGGCTCGGGATGCGACAGGAGCGTGGCGATGGCCGTGGCGAGGTTCTCCACCGCGAGCAGCGACCGGCCGGCCGTCACGCCGCCGAGCGGCAGCGGCCACGGCGTGCGGGCGAGGCGCAGGAGCCCGGCCATGTTGCCGCGCACGCCGGGGCCGTAGACCAGCACCGGGCGCAGCGCCACCCAGTCGATGTCGAGGGTCGCGAGCCCCGCTTCGGCGGCGAGCTTGGAGCGACCGTAGTCGGATTCGGGCGACGGCGCGGTCGCCTCGGTGACGACGCCGGGCGCACTCGGCCCGGTCTGGGCACGGATCGAGGAGAGGAAGACGAAGCGTTTCACCCCGGCGCGCTGCGCCGCGCGGGCGAGGGCGATCGTCGCCTCCGTGTTCATGGTTCGGTAGTCGTCGGCCGGCGTGCCGGTGAGGCCGCTCGGGTCGGGACATCCCGGCTGGCCGGGACGTCCCGGCTGGCCGGGAAACCCCGGCGTCAGCGCCGCCGAGTGGACGACGGCATCGACGTCGGCGAGCGCCGCCGCCATGTTCTGCGGCCGCGCGATGTCGCCGATCACGGCCCCGGTCGCACTCGCCGGCAGATCGGCCGGCCGCCGCAGCAGCGCCCGCACCCGAAACCCCTGCTCCGGCAACGCCGCGAGCAGATGACGCCCGATGAAGCCGGTCGCCCCGGTCAACGCGATCAGCGGCGCCATGCGGTGTCTCCCCGATCCAAAGGCCCGGCGCGACGACGGTAGGCAGGCGCGGTGCAATTTCTGTGGCGACCAGGACTCCGCCTTCCTCGTGGCCGGGCTCGTCCCGGCCATCCACAGCCGTCGCTGTCCGGCCCATCCGACAAGACGGGGATGCCCGCGACGAGCGCGGGCATGACGCGCCGGAGACTCCGATGCGGTATAGGATCGCCGAATGCGCCTGCCCTTGCACCCCCATCCCGACACGCCCTGCCCGATCGTCGACTCGATCTCGGTCGACGTCGTTCGTGCCGTGCCCGGCCGTCTGATGCTGACCTATGGGATCGCCGGCCGCGTCGACGCGATCCGCTGGCCCGTGCCGGCCGCGCCCGTGCGCACCGACGGCCTGTGGCGACACACCTGCTGCGAGGCGTTTCTGCGCGGCGATGACGGCGAAGGCTATCTCGAGCTGAACCTCTCGCCGTCCACGGCCTGGGCCGCCTGGCGGTTCGACTCGTATCGACGCGGCATGCGCGCGGCCGGCGACGTCGCGGCGCCCGCGATCCGGATCCTGCGCGACCCAGGCCGGGTCACGCTGCGGGCGACGCTGACGCTCGGGGACGTGGCGACGAGGTCGGCCGACGCGCCCCTGCGGCTGGCTCTCTCCGTCGTGATCGAGACCATCGACGGCCGCCTCTCCTACTGGGCGTTGGCGCATCCTCCCGGGCGGCCCGACTTCCATCACGCCGACGGCTTTGCGGCCGCGCTGCCGCCCGGTACGGC
Organism: Rhodoplanes azumiensis; assembly: GCF_042682915.1. NCBI lineage: Bacteria > Pseudomonadati > Pseudomonadota > Alphaproteobacteria > Hyphomicrobiales > Nitrobacteraceae > Rhodoplanes > Rhodoplanes azumiensis. Next base: position 260,311 of record NZ_JBHUIW010000003.1, on the reverse strand, counting down.
ATGGACCGCCGAGGGGGTGAGCCGATGAGATTCGGGATCGACCGGCTGCTCGCCGATCCGTCGCTGCGGGCGCCGCTCGCCGGGCGCCGCGTGGCGCTGCTCGCCCATCCGGCGTCGGTGACGCGCGACCTGACCCATTCGCTCGATGCGCTCGCCGCCTGTGGCGACGTGCGGGTGACGGCGGCCTTCGGGCCGCAGCACGGGCTGCGCGGCGACAAGCAGGACAACATGGTGGAGTCGCCGGACTTCACCGATCCGGTGCACGGCATCCCGGTGTTCAGCCTCTACGGCGAGGTCAGGCGGCCGACCGCCGCCATGATGGACACGTTCGATGTCCTGCTCGTCGACCTCCAGGATCTCGGCTGCCGCATCTACACCTTCGTCACCACGCTGCTCTACGTGCTGGAGGCGGCGGCGCGCCACCGCAAGGCCGTGTGGGTGCTCGACCGCCCGAACCCGGTCGGCCGGCCGGTCGAAGGCCTGACGCTGCGCCCCGGCCAGGAGAGCTTCGTCGGCGCCGGCCCGATGCCGATGCGGCACGGGCTGACGCTGGGCGAGATGGCGGCCTGGTTCGTCGCGACGAACCGGCTCGACGTCGACCACCGGGTGATCGCGATGGAGGGCTGGCAGCCCGACGCCGCACCCGGCTTCGGCTGGCCGCTCGGCGAGCGGGTGTGGATCAACCCCAGCCCCAACGCCCCGAACCTCGCCATGGCGCGCGCCTATGCCGGCACCGTGATGCTGGAGGGCACGACGTTGTCGGAGGGGCGCGGCACCACCCGGCCGCTCGAGCTGTTCGGCGCCCCAGACCTCGACGCCCGCGCCGTGCTGGCCGAGATGATGCGGCTCGCGCCGGAGTGGCTGTCGGGCTGCGCGCTGCGCGAGATCTGGTTCGAGCCGACCTTCCACAAGCACGTCGGCCAGCTCTGCCACGGCGTCCACGTCCACGCCGAGGCGCCGGTCTACGACCATGCCGCGTTCCGGCCGTGGCGCCTGCAGGCACTCGCCTTCAAGGCGGTCCGGCGACTGCGGCGCGACTACCCGCTGTGGCGCGACTTCCCCTACGAGTACGAGCGTGGCCGCCTCGCCATCGACGTCATCAACGGCGGCCCGGCGCTCCGGGACTGGGTCGACGACCCGGCCGCGACACCGGCCGACCTCGACACCCTCACCCGCGCCGACGAGGCGGCCTGGACCGAGGAGCGGCGGCCTCACCTGCTCTACTGACCGGCGGCCGTTCGCATGCCCTCGGGTTGCCGCGCGCTCCAACCCCCACGGCGCCGCAGCCGTCGTGCGCCAACCGTCGGTCCGGTTCCCACGCCCGGCGGAAGCGACGGCTCAGGCGGCCTGCACGGCGGCCGGCTCGGAGGCCACGGTCGGCTCGGACGCGGTCGGCTCGGACGCGGTCGGCCAGGCGATCCCGTTCGCCGTCACCGACACGCCACCATCGGCGTAGACGAACTGCATCGAGACGGCGCGCTGCGCCTCCATCATCGCGAGGAAGCTGTCGATCGCGGCGCGCGGATCGCCGACGTTGCGGTACGAGTCCTCGGGCTTCGTCTGCTCGAGCGCGTAGGCCTGCGCCGTGATCGAGTGGGCCATCTTGATGCCGCGCCGCAGGTCGACGTCGGACGCCAGCAGATCCGCGATCGCGGCGAGGTCGTCGCGTGCGTCCGCCCCGTCGGCGCCGGACGATCGGACGCCGGACACGTGAACGCCGGTCTCGTCGACGGCGATCGCGACGGGCGGCGTGGTCGGCAGGCCGGCCTTCGCGAAGGCGGCGTCGAGCTTGGCCGCCAGCTCCGCGGCGAGGGTGGCGACGCCATCGCGGGTCGGTGGCGCGAGCCGATGCACCCGGCTCGGATCGATCCGATAGGTCTCGGTGCTGCTGCTCGACGTTCCCGTCGGTGTCGTCGTGCCGGTCGCGACGGCCGACGTGGTCGCGGTCGTGGACTCGCCGGAGGACGCCTCGGCGGCGCGCGCCGCCGCCGCGTCGGCCGCGACGGCGGCGTCGAAGCGGTCGGCCGGATCGGCCGGCACGGTGCTGCTGCGGGACGAGCCGGCGGGATACGGACAGGGCGAGGACGACGACGAGACGGACGCGACCATGACGCTCTCACGACGACTGAGTGCTGAGTTCGGATCGTGACCAGCAAGCGGCGTGCCTCGCCGCGACGTGGCGAGAACGACGGTGCGCCGCTGGTTTTCACGGATCGTCGGCGGGCCGGGACCGGGCACGATCTGCCGTGCCGGCAAACCCTGCCGGTTCGTCGCGGACCGTGGCGGGCCGGAGCGGCGAGGCGGCCGGAGCGGCGAATCGTTTACGGTCGGCGGCTACGATTCGGCGCGAGGATCGGCGGGAGAGTTTCGGACATGGGGGCGGCATCGGCCTGGCGCGAGGCGCGCAACCGGAGCGCCCTCGCGCGCCTGAACAAGGCGCTGCCCGAGATCTTTCCGGTGCCGGTGCTGAACCGGGCGCTGGCGCGGCCGCTGATCCCGCCGCTGCCTCGCATGGCGATCGACGGCTACTGGCGGGCGCATCCGCTGCGCGCCGACCGGCTCGCCCGCGCGCTGGCGGCCAAGAGCGGCGCGCCCGAGGGCTGGACCTGGCGGATCGCCGCCACCGGCACCCGGCGGCCCGACCGGGCGCGCGGCCTGCCGGCGAGCTTCCGCACCCCGCCGGCGCCGTATCGCGAGCCCGACTTCGCGCCCGGCGGCGGCCGCTGCTGCGTCTGCGGCCAGCCCGTCTACCGGTTCGGCTGGCATGTCGATCTGTGGGACCGCGGCGCGAACCGCAACGCCGAGTGGCACGCCGCCTGCGTGGTCGCGTGGCAGCTCTGGACGGCGCCGACCGCGCACGTCGTGCTGCTCCGCAAGCTGCAGCAGCGGCGCTGCGCGGCGCGCGGCAAGCGCCTGTGGCGGACCGCCGAGATCGATCACAAGGTGCCGCTGTTCGAGGTTTGGCGCGACCGCCGCGACACGCCCTGGCCGGACCTCCTCGCCTATTGGGGCCTGCCCAACCTGCAGGTGATCAACCGCGACGTCCATGTCGAGAAGTGTGCGCACGAGGCGCGCGGTCGCTCGCAGCGCCGCCGCGGCGAGCCGGCGCTCACGCGCTGAGTGGCGACCTCACGCGCTGAGCGGCACGTCGCCGCGCGGATCGTGCACCACAACGGTGTCGCGGCCGGCCCGCTTGGCGGCGTAGAGGGCGGCGTCGGCGCGGGCGAGCGCCGCGTCGAGCGGCTCGCCGGCGGCGATCCGGCACGCCCCGATGCTGATCGAGACGCGCGCCTCGTCCCCGCCCTCGAAGGCGACCGGCGTGCCGGCGATCGCCGCGATCAGCCGCTCGCCGAGCCGGCGCAGCGCCGTCTCGGAGGCCTCGCCGGCCACCACGATGAACTCGTCGCCGCCCCAGCGGCCGTAGACGTCGCCGGCCCGCAGCACCGACTCGAGCCGCCGCGCCGCCTCCGACAGCACGCGATCGCCGGCGTGGTGGCCGTGCTGGTCGTTGATCGACTTGAACAAGTCGAAGTCGATCAGCAGGAGGCCGAGCGGGTCGCCGTCGCGGGCGCCGGGAGCGCGGCGCTCCTCCACGGCGGCGATCACGCCGCGGCGATTGTAGATGCCGGTGAGCGGATCGCGCTCGGCGAGCCGGCGCAATTGCGCGGTGCGCTCGGCGACCGTCGTCTCCAGCGTCGCGGTGTGATCGCCGACCTTGCGGGCCATGCGGGCGAAGGCGCGCGAGAGACGGCCGATCTCGTCGGGACGCGGATCGGGCTCGGCGGCGAAGTCGCCGGCCTCCATGCGGTGGATGCCGGCTTCGAGGCGGCCGAGCCGGTCGAGCACGACGCGGCGGAAGAAAACCATCATCAGCGCCACGGCGGCGCCGGCGATCAGCGCGAGGAGCGCCGCGATCGGCGCGAACAGCTCGCGGTCGATGATGGCGTCGACGTCCATCAGCGTCACGTTGAACCAGCCGACCCGGTCGAGCCAGCCGACGCCGACCAGATAGTCCTTGCCGCCGATCCGGATGAAGCGCGACTCCACGGTGTTCCGGCCGGCGACGAGCCGCTCCATCATGGCCGCGAGCGCGGCCCGGTCGTCGTCGCCGTCGACCTGGGCGAAGATCGTCTTCTTCGCCTTGGTGTCCTTCGTGAGGCTGTGGAAGTCGACCATGCCCGGGTCGCGATGCGCCTGGATGGCGCCCGAGCGATCGACGAACATGCTCTGCACCCCGACCTGCGGGATGGCGACCACCTCGCGGATGAAGGCGGTGAGATCGACGCCGGTGCCGAGCACGCCGAGCGCGCGGCCCGAGCCGGCATCGGCGACCACGCAGTTGATCCACACCTTGGTGACGGCGAGGTTGTCGTCACGGTCGACGTTGAGGCGGCAGCCCGGACCGTCCGCGACGGTCCGGAAGTACCAGCCGTCGCGCGGGTTGTCCGACCGTACCGTGTAGCGGAACTCGCGGCCCGCGAAGGCGCCCTCGTGATCGTTGAAGTAATAGTTGCCGGAGGCGTGGACGACGAAGAACCAGCTGTGGTCCTGGAACGACCGGCGATAGCGCTCGAGCTCGGCGAGCGCGACCGCGGCCTTGGCGGGATCGGCCTCGTCGGTCGCCCAGGCGAGCACGACCGGCGAGCGCGTCAGCGTCTCGGCGAGCGACACCTCGCGCATCAGCGCCTCGAGGCCGCGATAGCGGTCGAACAGCACCTGCTTCTCGGCGAACAACGTGCCGAGCTTCACCACCGTGCCGCGGACGATCCATTCGAAGGCCACGTAAGCCGGCAGCGAGACGACGACGAAGACCGCGACGGTGAGCAGCAGCACGCGCGTCTGGAGGCTCGCCGTCACGCGCGCACGAAGCGCGCGCAGGGGCGCCCAAAAATCCCTCGGCATCGGCACCGTCCCCACCCGTCCGCCCGCGATCCAACAAATCTCGCGACGCGACAAAACCGGTCGATTCGTCTGTACCGTAAACCTTCCACCGACTGATTAACGCTTCCACGGCCGCCGTGCTAGAAGGCGCCGCCATGCCAGTCTTCACGCCTCACCAGAACAAGGCTCTCGCCGCCGTCGCGCGCTGGCTCGACGACGGCCCGGGCACGCGCGGCACGCCGCCGGTCTTCCGCCTGTTCGGCTATGCCGGCACCGGCAAGACGACGCTCGCCCGCCACATCGCCGAGGGCGTCGACGGCGAGGTGAAGTTCGCCGCCTTCACGGGCAAGGCCGCCCAGGTGATGCGCTCGAAAGGGTGCCACGGCGCATCGACGCTGCACAGCCTGATCTACAAGCCGATCGACACCGAGACCGAGCAGCCGAGCTTCACGCTGTGGGACGAGGCGCCGGCCTCCAAGGCGAAGCTGATCATCGTCGACGAGTGCTCGATGGTCGACGCCGAGCTCGGCCGCGACCTGATGTCGTTCGGCGTGCCGATCCTGGTGCTCGGCGATCCGGCGCAGCTTCCGCCCATCCAGGGCGGCGGCTTCTTCACCGAGCACGCGCCCGACGCGATGCTGACCGAGGTGCATCGCCAGGCGCAGGACGATCCGATCGTGCGGCTGTCGATGCAGGTGCGCGAGGGCGCCCGCCTCGCGCCCGGCGACTACGGGGTCAGCCAGGTGGTGCGCAAGAACGAGCTCGATCCGGCCCGCGTGCTCGACGCCGATCAGGTGCTGGTCGGCCGCAACGCCACGCGGCGCGCCTACAACGGCCGCCTGCGCCAGCGCCGCGGCCTCGCGGATCCGCTGCCGGTCGCCGGCGACAAGCTGGTCTGCCTGCGCAACAACCGCCGCAAGGCGCTGTTCAACGGCGGGCTGTGGACCGTCAAGGAGCGCGCCACCGGCCGCTCCAAGGCGCTCGTCACCATGCGGATCGCGCCCGACGAGGAGCTGTCCGCCCGCAGCAAGCTCGTCAAGGTGACGGTGCGGGCCGAGTGCTTCCTCGGCAACATCGAGGAGATCGACTGGGCGCAGCGCAAGGTCTACGACGAGTTCGACTACGGCTACGTGCTCACCGTCCACAAGGCGCAGGGCTCGCAGTGGGACGACGTCGTGCTGTTCGACGAGAGCTTCGCGTTCCAGGAGTCGCGCGAGCGGTGGCTCTACACGGGCATCACACGGGCCGCGAAGCGCCTCACCGTGGTGGTGTGACACCGACCGGGTGCGGCGCCGGGAACCGCGCATCGAGCTGCCGCATTGGGGTACGGGCGCCCGTCCGGGCGCCGGTTCCGGGAGACGAGCCATGCCCCTGTCCCGCCTCGCGCTGCCGTGCCTCTCGCTGTCACGCCTCGCGCTGTCGTCGCTGATCGCCACCCCGCTGCTGATCGGCGGCTTGGCGGTCGCCGCCGCTCAGACGACGACGCCGCAGGGCGGGACCGAAAGGCCCGACACGCCCGCCAACGATCCGAAGACCGGCCCGTCCTCGGGCACGGCGCCCGGCAACGAGGGCTCGACCGGCTGGACCGGCGGCACCGGCGGCTCCTTCACGGGCACGTCCAATCACGCGCCGACGCCCGGCTCGCCGAGCCCGCAGCCCGAGACGGTCGAAGGCGTGAACCCGAAGCCGGGCGGTCGCTCGTCCTCGACGCGCTGACGGGCCGTCGTCCGGGCGGGTCGTCGGGTCTGGTCGGCCAGTCCGTCGATGGGTCGTGTTCGGATCGCCAGGGATCGCGCCACCGCCCATCGAGACCGTCAGGCGGCGTGCTCGGCGTTCAGCTTGCGGCCGACCGCGTCGGCCTCGGCGAACGCGCGATCGAGCGTCGCGGTCAGCTCCCGCGCCCGCGCCGGCGTGATCGCCGCCGCCTCGGTCTCGAGCGCCAGCGCGATCTCGGCGAGCCGGCGGAAGCCGAGCGCGGTCGCCGCCCCCTTCAGCGTGTGAGCCTCGACGCCGAGCATCCGGCGCTCGGGCGTGCCGGCCAGCGCGCGCAGCACCTCGACCCGGCGACGGGTCTCCTCGAGAAAACAGGCCAGCGTCGCGGCGAAGCCGTCGTTGCCGATCTCCGCGCGCAGCATCGCGGCGACCGTCGCATCGTGCACGGGCGGCGCCGGGGCGTCGCCGCTCCGTCGCCGCCGAGAGCCGTCCGCAGCATCGGCGCGTCCGTGGGCAGGCCCGGCCGGATGACACGCGGCTCCCTCGGCCGCAGGGCCGGCGGCGCCGCCCTCCGGCGCATCCTCGACACCGGCCCCGCCGTAGGCCACCGCCTGCACGGCCTGAGCCAGCGTCTCGATCAGGATGCCCTTGCGGACCGGCTTCGCCATGAAGCTGGTCATCCCGGCCTCGCGGCAGGCCTGCACGTCGTCCGGGAACGCATTGGCTGTCAGCGCCACGATCGGCAGCGTCGCCCAGCGGCCGCCGCGGGCGCGGATGCGGCGGGTCGCCTCGAGCCCGTCCATCCCGGGCATGCGCACGTCCATCAGGATCAGATCGCACGGATAGTCGGTGACGGCGGCGAGCGCCTGGAGGCCGTCCTCGGCGATCCTGATCGCGATGTCGAAGGACTTCAGCATGCGGGTGACGACGAGCTGGTTGGTCGCGTTGTCCTCGACCAGCAGGACGCGCAGCGGCCGCCCGAGGCGGCCCAGCGCCGCCGTGAAGGCGGCATGCGACACCGGGCCGACGAGCCCCGGCCGGTGCGCCGTGTCGGTGACCGGCAGGGTCAGCGAGAACGCGAAGGTCGAGCCGCGGCCGAGCGCGGAGCGCACGCCGATCTCGCCGCCCATCTGCTCGACCAGCCGCTTGCAGATGGCGAGCCCGAGCCCGGTGCCGCCGAACCGGCGGTTGATCGAGGAATCGGCCTGGACATAGTCGGAGAACAACGTGCCGATGCGTTCCGGCGCGATGCCGATGCCGGTGTCGCGCACCGCCCATTCGAGCCGCGCCGTCGTCGCGTCGCGGCCGGCGCAGCCGAGCGACAGCTCGACCTCGCCCCCCGCCGCCGTGAACTTCAGCGCGTTGCCGGCGAGATTGAGCAGCACCTGGCGGATGCGACCCGGATCACCGCGCATCAGCGCCGGCACCTCGCCGCCGACCGACAGGAACAGCGAGACGCCGCGGGCGCGCGCCTGCGGTCCGAGCATGCCGACGACGTCGTCGGCGAGCTCGCGCGGCGAGAACGCCACCGACTCGAACTGCACCCGCCCGGCCTCGAGCTTCGACAGGTCGAGAATGTCGTTGAGGATGGCGAGCAGGCTCTCGCCCGACTGGTTGATGGCCTCCAGCGTCTTGCGCTGGTCGGTGTCGAGGCTCGTCTCCAGCAAGGTGGCGGCGAGACCGAGCAGGCCGTTCAGCGGCGTGCGGATCTCGTGGCTCATCACGGCGAAGAAGCCCGACTTGGCGCGGCAGGCCGCCTCGGCGGCGCGCTCCTGCTCGCGCGCCTTGACCGATTCGGCCTCCGCCTCGGCCCGCTGCCGCTGGGCGCGGGCGAGCTCGGTGATGTCCTCGTGGGTGCCGACCCAGCCGCCCGACGGCCGCATGCGCCGGCTGACCGCGACGACGCGACCGTTGCCCAGCGTCTCGATCCACGACTGGTTCTCCTCCGGGATGACGTCGAGACGGCTCGCCGGGTCGACGATCAGCCCGCTCCGACGCAGCCCGCGCGCGAAGTCTTCGAACGGCATGCCGGGCTCGATCGTCAAGCCGGGGCCGCCGTACATTTCGACGAAGCGGGTGTTGCAGACGATCAGCCGACCCGCCTCGTCGCACATCGAGAGGCCTTGGCTCATGCTCTCTAGCGCGTCCTTGAACATTCGGTTCTGGCCCGCCAGCGCAGCCCGGTTGGCCTCCAGGGCCGCACGGACGCGGCGTAGGCGGCGGATCGCACGCGACATGAACACCAGGATGGCGACGGCGACGAACGCGCCCGCGACCCCGATCAGCCACAGCGTCGGCACCGCGGTCTCGACCAGCGCCAGCGAGGATCCGAGCCGCGACAGGATCTGCGCGTCGAGCCGATCGTCCATGCGGTCGAGGATGGCACGCACCGCCGCGACGTCGCGGTAGAGCGCCAGCACGTGGAACGATCGTTCCTCGTCGGTGGCCGGGGTCCGCCGCCACGCGGCGATGTGGTCGAAGGCGTCGACGATGTCGCGGGTGAGCGTCCACAGCGCGATCTGATCGGCGGCCGGGACGACTCCTGCCGTCACCGAGATCAGGCGGTCGAGCGGCGAATCGACCTCGAGCAGTCCGCGCATCACCGCCTGCGCCTCTTCGGACAGCTCCGTCCGCTCGGCCGGATCGACGCCGGCGGCCAGTCCCGCGACCGTACCGAAGACGCGGCTGTAGTCGTCGTCGAGCCGGCGGATCAGATCATGGCGCTTCACGTCCGTCTCGATGGTGGCCACGAGCGCGCGGCCGTCGGCGATCTGATGCGCGTGCCAGGCCGCCGGAACGACGATCGCGGCGAGCATCAGGAGGATGGCGACGGCGAACGGACCGATCTCCCGCGCGCTCGTCCGAATCGGCGTGGCGGAAGGCTCGGTTCGATGCATCATCGAACGCTCGACTTGACGATCGCGCCGGACACCGGATCGAAATAGATCTCGACGCGGCGGCCGTCCTTGTCGCGCCCGTAGATCTCGTAGCAGCGTCCCTCGGTCGTCTTGAACACGCCGACCCGGTACCCGTCCCCCTCGATGCGCCGGCGCATCGCCTCGGCGGGAATCCACCGGTCGACCGAGGCGGTCGTGCAGGCCGGCCCGGCCCAAGCATGCGCGCCCCCCGCGGCCGACACGATCGAGACGACGAGACAGGCACGACGGATCATGGTGGACGAAACCCGCGGGATCGATTCAATTTGAGGCGACAGTACCGGGGGGCGATTAAATGATCTTTACTCGGCGATCCGACTCTCGGACGTTTCGGACACGTTCGGCGACGCGGCGAGGATCCATGCAGACGATCGTTCGACTGGTCGCACGGCTCGGCGTAACGGCGAGCGCAACACTCGTCCTGGGCGCCGGGGTGGGCGTGGCCGTGATGATCGCGACACCGGCGCTCGCCGACGGCTCGGGCGGCCGCCGGGCGGCGCCCCGCCCGGTCGCCGGACCGATCGTCGGCGGGCTCGCGGCCAACAATGGATACTATGCCTACGGCCCCTACGCGGCGCCCGGCAGCCCGGTCGCCTGGCGCGCCCTGCCGTGGAGCGATCTGCCGCGGAGCGATCTCTGGGGCCCGGTCGTGCCGGTGGCACCGGGTTGCTGGATGCAGCGCCAGCGGGTGTGGACCGACTACGGCTGGCGGTGGCGGACGGGGCCGATCTGCTATTAACGAATGTTCATCGGCCTCAACGCGTTAGCGCGCGAGCGCGGCGTCGCCGCCCAACTAACGACAAATTGAAACGCTCTCTTGTGGATCTGCCGTCAGCCGCACGGGGCTGATCGGAGCGCCCGGACCGACCTTCCCGCACGAGGATCCGGCGCGACCAAAATCGCGGCCCTGATAACGGAGCCTCACGAGGGGACCATGACCAGAAGCCTGACTGCTGTCTCGGCGGCGGCGCTCGCCGTCGTGCTCGCGCTGCCGGCGAGCCAGGCGGACGCCCAGTACTACTACCGGCGCGGCCCGAGCGGCGGCGCCGTGGCGGCGGGCGTGCTCGGCGGGCTCGCCGCCGGCGCCATCATCGGCGGCGCCATCGCCAGCTCGCGCCCCGGCTACGCGGCGCCGGCCCCGGTCTATGTCGAGCCGCCGCCTCCGCCGCCGCCCTATGCGGGCTACGCGCCGGTCGCCGGCTACGCGCCCTACCCGGCCTATGCGGGCCCGATGCCGGTCGCCTGCCCGGGCGGCTACTGGGCGCGGCGACCGCTCTACGGTCCCTACGGCGAGTTCACCGGCTATTCGCGGCCGCGCTGGTTCTGCCCCTGAGGCACCCGCATCGGCACCAGGCGTCGAGACGGCCGGCGGTCACGCCGGCCGTCTGCGTTTCCGACGCCCGGGATCACGTCGACCGGCGCGCGCCGAGCGCGCGTCAGCGTCCCGCTCGCGCCCGCATGTGGTCGAGCACGGCGGCGTCCGGCCAGCAGTCGAGCGGCAGGCCGTTCTGCTTCTCGTAGGCGCCGAGCGCGAGGCGCGTGCGCATCCCGGCCTTGCCGTCGATCTTGTCGCGGTAGAGCCCGAGCGCGGCGAGGCGCTTCTGCATCTCCTCGAGATCCTTGGTCCGCAGCTGCACGACCGGATCCCAGGCGCGGGCGAACGGCCCGCCGCCGGCGATGCGGTCGGAGACGTTGCCGACGAACAGCACGTACAGATCCGAGAAGTTGTAGTCCTTGATCACGTAGTAGTTCTTCATGATCAGGAACGACGGTCCGTGGGTGCCGGCCGGCTGCAGCAGCGACGCCGGCTCGTCGAGATCGGCGGCGGCCGGGCGCTTGCCGCCGGCCGGCACATAGCCGGCGGCGAGCCACGCGCGCAGCGGCTTGAGGTTCTCCGGATCGGCGATCGTGCAGTCGAAGCCGCGCGCCGGCGGCGTCACCTCGTAGGCCCAGTGCTTGCCCGGCTGCCAGCCCTTGGCGTGGAGCTGCTGGGCCGCCGAGGCGAGCGCGTCGGGGACCGAGCGGAAGATGTCGAGGCGGCCGTCGCCGTCGAAGTCGACGCCGTGCTTGTAGAGCTCGGACGGGAGGAACTGGGTGAGCCCCATGGCACCGCCCCACGAGGCCCGCATGTCGGCGCGCGGCGTGCCGTCCTGCAGCATCTTCAGGGCGTAGAGGAGCTCGGTGCGGAACATGTCCTTGCGGCGACCGTAATAGCCTTGCGTCGCCAGCACCCGCAGCGCGTCGTGCGGCAGCTTGTAGGAGCCGAACGCCGTCTCCCGCCCCCAGATCGCCAGCACGACCGAGGCCGGCACGCCGAAGCGTTGCTCGATGCCCTGCAGGGAGGCGCGGTGCTCGCCGTAGAGCTTGCGGCCGGTGGCGGCGAGGTTCGCGAGGTTCTTCTCGCGCAGGTACTCGGCCGGCGTCTGGACGAACTCGGCCTGGCCGCGCGGCGGCGACTCGGCGCGGCCCGGGATCACCAGATCGGGCAGCGAGAGATCCGGCTCGAGCCCGCGGATCGCCTGATCGAAGACGGGCCGCGAGACGCCGAGCGCCTGCGCGTCCGGCCACAGCGCCTGCAGCCACTTCTGGAAGTCCGCATCGGCGGCGGTGGCGGGCCGCGGCGCGAGCGCCGGCAGCACGCCGGTCAGCATCGCGACGCCCAGCATCGCGACCGGGAGCATCGCCGCGAGCGAGCGCCTTGCGGCGGACAGCAGGGTCATCGGGTTCTCCAGGTTCCGCGAGAGAGACGAATCGGAAACGGAGAGAGGCCGGTAAACAAGGTTTTAATTTGGAGAGCCGCGACGACCGAGACATCACGCGTCGGCGGCGCGAAAAGAACAATCCGCGAAGCCGGACGAATCGGAAACGGAGCGGGGGCGATTAACAAAGGATTGTGCGACGCCGAACGCGGCAGGGCGGGCGCTTCCGTCGCGCCGTCGCGAACGTTCCCGCTCCGGTCCGAGAACACGAATCGGAAACGGAGCATGGCCGGTTAAGACTTCGTTGCCGGGCCGCGCGTGCGGCACGTCAAGAGTTCGTTTACCATGATCGCATTTGCCCGCGTCACCGCCGGGAGGACGCCCGATGGTTCGCCGCCTTGCCCGTTCCGGATTCGTCTCGGTGCTGTTCACGCTCGCGGCCCTGCACGGCGCGCCGGCCGCCTCGCCGAGCGAGCTGCTCGACGCCCTCGTCGCCGCCTATCCGGACGCGCTCGTGCGTCACGACGGCGAGGTGCTCTATTGGCGTGACGGAACCAAGATGCAGGTCTCCGACAACAAGCCCGACAAGCCGTTCAGGGAGCTTCTGACGAACCCCTCCATCCTCGACCAGATGAAGCTGCCCTACCGCACCGGCCGGCTCGCCGCGCCGCCGGCCCTGAACGACGATCCGGGCCGGTTCCGGAACGAGGCCTTCTTCAAGAAGATGTACGGCGACTGCACCAAGGGCGAGGTGCAGGCCCGCATGGTGCCGATCGTCTGGCTGCCGAGGAGCTGGGGCAAGAAGGTTTCCGTCACCAGCGTCAACGGCGTCGCCGCGAAGCTGAAGGCGGTGTCGGACGAGATCGAGACGTTGCCGCCCGGTATCCGCAAGGCCGCCTTCCCGATCGCCGGCGTGCTCGCCTGCCGGCCGGTCGCCGACACGGGCCGGATGAGCATGCACGGCTACGGCGCGGCCATCGACCTCAACCTCGAGGTCTCCGACTACTGGCTGTGGACCAAGAAGACCGACCCGATCCCCTACAAGAACCGCATGCCGCAGGAGATCGTCGACATCTTCGAGCGCCACGGCTTCGTCTGGGGCGGCAAGTGGTATCACTACGACACGATGCACTTCGAGTACCGGCCGGAATTGATCAGATCCGGGGCGAAGTGATCAGGATCGGTCGCGATCGGGGAACCCGGCGTTCTTTCATCGGCTCTCACCTTGGGGAGGCCGCGCAGCGGCCGTCTCGAAGTGCGAGGGCGGCCCGCTGATGGACCACATGGTTCGAGACGCGATGCTGCGCCTCGCTCCTCACCATGAGGAGATAGTCAGAATCGGCCGGCCTTCAGCCAGTCGACGTCACCCCACCACGCCGGCCGCGCGCAGCGCCGCGATGTCGGCTTCGGTCTTGCCGAGCAGATCACGAAGCACCTCCTCGGTGTGCTGGCCGAGACGCGGAGGCGCGCGATCGTAGCGCGGCGGCGTGCCGGCGAGGCGCAGCGGCGACGCGATGGTGGCGACCGTGCTGCCGTCGTCGCGCGGCAGGTCGATGCGCAGGCCGCGATGCTTCACCTGGGGCTCCTCGAACACCTGCGCGTAGTCGTTGATGGCGCCGCACGGCACGCCCTCGCGCTCCAGCGCCGCGACCCACTCGGCCGTGGTCCTCGTCTTCAGCGTCGCGGCGAGGTCGGGGATCAGCACGTCGCGACCGACGATGCGGCCCGACATCGTGCTCCAGCGCGGATCGGCGGCGAGGTCGGCGCGGCCCAGCACGTCGCAGCAGCGCCGCCACTGCGCGTCGTTGCCGACCGCGATCACCACGTGCCCGTCGGCGGTCGCGAAGGAGCCGTAGGGAACGAGGCTCGCATGGGCGTTGCCGTAGCGGTGCGGCACCTTGCCGGAGGCGAAGAAGCCGGTCACCTGGTTGCCGCCGAGCGCCACGATGCAGTCGAGCAGCGCCATGTCGATGTACTGGCCGCGACCCGACACGCTGCGGTGGTTGAGCGCCGCCAGGATGGCGATCGTCGCATACATGCCGGTGAGCACGTCGGCGATGGCGATGCCGACCTTCTGCGGGCCGCCGCCGGGCCGGTCGTCGCGCTCGCCCGTGATGCTCATCAGCCCGCCCTGCGCCTGGAAGACGAAGTCGTAGCCGGGCTTGTGCGCGTCCGGCCCGTCCTGGCCGTAGCCGGTGATCGAGCAGTAGACGAGACCCGGATTCGTCGGCGCGAGGCTCGCATAGTCGAGCCCGTAGCGGGCGAGATCGCCGACCTTGAAGTTCTCGATCACGACGTCGCTTTCCGCCGCGAGCGCGCGCACCAGCGCCTGCCCCTCGGGCCGGGCGATGTCGATCGCGATCGAGCGCTTGCCGCGATTGGCGGCGGCGTAATAGGTCGAGTCGCCGCTCGACCCGCCGTCGGCGTCCGCCACGAAGGGCGGCCCCCAGGCGCGGGTGTCGTCGCCCGTGCCGGGCCGCTCGACCTTGATCACGTCGGCGCCGAGGTCGGCGAGGTTCTGGGTGCACCAGGGGCCGGCGAGCACCCGCGACAGGTCGAGCACCCGGATGTGGGAGAGCGCGCCGGCGGCCGGAGCGCGATCGGCGGGTGCGGGCGAAGGCATGGCATCGGGCGTGTCGGGCATGGTGGGCGGGCGGTTCCGTTGGGGGCCGGCGCACCGTATCGCACATCCGCGCGGGAGTGTGACGCACGAGGAAATGCGACGCGCGCGGGAATGTGACGGCGGCATGCCGGGCCGCGTGGCCGTGCGGGTTGCGCAGCGCCGACCGGCCCGCCTATGTGGGCAGGTGCGTCCCGCCTCCCCGGCTCGGCCCTTGTTCCACGCTCGCGAACGCGCCGCGGCCACCCCGCCCCCAGGATCACCCCGGTGTCGACCGCCCCCGATCTGCCCCCGCCGCCCCCGCCCGCAGCGCCGTCCCCGGCCGGCACTCCGTTCAAGCTGATCTTCCCGTCGATCATGCTGCCGATGTTCCTGGCCGTGGTCGACCAGACCATCGTGGCGACGGCGCTGCCGGCGATCGCCGCCTCGACCGGGCAGATCGAGCGCGCCCCCTGGGTGGTGGTCGCCTATCTGATCGCCGCCACGGTCGCGGCGCCCGTCTACGGGCGGCTCGGCGACGCCTTCGGACGGCGGCGCCTCCTGCTGGTGGCGCTCGGCGTGTTCCTGGTCACGTCGCTCCTGTGCGCCGCCGCGCCGACCATCGAGACGCTGGCGCTCGCCCGCGTCCTGCAGGGGCTCGGCGGCGGCGGGCTGATGACGCTGTCGCAGGCCCTGGTCGGCGAGGCGGTGCCGCCCCGCGAGCGCGCCCGCTACCAGGGCTGGCTCGCCGCCGTCGCCGTCACGGCGAACTCGTTCGGCCCGGTGGTCGGCGGCGTCCTCACCGAGCACTTCGGCTGGCGCTCGATCTTCCTGGTCAACCTGCCGATCGCCGTGCTGGCGATGGGGCTGGTGCTGCGCCTGCCGGTCCGCAAGGTCGAGCGCGTCGCCTGGGCGTCCGATCCGCTCGGGCTGATCCTGTTCGCCGCCTTCGTGACGACGACGCTGTTGTCGCTCGAGCAGGTGCAGCGGGCGAACTTCTCGGCGCTGCCGTTCGCCGCCGCGCTGCTCGCCGCCGCCGCCCTCAGTCTCGTGCTGCTGATCCTGCAGGAGCGTCGCACCCCCTCGCCGCTGATCCCGCTCGGCCTCTTGAAGCAGCCGGCGATCTGGCGGGCCGACGCGATGGCGGCCTGCCACGGCGCCGCCCTGGTCGCGCTGATCACCTTCCTGCCCGTCTATCTCGGCGTCGTGCGCGGCGCCTGGCCCTCCACCATGGGGCTCGTGCTGGTGCCGCTCACCATCGGGATCGGCACCGGCTCGCTGCTCACCGGCCGGCTGATGGCGAGCACCGGCTACACGACCGTGTTCCCCTCGGTCGGGCTCGGGCTCGCCGCCGTCAATCTCGTCGTGCTGGCGATCTTCGCCGACCACATGTCGATCCCGGCGCTCGGCGGCATGATGTTCTGGAACGGCACCTGCATGGGCACCGTGATGGCGGTCGTGCAGGTGACGGTGCAGAGCGCCGCCGGCCCGGGGCGGCTCGGCGAGGCGGCGGGCTCGGTGCAATTCTCGCGCTCGATCGGCGCCGGGCTCGGCACCGCCGTCATCGCGACGCTGCTGTTCGGCTGGCTGGCGCTCCACAATCCGGAGGCGCTGGCGGTCTTCTCGGGACTGGCACAGCGCGGCCGCGACGCCGCCGCGAGCCTGCCGCCCGAGCGGCTCGCCGCCGTGCAGGGCGACATCCGCGACGCCTTCCGGGTGGTCTTCCTCGGCATCGCCGGCTTCACGCTCGGCGGCCTGGCGCTGGCGCTGACCAATCCGCTGCGGCGGATCTGATCGTCGCCGAACGCGCCGTTCCGGAGCGGCGCGCAGCGCCGAACCCGGAATCGAACCCCGACCGCGATCTCCGCCGCTGGATTCCGGGTTCGCGGCTTCGCCGTGCGCCGGAATGACCGGCACCTCAATGATGCGCGCCGTGCGGCGGCTGGCTCAGGCGGTCCACATAGGCGATGCCGATCGCCGACAGGATGAAGACGCAGTGGATGATGGTCTGCCACATGACGCCCGTCGCCGTGAGAGTGCCGCGGCCGGAGTCGAGCGCCCCGGCCTCGATGAAGGTGCGCAGCAGGTGGATCGACGAGATGCCGATGATCGCCATCGCGAGCTTGATCTTGAGCACGCTCGCATTGACGTGGCTGAGCCACTCCGGCTGGTCCGGATGGCCCTCGAGGCCGAGCCGCGACACGAAGGTCTCGTAACCGCCGACGATCACCATGATGAGCAGGTTGGAGATCATCACGACGTCGATCAGGCCGAGCACCACCAGCATGATCTGCAGCTCGCTGAAGTCGAAGGCGTGCGTGACGAGGTGCCAGAGCTCCTTGAGGAACAGGATCACGTAGACGCCCTGGGCGACGATCAGACCCATGTAGAGCGGCAGCTGCAGCCAGCGCGAGCCGAAGATCAGCATCGGCAACGGGCGCAGCTCCTTGGGCAGCGACTTCGAAAGGTGCGGGGTCGTCTCGGTCATCCGGATGGTCTCGCTCGATCCTCGGGCCCGACGGCGGCGTGATGGAAGCCCGCGGGTGATACGTCCGCGGCCGGCCCGCGGTCCACCGCCGGCTCCGATCCAGCAGACCGAATCGACGGCCGCGTGACGGCGAAACGGGCATTTGGCCGCAGCTTTCGACGGCCGCCGCGACAGGCCGTCGCAGTGGGCAATTGCCCACCTTTCCCGACTTCGCAAGGCCTTGGTGGGCCGTCCGGGCGCTCCCACCGGAATCGTGGGCATCTTTCCGCTGGCCTCGACCGCGCCCCGCCGCCTAGCATTAGTCCAAACAACGAAACTGCCAGGAAACGCCCGATGACACCCCACGCGACCACCGGCTCCGCCGCGCCCCGCCGTCCCTTCCCGCTCAACGCCTGGTACGCCGCCGCCTGGATCCACGAGATCGGCCGCGCGCTCGCCGCCCGCACGGTCTGCGGCAAGGACATGGTGCTGTACCGCCGCTCCGACGGCCGCGTCGCCGCCCTTGAGGATGCCTGCTGGCACCGCCTGCTGCCGCTCTCGCTCGGCCGCCTCGACGGCGACCAGGTGGTGTGCGGCTATCACGGCCTCGTCTTCGACGGCGACGGCCGCTGCACCTTCATGCCGGCCCAGAAGACCATCAACCCGTCGGCCTGCGTGCACGCCTATCCGGTCGCCGAGCGGCACCGGCTGGTGTGGGTGTGGCCGGGCGACCCGGCGCTCGCCGATCCGGCGACCATTCCGGACTTCCACTGGAACGACGGCACCGACTGGGTCGGCGAGGGCGGCACCTTCTACTCGCTGAAATGCGACTACCGGCTGGTCATCGACAATCTGATGGACCTGACGCACGAGACCTATGTGCACGCCGGCAGCATCGGCCACGACGCCATCCTGGAGAGCCCGTTCGACGTCACCCATTCGGACCGCCGCGCGACCGTGACGCGGTGGATGATCGACATCGCGCCGCCGCCCTTCTGGGCGAAGCTGCTCGGCAAGCCCGGCAACGTCGACCGCTGGCAGATCATCCATTTCCAGGCGCCCTCGGTGATCGCCGGCGACGTCGGCGTGGCGCCGACCGGCACCGGCGCGCGCGAGGGCGACCGCTCGCAAGGCGTCAACGGCTGCTTCCTCGCGGCGATCACGCCGGAGACCGAGACGAGCTGCCACTATCACTGGAACTTCGTGCGCAACTTCCGCCGCGACGATCACGCGCTGACGCGCGCGATCCAGAAGGGCCATGTGAACGACGGCAAGGGCGTCTACGACCAGGATCACGTCGTGCTCGAGGCGCAGCAGAGGGCGATCGACCGCAATCCGCGCATGCCGTTCTACAATCTCAACATCGACGCCGGCGCCCTGTGGGCGCGTCAGCTGATCGACCGCATGCTCGACGCCGAGCAGGCCGGCCCGCGCGTGGTCCCGAGCCAGGCGGCGGAGTGAGATCATGCTCGCGCGAACCGACCAGCAGACCGGCGTGCTGCGCGCCACCCGCGATCTCACGGCCGACATCCGCCTGTTCGAGATCGAGCCGGCGGTCTTCACACCGCCGCCGCCGGGCAGCCATCTCGACCTGACGGTGCGGATCGACGAGCGTCCCGACACCCGCTCCTACTCGATCGTCGGGGCGTGCACGGACGGGCTCTACCGGATCGCCGTGAAGCTCCTGCCACAGTCGCGCGGCGGCTCGGCCTACATGTGGACGCTCGCCCCCGGCGCGCGGCTCTCCTTCACCGGGCCGCACGACACGTTTCCGCTCGGCACCGGGCGGCCCGACTATCTGCTGGTCGCCGGCGGCATCGGCATCACGCCGATCTACACCATGGCGACCGCGCTCGCCCGCGCCGGCGCCCGCCTGCGGCTCGTCTACGCGGCGCGCCGCGCCGCCGATCTCGCCCTCGTCGACGAGCTGCGCGACGCGCTCGGCGACCGCCTGACGATCGTCACCAGCGAGGCCGGCGGCCGCATCGACCTTACAGCCGAGATCGCCGGCCTCGCGCCCGACGGCGAGCTCTATGTCTGCGGCCCGATCGGCATGCTGGAGGCGGCCAGGCACGCCTGGCAGGCGAGCGGGCGCCCGCGTGCGAACCTGCGCTTCGAGACCTTCGGCTGCAGCGGTCGCTTCCCGACCGTGCCGTTCACGGTCGCGATCCCGCGGCTGGGCAAGGAGATCGTCGTGCCGGAGAATCGCACGATGCTCGACGCGCTGGAGGCGGCCGGCGTCGCCATGATCTCGGACTGCCGCAAGGGCGAATGCGGCCTGTGCGCCCTGCCGATCCTGTCGGTCGACGGCACCGTCGACCACCGCGACGTGTTCTTCAGCGACCAGGAGAAGGCGTCGAACGCCAAGCTCTGCACCTGCGTCTCCCGCGTCGCCGGCGGCCGCATCACGATCGACACGGCCGACCGGCCGGAGTGAGAGCGGGCGGCCTGACTTTCCCCCGTCATTCTGAGGTGCCCGGCAAAGCCGGGCCTCGAAGGATACGGCCACTCAATTCGGCGTCGCCGACTTGAGCTTCAATGGGGTCGATCTCGGGCAGGCCCGAGATCGATGGCCGTCGCCCTTCGAGGCCCGGGCTTCGCCCGAGCACCTCAGAGGCTGTGAATGTTTCGATTTTTGCACTTTTCGACCTGAGTCAAATCAACGACTTAGCCGGGCCGGAAACGCCGAAAACCGGAAAGATTCACAAGCTCTCAGGGTGACGGTGACACTCCGTGCTGGAGGCCCGAGGCTCAGGCCGGCACCTGCGTCTTGTACCAGTCGAGAATCTCCGCCCCCGTCCACATCGCCACGTCGCCGTGGCCGAGGATGTAGTCGTAGAGCGCCTCCAGATACTTGATCCGGTGCGGCACGCCGGTGAGATAGGGGTGGATGGCGATCGCCATCACGCGCGGCGACGTCGCGCCCTCCTGATACAGCCGATCGAACTGATCACGTCCGCGGCGGAGGATCTCGTCGGAGGGCTGCTGCTGCACGGCGCTGATCACGACGTCGTTGACCTCGACCGTGTAGGGCACCGAGACGACGCGGCCGGCGCGTGTCGCGATCGGAAGGGGCTGATCGTCCAGCACCCAGTCGGCGACGTATTCGATCCCCTCCTCGGCCAGGATGTCGATCGTCTCGTCGGTCTCGGTGAGGCCGGGGCTCTCCCAGCCGCGCGGCGGCTTGCCGGTGAACGCCCTGATCGTCTCGACGGTCTTGCGGATGGCGGCGCGCTGATCGTCGAGCGTGTGCATCGGCTTCTGCACGAAGCCGTGGCCCATGAAGTCCCAGCCGGCGTCGCGGGCGGCGGCGCACACCTCCGGATAGGTCTCGCAGGTGATGCCGTTGATCGCGAAGGTCGCCTTCAGGCCGCGGGCGTTCAGCGCGTCGAGGAAGCGCCAGAAGCCGACCCGGTTGCCGTATTCGTGCCAGGCCCAGTTGGGCAGGTCGGGCAGCAGCGGCTGGCCCATCGGCGGTGGCAGCACGGCGCGCGGCATCGGGCCTTCGGTGAGCCAGTTCTCGACGTTGACGATAGTCCACACGGCGACCCGGGCGCCGTCGGGCAGCTTCAACGCGGGCCGCCGATGGATCGGCGCATAGGGAATGCGGCCGCGCAGGCTGTGGCCGAGGGTCTCGCTCATGGCGCGTCTCTCCGTGTTGCTTTTCTTGCAGGCGACGAAGCGGGACACGCAGCCTAGCAGGCCGCGCCGCCGGCGAGGCCGCACGCCGCCGCATCGAAGCGATGCGGGAACGGCGGGTCACCCGGCCACACCGTCGTTCCGGGGCGGCGCGAAAGCGCCGAGCCCGGAACCCATAACCCCTGCCTGTCGTGACGCACCGACACCGGGCGTATGGATCCCGGGCTCGCGGACCTCGAGGTCCGCGCCCCGGGATGAGCGGACCATCCCAGGATCACCCCGCCGGCAGCAGAAGCTCGGCGCGCAGGCCGCCGATCGGCGCGGCCGAGAGGGTGAGCTTGCCGCCGTAGAGGCCGGCGAGCTCGGTGACGATCGACAGGCCGAGGCCGGAGCCCGGCTTGGTCTCGTCGAGCCGCTTGCCGCGGCGGGCGACCTGCTCGCGCTCGGCCTCCGAGAGGCCCGGCCCGTCGTCGTCGACGACGATGCGCAGGCCGGCGCTCGCGCGCCGGTCGGGCGGCGGCGCCGGCGCAGCCTCGATGGCGACGCGCCCCTGCGCCCACTTGCAGGCGTTGTCGACGAGATTGCCGACCATCTCCTCGAGATCCTGCCGCTCGCCGACGAAGCGCAGCGTCTCCGGCACGTCGGCGTCGATGACGAGGCCGCGATCGTGGTGCAGCTTCTCCATGGTGCGGGCGAGCGCCGTGACCACCGGCTTCACCTCGGTCACGGTGCCGACCACGGTGAGACGGGCGGACAGCCGCGCCCGCTCGAGATGGCGGGTCACCTGGTCGCGCATGATGGCCGCCTGCTCGCGCACCTTGCGGGCGAGCGGATCGTCGTCGCCGCGCGTCGCCGCCTCGTTGACGACCACGGACAGCGGCGTCTTCAGGGCGTGCGCGAGATTGCCGACATGGGTGCGGGCGCGCTCGACGATCTCGCGGTTGGCCTCGATCAGCGCGTTGGTCTCGCGCGCGAGCGGGGCGATCTCGTCGGGGAACTCACCCTCCAGCCGCTCGCTGCGGCCGGCCCGGATGGCGGCGAGGCTCTCGGAGATGCGCTTGAGCGGGGCGAGGCCGAACCGCACCTGGAACATCGTGATCAGCAGCAGCACGGCGGCCAGCATCACGAACGTGATGGCGAGCGCGTTGTCGAAGGAGCGCGTCTCCTCGTCGATCTCCTGCGGGTCGCCGGCGACCGAGACGAGGAAGCGGCCCTCGTCGCCGAGATCGACGGTGCGCTCGACCAGCCGCAGCCGCTGGTCCTCGGGGCCCGGAACGTAGGAGCGCCGGCTGCCGTCCGACCCGGGCTGGAGGCCCTGGTCGGCGAGATGCGGCAGCGTCTGGTCCCACAGCGAGCGCGACGAGCGGGTCTCGGGCTTCGGCGCGCCGAGCCGGGTGATCTGCCAGTACCAGCCCGACAGCGGCAGCTCGAACAGCGGCTCGCCGAGCGACAACGGCCCGCGGTCGGCCCCCTCCTCGGGCGCCGCGACCTCGGCCACCAGGGTGCGCAGATAGACGCCGAGCCGGCGGTCGAAGGAACGCTCGACGGCCTGCCGATACAGCGACGACAGGCTGATGCCGGTGGCGAGCAGGATGATCACGGTCCACGCCGTGGCCGAGAGGAAGAGACGCAGCGCGAGCGAGTTGGCGCGCATGTCACGAGAGCGCCGGTTCGACCCTCTCCCTCGGGGAGAGGGTCGGGCGCGAGCACAGCGCGCGACCGGGGTGAGGGTTTGCGACGCCGGTGGGCGGGCTCGCCCCCCCCGCACCCGACGTGCTGCGCGCGTCGACTTCTCCCCGCTGGGGAGAGGTGATCGGGCGGCTGCCGCGCATCGTCGCCGGGCAGATCACGATCGGCTCTCCTCCGGCGGGGTGAGCAGATAGCCGAGCCCGCGCACCGTCTGGATCACGTCGACGCCGAGCTTCTTGCGGATGCGGCCGACGAACACCTCGATGGTGTTGGAGTCGCGGTCGAAGTCCTGGTCGTAGAGGTGCTCGACCAGCTCGGTGCGCGACACCACCCGGCCCGAATGATGCATCAGGTAGGAGAGCAGCCGGTACTCGTGCGAGGTGAGCTTCACGGGCGCGCCGTCGACCGTCACGCGGCCGGTGCGCGAGTCCAGCCGCACCGGCCCGCACAGGAACTCGGACTTGGCGTGGCCGACCGAGCGGCGCAGCAGCGCCCGGATGCGGGCCAGCACCTCCTCCAGATGGAACGGCTTCGCCACGTAGTCGTCGGCGCCGGCGTCGAAGGCCTGCACCTTGTCGCTCCAGCGGTCGCGCGCCGTGAGCATCAGCACCGGCATGACGCGGCCGGCGCGGCGCCAGCTCTCCAGCACCGAGAGCCCGTCCATCTTGGGCAGGCCGATGTCGAGGATGACGGCGTCGTAGGGCTCGGTCTCGCCGAGATAATGCCCCTCCTCGCCGTCGGCGGCGCGGTCCACCACGTAGCCGGCGTCGGTGAGCGCGGTGGCGAGCTGGCGATTGAGGTCGGGATCGTCCTCGACGACCAGGAGCCGCATGGTCTCGGTCCTCTGGATGCCGGTGCCGGCGGCGGGGCGGGCCGGACGGTGGCGGCAGCGTGTTGCTCGGTTCGGGTTCGGGTCGAAGGAGGGTCTCGGAGGTTCCTGACGATGTCGTCGCGCGCCCCGCGCGATCGACGGCCGTGGCGGCCGGGGCCGCGCTACGGGCCCGAGATCAGCGCCCCGGTGCCGGCATCGACGGTGGCGCGGACCACCTTGCCGCCGCGCGGCAGCACGGTGAGCATGTAGACGAGGCGGCCGTTCTGCTCGCACAGGCGGGCGCGCAGGAGCTCGCCGTGGCGCGCCTTCACGGCGCTGGCCGCCTTGGCGAGCGGCACCACCTGCTTGGCGGCCGTGCGGGCGCGCTGCTCGGCCCGGGTGAGGCAGCGCGGACCGGCGGGCGCGGCGGCGGCTCCGGCCGGCGCCGTCGTGGCGGTCGCGCCGGTGACGCTGCCGTTGCCGACGGCGGCGCCGTCGGTCCGGGTCGGCACCAACGGCCGGTGCGGCCGCGTCGCCGGCTTGGTCTCGGCGGCCGCCGGCTCGGGGCCGCGCGGCTCCGCGGCGCCCGGCTCGGTGGCGCCCGGCTCGGTGGCGCGTGCCTCGGGCGGACGCGGCTCGGGGTCGGCGGCGATGCAGGGCCAGGTCCATGCGGCCAGGCCGGCCGACAGGACCGCCGTGACGACCGCAACCGTCGGTGCTCGCGTCCTCATGCCTCGCCTCGCCGAATTCTCGCCGCCGATCCTCGCGTCGCGCCGGACCGCGCCGCGACTCCGGACCCTCGCAGTGTAGCCTCCCGACCGAGGCGGCGACAGGGCCGACCGGCGACGGCCGGTCGGGGCGCTCCGGCGTCGTCCGGGGGCGGCGCCGCGTTCCTCGATGCCTCGATGCCCCGACGACCCGACCCCGGCCGCGTCGCGCGGCCGCGCCTTCAGCGGCGCCCCTTGACGGCGCGAACCACCGTCTCGACGACGCTCGGCGCCGGCTGGCCGGTCGTCGCCGCCTCCTTCTCGCGGGTGCGCCCGTTGACGTAGACGCCGAGGACGGCGAAGCGGGCGCCCCAGTAGAGCGTGAGGAGGCCGGTCGCATTCGTCGCCGCGTTGAGCGGCCCGGCGTCACCGCGCCCGAGCGACCAGATCAACACGCCGAAGAACGCCGCGCACTCGATCGTCAGCTCGAACGCATAGGCGGGCCGCCACCAGCGCTGCAGCGGATCGCCGGCGAGCGCCTCGGCCCGCATGGTCGCGGCGGTCTCGGCGAGCACCCGGCCCTGCAGCTCGGCCTCGGCCTTCGCGATGTCGGCGAGCGCCGGCCAGCGCGCCGTCGCCTCGTTTTCGGCGACGGCGAGCTTCGGTCGCAGGTCCGGGGCCGGCGTCGTCGCGATGGCGCGGCCGACCGCCTCCGGGGTCGCGTCCGTGCCGAGCGCGTCGGCGAGGACGCCGCCGACCGCGTTTCCGATCAGGCCGCCGAGCGGGCCGCCGAGCGCCCGGCCGACGATCGGCGCGCCGGCGCGCGCCAGTGCGCCTCCGAGTGATGCCCAGTCCATGTCAGACCTCCCCCGTGAGCTTCAGCACGACGCGACCGAGCCGGGACGCGGCCGCGCCGGTCCAGGCCCGCTCGATCAGCGCGGTCCGGCGCACGATCAGGACGGTGGCGACGATCGCGATCGCGGCGCCGACCCCGATCAGCGACCAGGCGAGGACGGGATCGAGCGGCGCGTGGCCGGCATCGGCCGGTGGCGCGGTGCCGGTCCGCTGTACCGCCTCGCCGGCGCCGCCGCCGGCCGCCGCGGCGCCGCCTGCCGTGCGAGCCGTGCGCTGCTTGCGCGTCGCGCGGTCGATCGCGTCCTTCGGCGGCGTCGCCTGCGGCGGCACGGTCGTGATCACGACGCCGGCGGCTTCGAGCGACTTGAGAATCGCGACGACGCCGGGCTGCCGGTCGATCGCGTGCGGATCGTAGACGTGATCACGAACGTACTTGCCGCCCGTGTAGAGGCTGGTCCAGCTCCACAGATAGGGGCTGTTGCCCTTGCCGAGATAACCCCAGCCGTTGTAGCGCTCGCACTCGTGGAGGATGCGCTCGAGCGACCACGCCGGCACGCTCTGCAGCCCTTTCAGCACGAGCGCGTCGACGGCGCTCTCGGTCCAGCCGAAGGGCGGGCCGTGGCCGAGCTTCGGACGCCCCTTCGGCACCCGCACCGTGTAGCCGTTCAGGCTGTCGCCGTTGTGCAGGTGACCCGCGAAGGACAGGCCGCTCTCGCGCATGTGGAGCGCGCCGATCACGACCCACGGCACGCCGGTCGCCTGCTGGACCGGCCAATAGCGGTCCTTCGCGGCGAGGATGCGGCGCGCGGCCGTGGCGGCCGCGGCGCGCCGGGCCGGCACGATCTCGGCCTTGGTCCACAGATTGCGATAGCCGGCGGCGGTCTGCGCGGGGGTCGGGGTCATGCGAGTCTCCGTGGCGACCGGCCCGCGGCCGGCGCCGTGACACGAGTGCGACGATGGGACGATCGGGGTCGCGGTGGTGGACGATGCGCGGCTCGGCGCACGGCGCACGGCGCATGGCGCTCGGTGACGCCGGCTCACAGCTCGGCCGTCGCGGTCCAGTCCGCCGTGAAGTAGGAGGACGCCGCCGTGGCCGTGTAGCCGATCTGAAATCCGTCGGTGGCGTTCGGGCTGACGAAGGGACTGCTGAATCCACCGCCCGAGGCGTTGCTCAGCGCCATGGTCGGCGCGGCGCGCTTGCGGGCCGCGAACAGGAACGAGAACCACACGCCACCCGTCCCGCTGTTGCCGGGGGCGATCGAGAACACGCCCTTCTCGTAGTAGCGCTGGCAACGGCGCAGCTCGTCGTCGCGCCGCTCGAATGCCGTGGCCGTGACGCCGGGCTCGAGCTGCACGCGGGTCAGCGTGCCGGTCCCGAACTCGATCGTCGTGTTGGTGGCGGCCGAGAGGCTCGCGGTGACGAAGCCGCTCGCCGCGTAGGCGCCCGCGGCGGCCCCTTGATAGACGCGCGCCTGCGCGGTGCCGCTCCACGACGCGACATGGACGCCGCCCTCGACGACCGTGCCCTCGATCACCTGGCAGAGCGTGCCGGACGTGACGGTGATCGTGGTGTCGAGACCCGAGGTCGCGAACGTGTAGGAGCAACCGCCAGCGCCCGCCTTCCAGCGATCGTGCCCGTAGGCGTTCGCGGCCAACGTCACGGTGCCGGAGACGCTGCGCTGGTTGACGGCGAAATTGCCGTTGACGATGCGGTTGCGGAACGACGTCGGTCGGGTGTTCGGCAGGGCTACGGCGCCGGTCGTGCGGTCGACGACGAGCGCGTCGAGCCAGGTCGTCCCGTCCGCCGACACCTTGATACGCAGATCGTCGTCGCCGGCGAGGCCGATCTCGGCGCGTCCCGAATAGGCGGTCTGGAAGAGGAGCGACAACGTCTTGGCGGTGCTCTCCTTCGACAGCTTGTAACGGAGATCGCCGCTGCCGCCCTCGGCCGAGGACTTGGCGACCCACAGCGCGTTGTTGAGCTTTGCGGCCAGCGGGTTCGTCGCATCCGCCGTGGTGCCGACGCCGAGCAGAGCCAGGTTCTGCAGCGCGTCGATGTCACCCCCGCCTCCACCACCCCCGGCTTCGCCGCTGACGACGGCCCGCCAAGCGTCGCCGGTCCAGGCGACCAGCACGCTCTCGTCGGCGACCCAGCAGAGCCAGCCGGCCGCCGGCACGTGGAACTCCCAGCCGCCGTCGACGTAATGAGCGATCGCGTCGTCGTGCCCCGCGAAGGCGCCGCTGCCGGTCGCCTTGACGAGATAACGATCGCCGTCGGCGGGCGAGGCCGGCGGCGCGACGAGATCGCGGTCGACGACCGCGAGCATCACCAGCGCGTCGAGCCGGTGCAGCGCCTCGTTGTGGGTGACGTGCTTCTGCGCCTGGGCGGCCGCGATCAGCGGCAGCCCGAGATGGAGCGTGTCGGTCATGATGATGTCCGCAGGAGATCGGGTGTTATCGGACGGAGAGGACGGCCGTGGCGGCGACGCCGCGGCCGACCGTGGCGGAAAGCTGGACGACCCGCACCGACAGGCTCGCTTGCGCCGTGCCGAAGTCGGCGATCTCGTCGGCCGCCGCGTAGATCACCGTCGGGGTCGTGGCGGCGAGCGTGCGCACCACCGTGGCGCCGTTCAGGATGTCGACCTCGTAGGCCTCGACGCTCTCGCCGAGCGGCACCTCGGCGACCTCCCACGAATCGCCGTCGCGGCGGGTGCGGCGGACGACCGTGATCATCACGCCGGCGGTGGTCCGCCGACCGCGGACATGCACCGGCGCGAGCGGCTGCAGCATGGTGGGCCGCGGCGTGATCGTCAGCGTCACGGCGCTCGCGTCGTCGTGGGAGCGGTTCGCGGCGACGATGCGCAGCGTCATGGGGCGGCCGATCATGT
The DNA here is from genome assembly GCF_042682915.1 of Rhodoplanes azumiensis. NCBI lineage: Bacteria > Pseudomonadati > Pseudomonadota > Alphaproteobacteria > Hyphomicrobiales > Nitrobacteraceae > Rhodoplanes > Rhodoplanes azumiensis. Next base: position 232,427 of record NZ_JBHUIW010000003.1, on the reverse strand, counting down.
CGGGGCCGCGGGCGACCGTCCGCAGCACGTCGTCGAGCTTCACGAAGGTCGCGCCGGCCGAAAGCGGCCGGATCGCGTGCTCGGTGCCGGCCTGGCCGCGCAGCAGGCGCGACACGCGCCAGGTGCTCGCGGCGACCAGCTCGGCGGCGGCGAACTGGATCACCTCGCAACCGCCGTCGGGCGCCGCCAGCACGGCCGCGTTGCCGCCCGCCAGCAGCGCCGCGTCGGAGATCGCGGCGAGCCCGCCCGCCACCAGCCGCACCCGGAAGGCGGCGTGCCGGTCGATCCGCCAGGGCCGGCCGGCCGGCACCGGATCGAGCGTCTCGCCCATCACGGCCGGCACCGTGGCGGTGGCGATCCGCTCGAAGCCTTCGCCGTCGAACGAGCGCCACACGGCGAGCGCACCCGGCCACGGCGAAGCCGACACGGCGATGCGGGCCAGCACCGTGTCGGGATCGCCCGGCAGGGTCGGCAGGTCGAGCGCGACGACCGCGGCGGGACCGACCGCGGCGGGCAGAGCCGGCGTCGTCGGCGCGCGGCTCGCGAGCGGCAGCGCGAACACCTCCGGGTCGATCGACTGGGCCGTCACGGTGCGGCTCTGCGCGTCGACGATCTCGCGAATCTCGAACAGCCGCCGGCGCCCCGCGACCGTGAGGCCGATCACGTCGCCGGGCAGCAGGGCGACGCGGGAGGGCGGTAACGCGACGCTCGCGGTCTCACGCGCGGCCCACAGATCCTGGAGCCGGATCTCGGCGCGCCGCTCCGCCTCGGCGCGATCCATCACGGCCGCGAGATCGGCAACGAGAAGACGGCGCGAGGCGCCGACCAGGCGCCGTGACGGCACGGCGGCCCGCCGATAGTCGGCATCGACGTCGCTGAAGCCGAGCGCGACGGCGACCGGCAGCTCGGTCTCCTGCGCCCGTACCAGCCGGGCCGGCGCCCCCTCGTCCGGCCAGACGAGATCGTCCTCGTCGATCTCGGCGACCGGCGGCCCGCCGCGCGGGCGGAACACCAGGGTCGGCCCGTCCGCCACCGCGTCGAACGCGAAGGCGGCAGCGAGCGGCTCGATCGCGGCGCGTGGCGTCATCGGGCGGTCGATCACGACGCCGACCGGCCCGTCGCCGAGCCGGCGGGCGTCACAGCCGGTCACGCCGGCGTCGGCCAGCATCGTGGCGAGAAGCCCGTCGAGCGGGCAGCCGCCGAGCCGGCCGGTGAGCCAGTGGCCCGTCTCCCAGTTGGGCCCGTCGCTCCACACGTCGGTCGCGGCCGGGAACTGCGGCCACGGGCGCGCGTCCCAGGTCCACAGCGTGATGCCGGCCGGGTCGACCATGCGGCCGCCATAGACGGGAGACACCGGATTGGTCGCGGTGGTGGCGCCGTGCGCGGGATCGAACGCCGTCAGCACCGCCTCGAGATGACGACGCTGGATCAGGTCGTCGCGCCGGCCGGTCGAGAACCACGGCAGGCCGCTTTCGGAGGATTTCGCGTCGGGAAACACGCTCGGCTGGTTGGCACCCTTGTCGACCGCCGGGCAGCCGACCTCGGTGAGCCGGATCGGCTTCGACTTCGGCACCCACGCGGTCGGCGTCGCGAGCCGCACACCGCCGACACGCTCGTGATGAGGATTGGACCAGAAGCTCCAGAGATCCTTCTGGCGGTACATCCAGGGCTCGCCGAGCCCGTCGGTGATCGGCGTGCGGGTCTGGGCGGTGCGCGCCGCGGCGTTCGCGTAGTACCAGTCGAAGGCTTCGCCGCGGCGCAGATTGGCAGCCAGATAGGCGCGGTCGTGGATGTCGTCGGCGAGCGCCCGATCGAGATGGTCGGCGGTGTCGCGCCAGTCGGCGAGCGGCGCATAATAATCGATGCCGATCGCGTCGATCGCCGGCGACGCCCACAACGGATCGAGCGGAAAGCGCACCTCGGTCGCCGCCGCATCCACCACATGCGCGCCGTACTCGGTCCAGTCGGCCCCGTAGGTGACGAGCGTGCCAGGGCCGAGCACCGACTTCACGTCGGCGGCGAGCGTCATCAGGGCCGTGACGGCCGGATAGACGCCGGGCGCGCTGCGCACCCGCGTCAGGCCGATCAGCTCCGAGCCGATCAGGACGCCGTCGACCCCGCCGGCCGACGCGGCCAGGAAGGCGTAATGAAGCACCAGCCGGCCGTAACGCCAGGCGGCGGGATCGCCGGTGCCGAAGAAGGCGTCGATCTGCGCCTGTGCGGCAGCGGTGCCGTCCGGCGAGCCGGGGCGGCCCGGCGCCGGGTCGCAGGTGATGCGGCCGCGCCACGGATAGGCCGGCTGACCGGCCGCGCCGGTCCACGGGTCGGCACGGCTGTTGCCGGGCGGGACGTCCATCATCACGAACGGATAGAGCGTGACCCTCAGCCCGCGCGCTTTCAGCTCGGTGATCAGATCCCGAACCGCGTCGTCGGAGGGCGTGCCGCCATAGGCCGGTCGCCCGTCGACCAGCGAGACGAGATGCGCGTCGCCGCGGCCGAGGCCGGCGGCCGTCCAGCCGAGCGGATGCGTCTCCTTGACGGCCGAATCGACGCCGGGCCGGATCTCGCATTGCGCGGCCCGCAGGTCCGTGCCGAACCAGGCGACCACGACGGCGACCTCGGCGAGGTTCGGGCACGCCGCCTGCAGGTCGTCGAGTGCCGCCTCGACGTCCGACACGGCCACCGCGACGTGACGGTTCTCCGCGCCGGTCCTGCCGGGCCCGAGGAGCTGCACGACGGTCGAGGGCGCGTAGCCGAACTCGGTGGTGCCGGGGATCAACGTGACGGCCCGCACCATGCGCTCGAGATCGCCGACCGGGCGCATCACCTCGAAGGCGAGCTGCGGGATGCGGTTGCCGTAGGGGGCGAGCGGCAGCCGCTCGAACACCACGTAGGCGAGGCCGCGATAGGCCGGCGTGCCGGCCGCGCCCTCGGTCGCGACGATCAGCGGATCGGCCGCCTGGCTCTCGTCGCCGCGATGGATGCGCATCGTGACGGTCGTCAGGTCGAGGATCGCGCCGTCCGCCCAGACACGGCCGATGCGCCCGACCGGTCCCTCGCACAGGCCGACCGCGAAGCTCGCATAGTAGCTGTAGGTCGTCGTCGTGGTGGTCGTGGTGCCACCGCCGCCCGACGAGCCGATTCCCTTGCCGCCGCCGCCCCCGCCGCCACCGCCCGTCGTGGTCGTCTCCTGGGTGACGGTCGCGACCTCTTCGATCCGGGTCGCCCAGATCACCTGGCCGGAGAGGCGGGCGCGGCCGTAGAGGCGCGGGATCGGCGCGCCCTCGGTCGACGCCATCACGTCGAGATCGGCGAGCCGCGGACCTTCGATGCTGCGGTCGCGCGCGCTGCCGCCGCCGGCGAAGAAGGAATGATCGAGCGCGTTGCCGACCACGGCGCCGGCGATGCGACCCGCCAGCGCGCCGACCGGACCGAACAGCGCACCGCCGACGGCACCGCCGGCGGTCGAGAGAACGAGCGAGGCCATGGGGACGTCCTGATGGGTCTGCGGCGCCGCGCGGCGACGCTTGCACGGCGGTTCAGTCGATCACGCCCGGAAACCGGAAGGTGCCGGCGACGCGGCGGCGCCACCACGGGGCGATCGCCACCTCGGCGACGGCAGCCCCGTCGTGGGCGTGCACCATGGTCGTGTCGGACGTGGCGATCGCGGCGTGCTTGGCCGGCAGGCCGGCGCGCCAGCGGAACAGGAGGACGTCGCCGGGACGCATCGCCGCCGCATCGATCGTGATCAGATGCCGGGTCGCGGCGGCGACGAGCGTGTCGCGCCCGGTCGCCTCGGCCCAGTCGGGCGTGTAGGGCGGCACCGGCTCCGGCTCGTCGCCGTGAAACGCCCGCCAGACGCCACGCAGAAGCCCGAGACAGTCGCAGCCGACGCCCTGCAGCGACGCCTGGTGCCGGTACGGCGTCCCGATCCACCGCCGCGCCTCGGCGACGATGTCTTCGCGAGTGATGAGTGTAGAGGTGGGCATGGTGGAGCTCATCAGGAGTTCGGTCGACGCGGAGTTCGGCGCTCACCCCCCTCCCCACCCCTCCCCCACAAGGGGGGAGGGAGCAGGGCGCGGCGAGCTGTCGAGATCTATCCGGAAACGTGGAATCGATGGCCGGCGTTGCCTTGCCGAGAGCGGTGCAGCTCCTGCGTTCCCTCCCCCCTTGTGGGGGAGGGACAGGGAGGGGGGTAGCGCCGCGCACCGAGGTCCAGAACTTTCTAACTTGCCCCTCGTTCAGGCGTGACTGATCACGTAGTCGTTGCCGGGGATGTGCGGGAAGCCGCGGAAGTTGTCGACGTTGGCGAAGCGATCGCGGCAGGTGGCGAACTGCTTGTCGCAACCGGCCGTGATCACGAAGGCGTCGCCGGGTGCGATCGGCTCCGGCATCGCCTGCCACAGCGCGACGGCGACGCCGGCCGGGTCGACGGCGTGCCGCTTCACCTCGCTGGCGAGCCCGGCATTGGCGCCGCTCGTGAAGGCGAGCCGACCGGCCGTGAACCATCCGTCGGCGAAGCTCGTCAGCCCCGAGACCCGAATTGTAGACGTGGCCTCGAGGCCCGCGACCGTTCCGTTCGCCGAGAAGCCCGCCGCGCCGAGATCGACCCGGCAGCGGGCGTCGCCGAGATCGGCCGTGCAGGCCGCCGTGTAGACGCGCCCGCTCTCCTGGGCGAGCTTTTCCGACAGCGAGCGCAGCTCGGCCGTGAAGGCCGTGCCGTCGCGACGCACCTCGCCGAGCGTCCCGACGGCGAGCAGCAGGCGCGTCGACGGCGCGCTCCAGTCGACCAGCCAGGTCTCGATCGTCGCCGCATCGTAGCGCCCCGCGGCGAGATCGGCCTCGGTCAGCGCGTCGTCGGCGAGCGCGCCGAACACCTCGCCGCCGTCGACCTGCAGGCCGAAGCGCGCCGTCGCCTCCGAGGCGTCGAGCCCGCTGCCGGCCCGGCACGGGGTCGCGTCGAGCAGGATGTCCGCGTCATGATCCGTGAAGCCGAGCGTCACGCCGTCGGGCCGCACCACCCGCCAGCAGCGACACAGCGTGGTGACGCCGGAGGCGAGCAAGTCGCGCAGAGCTTCCGGAATCCGTCTCATCGCTCCCTCCGTTCGTGAGGCGTGTGTGTCGTCACGGCCGGATCTCGATCAGCGGAATCGTCGGAATCGCACCCGCCTCGAAGGCGGAGAGGTCGATCTCCAGATAGTCGGTGTCGAACCGCACCGGCACGTCGAACAGGAAGCCGGCCGTGATCACGGCGCCGCTCGCCGGCACGTGGCCGGTCAGGAACGTCACGACGCCGGTCGCCGGATCGCAGAAGACCTGCGTTCCGTCCGCCTGCGCCACGCCGTTCACGGCGACCAAGACGCTGCCGGCGACCGGCTTGACGATCGGCCGGCGATACGGCGCGTGCAGCCCGCCATAGGTCTTCACGAGCGGAAAGGTCGTGGTCGATCCATCGCCGGTGCCGATCGGCTGGTCGAGCGGCGTCGGCGCGCCCGTCACGGCGGAGGAATGATCGACCCGGTCGCGCCAGCGAAAACCGTGCAGGCGGCCGCGCCGCTCCTCGAAGAAGGCGACGACCGCGGAGAGCGCGGCGAGCGTCTTGACGCCGTAGCCGGCGTCGTAGCGGCGGCGCGAATGCGCCCAGCGCGCGTTGCGCTCCTCGCGCCCCGATCCGAGCGTGACGATCTCGGTCCGCCGCTCCGGCCCCCCGGCACTCTTCAGCGCGACGTCGAGCGGAAACAGGACTTCGTGAAACGCGGCCATGGCATTGCCTGATGATCAGCGACCGCCCGGCGGTCCGTGGTGTATCGTCGTCGTCATGGCCGGGCTCGTCCCGGCCATCCACGATCTTCCAAGCATCAAGGAAGACGTGGATGCCCGCGACGAGCGCGGGCATGACGAGAACAGCAAAACGTCGTCTGCTCACATCCCGCGGCGGCCGCGGGCGACGGCGCGGGCGATCTGGCCGGTCAGGTAGACCTCGGAGCCGCGGAAGCTCGCCGGGTCGCGGGCCGCGATGTTGACGGTCACCTGGGTGCTGCCGCCCCCCCCGCCGGCGATGCCGAGCCGGCCGTCGGCGGCGCGGGCGAGCGGCACGATCGCCTCCGGCCCCGCCTCGCCGGCGAGCCCGAGCCCGCCGGCGGCGAGCGGGAAGTAGGTCGGCGTGCCGATCACGCCACCGGCCGCGAACGGCTTTATCGCGCCGTTCGCCGCGCCGACGCCGAGCCGCGCCGACACGGCGCCGCCGCCGGTGAGGCTTCCGAGCAAGCCCTGCAGGCCGCTCGCGATCCCGCTCGTCAGCGGCGTCAGCGCCGACTTCAGCGTCAGATCGGAGAGCCGCAGCACCAGCGACTTGAACACGTCGTCGAGCTGCTTGCTCCCCGACACGGCCGAGACGAGCGCGCCCGACATCGCCGAGGAGAACCCCTTGGCGTTGATCTGCAGATCGACGAGCCGCCGCGACAGCGCGTCGGCGCGCCGCTCGGTCTCGTCGAAATCGCCGGCGAGGCTCCGGGAGAGCCCGGAGGGGTCGAGATCGTCAGCCATCGGGATGTCTCCTCATCAGATCGTCGAAGGCGGTGCGGTCGATCGGGACGGCGAGGCCGAAGCCACGCGCCCGCAGCGCCAGCGCGAGCTCGCGCGGCGTCATTCGCCAGAAGGCGTCGGGAGAAAGCCGCAGGACGCCGAGGCCGAGGCCGATCGCCTCGTCCCAGGGAAACGGCGCCGCCGGCGCGCCCCGCCGCGCGCGGCCGCGCGCCGGGTCGGGCGACGTGCCGGTCAGCGGCTGCCGGCGTCCTGCGGCGAAGGAGGGTTCGGGGCGGCCCCCGCCCCGCCCACCGGCGCCAACGACCGCGGTGGTGCAGCGGGCGCGACCTCGCCGAACGTCACGGCCAACAAGTCGGCCGCGATCGCGACGAAGCCGGCGGCCCCGCCCGGCGTCGTCATGGCGGCGACCTCGGCGTCGGTCACGCCGTCGCCGGCGCCGCGCAGTCCCGCGGCGACGACGCGCGTCAGATCGCGCGCCGCCAGGCGGCCGGTCGCGAAGCGCTCGGCCAGCGCGACGAGATCGTCCGCCCCGAAGGCGCTCTCCAGCTCGGCGAGCGCGCCGAGCGTCAGCACCAGGCGCCGGCGCACGCCGCCGAGCTCGGCCTCGATCTCGCCGCGGTGTCGATTGGCCATGTGGTTGTCTCCGGTGGGGCGGCGGCCGGCGCGCGGAGCAGTGCCGTCGGCGGCCCAAAAATAGTAAGATCGATCTAGAGAGGCTAGACAGCGCTCATCCGGGCAACGGAAGAACGTCATTCGAAACGCTTTGCGGCCGACCGCAGATTTCACGAGCGCTTAAGGGACTGACTTCATAGTTCCACCGCCTCGAATGCAGAGCGGTCCCCCATGCTTCATCGCGTTTCGTCGAACGTTCTTCTGAAATCCGTCATCCTCCTGATGTCGGCCATCCTGGTTCTGGTTCTCGCCGTCGGCGCCGTCGACGCCTGGCGTCGGCAGGCGACGGCCGAACGCCTCGCCGACGTGGCCGAGGTGTCGCACGACCTGTTCCGCTCGCTCGCCAATCTGCGGCTCGGCCGCGCCCTGATCCCGCGGGCGCTCGCCTTCGACGGCGTCGTCGAGCCGGCCCAGCTCAAGCAGATCGAGGACACCCGCACGGCCGGCCGCCCGGCCCTGCGGACCGTGTCGCGGCTGCTGCCGACCATCGACTTCGCCGACCGCGACGCGCTCGCGAAAGAGTTCGCCCGGCTGTCGCAGACCTATCTGGCGCTCGATCAGGAGGCCGCCGCCGAGGTCATGAAGCCGAAGGCGCAACGCCGCGCCGATCTCGGCAAGGAGCTCGCGACGACCGCCACGGCGCTGATCGCCGTCATCGAGAAGGCCGGCCGGGCGATCGACGCGGCGGCGCGCGGCCGCGACGCCTTCATCGACCAGATGATGACCCTGAAGGATGCCGCCTGGCTGGTGCGGGTCGACGGCGGCGAGATCTCGGTGGCGATGTCGAACGCGCTCGCCGCCAAGAAGCATCTCGACGCCGCCGCGCTGACGACGCTCCAGCGCAACATCGGCCGCGTCCAGTCGGGCTTCGACATGATGGAGGCGACCGCGATCGGGCTGCCCGCGGGCTCGCCCGTGACGGCCGCCATCCGGCCCGCCAAGGACGGCTTCCTCGGCGCCGATTTCGTCGCCAAGCGCGACCGCATCGTCGCCATGCTGGGCGCCGCCGACCAGCCGATCACGCTTCCGGTCGGCGAGTGGACGCTCGACTCGGTGCCGCGGCTCCTGCTGCTCACCAAGGTCGCCGAGGCGGCGCTCGACGCGGCCGGCGATCACGCCGGCGCCCAGGTGGCGGCGGCCGGCACCAATCTGTGGATCAGCCTCGGCCTCGTGGTCGGCGCGCTGGCGCTCGCCGCGGGCGGCATCGTGATGGTCGGGCGTCGGGTGATCCGGCCCCTGCAGGGCATCCAGGCCGCGATGGTGAAGGTCGCCGACGGGAACCTCACGACCGAGGTGCCCTATCTCGACCGCACCGACGAGATCGGCAGCCTCGCCGCGGCGCTCGGCACCTTCAAGCAGAACGCCGTCGAGAAGGCCCGCTTCGAGGAGGAGCAGGAGAAGCGCCGCGAGCAGGCCGCGCGTCGCCAGGTGGCGATCGAGGAGGCGATCGCGGCGTTCGAGATCGGCATCGGCGAGGCGCTCGGGGCGCTGGGCAGCGCCGCCGGCGAGATGCGCCGCACCTCCGACACGCTCGGCGCCACGGCCGAGCAGACCAACGGCCAGGCGCGCGACGCCGCCGCGTCGTCCGACGAGGCCTCGCAGAACGTGCAGACCGTCGCGGCCGCCTCCGAGGAGCTGTCGTCGTCGATCGGCGAGATCAGCCGGCAGGTCGCCCACGCCGCCACGGTGGCCAAGCGCGCCGTCGCCGAGACCGAGGAGACCGATGCGACCGTGCAGGGCCTCACCGACGCGGCCCACAAGATCGGCGAGATCGTCAACCTGATCACGGCGATCGCCAACCAGACGAACCTGCTGGCCCTCAATGCCACCATCGAGGCCGCCCGCGCGGGCGAGGCCGGCAAGGGCTTCGCGGTCGTCGCCTCCGAGGTGAAGAGCCTCGCCGGCCAGACCGCCAAGGCGACCGAGGACATTTCCGGCCAGGTCGGCGCGATCCAGGAGGTGGCCGACCGGGCACTCGCCGCGATGCGCCGCATCGTGACGACGATCGGCGAGGTGTCGAGCGTGGCGAGCTCGATCGCGGCCGCCGTCGAGGAGCAGGGCGCGGCCACCGCCGAGATCACCCGCAACACGCAGGAGGCGGCCCGCCGCACGCGCAGCGTGTCGGAGAACATCTCCGGCGTGCAGGCCTGCGCGGGCGAGACCGGCACGGCGGCGGGCGGCGTCAAGGCGAGCGCCGAGATCCTGAAGACCCAGTCCGACACGCTGCGGAACCGGATCGACGATTTTCTGGAAAAGATCCGCGCCGCCTGAAGCAAGCCTTCAGCAACTCGACCAGAAAACACCCGCCGAGGCCCCGCGGCGGGTGTTTTTGCGTCGGCGACGGGTGCAGGACGACCGTATCGGCCCGCACGGTGCTCGTCCCGACCGTGGCGTAACCCCCGATTAATCCGAAGGAACTAAGGTTCCAGGCACAACACACGGGTGCCCCCACTATGTCGTCGCGACTGTCCACCAACGTTCTTCTCACCTCCGTCATCGCGCTCATGGCCTCGATCATCGTCCTCGTCCTCGCGACGGGGGCGTTCGAGGCCTGGCGGACCGACCGCACCGCCACCCGCCTCGCCGACACGGCCGATGCGTCCCGGCAGATGTTCCGGGCGATGGCCGCCCTGCGGGTCAAGCAGTCGTTCACGGCCCGCGCGCTGAGCACCGACGGCATGCCGGACCCGGGCCAGCTCAAGCTGATCGCACAGTCGCGCACGACGGCGATGCCGGCGCTGCGCGAGACCCTGACCATCCTGCCGAAGATCGACTTTCCCGGTCGCGACGCGCTGGTCGGCGACCTCGCCCGGCTGACCGATGCGATCGACACGTTCGACAAGCAGGCGCTGGAGGACTTCGGCAAGCCGAAGGCGCAGCGCAAGCCGGGCCTCGCCAAGGAGTTCCTCGCCACCTCCAACGCGCTGATCGGCACGCTCGACACGATCGGCAACACGCTGACGGTCCAGTCGCGCAACGAGGACGCGGTCGTCGACCAGATGATGGCGATCAAGGACGCGGCCTGGCTGGTGCGCGCCGAGGGCGGCGACATCTCGATCGTGATCAGCAACGCGCTCGCCTTCAAGAACCGCATCCCGCCCGAGACCGTGCAGACCGTCCACACCCGTGTCGGCCGCACCGAGGCGGCGTGGCAGCTTCTGGAGAGCGCCGCCGTCGGCCTCGCGCCCGGCTCGCCGGTCGCGATCGCGATGGCGAAGGCGAAGGCCGCCTACTTCGCCCCCGAGCTCGGCGCGCTGCGCGAGCGCGTGCTCGCCGCCGCGGCCTCCGGCCAGCCGCTCGACGTGCCGCTGTCCGCCTGGGACGCGGCGCAGCGCCTGATGGTCGTCGTCGCGCTCGCCGAGACGGCGCTCGACGCGGCGAGCGACCACGCCCAGGCGCAGGTCGCCGCCGCCCGCACCACCCTGATCGTCCGCCTCGCGCTGCTCGTCGGGGCGCTCGCGCTCGCCGCCGGCGGCATCGTGATGGTGCGCCGCCGGGTGATCCGGCCGCTGCAGGGCATCCGCACCGCCATGGTGCAGGTCGCCGACGGCGACCTGTCGACCGAGGTGCCCTATCTCGACCGCCGGGACGAGATCGGCAGCCTCGCCGCCGCGCTCGCCACCTTCAAGCAGAACGCGGTCGAGAAGGCCCGCATCGAGGCGGAGCAGAGCCGCCGCCACGAGACCACCGCACAGCGCCAGCAGGCGATCGAGCAGGCCATCGCGGAGTTCGAGACCGGCATCGGCGAGGCGCTTTCGGCGCTCGGCTCCGCCGCGGGCGAGATGCGCCGCACCTCCGAGACGCTCACCACCACGGCCGAGCAGACCAACGGCCAGGCGCGCGACGCGGCGACCTCCTCGGACGAGGCCTCGCAGAACGTCCAGACCGTCGCGGCCGCCTCCGAGGAGCTGTCGTCGTCGATCGGCGAGATCAGCCGCCAGGTGACCCACGCCGCCGTGGTGGCCAAGCGCGCCGTCGCCGAGACCGAGGAGACCGACGCGACCGTGCAGGGCCTCACCGACGCGGCCCACAAGATCGGCGAGATCGTCAGCCTGATCACGGCGATCGCCAGCCAGACCAACCTGCTGGCGCTCAACGCCACCATCGAGGCGGCCCGCGCCGGCGAGGCCGGCAAGGGCTTCGCGGTCGTCGCCTCCGAGGTGAAGAACCTCGCCGGCCAGACCGCCAAGGCGACCGAGGACATCTCCGGCCAGATCGGTGCCATCCAGGAGGTCGCCGACCGGGCGCTCGCCGCCATGCGGCGCATCGGCGCGACCATCACCGAGGTGTCGACGGTGGCGAGCTCGATCGCGGCCGCCGTCGAGGAGCAGGGTGCGGCGACGGCCGAGATCACCCGCAACACGCAGGAGGCCGCGCGCCGCACCCAGAGCCTGTCCGAGAACATCGCCGGGGTGCGCAGCTGCGCCGATCGGACCGGCACGGCGGCGGGGGGAGTGCGCTCCAGCGCCGCGGTGCTCAACGTCCAGGCCGACAAGCTGCGTGGCGAGGTCGACGCCTTCCTGACGAAGATCCGCGCCGCCTGAACGGCACCGCACGCCGCACAAATCCTCGGAGAAAAGCCGGCGGTCGCGAGACCGCCGGCTTTCGCGTCTTGGTGCCAACAACCTCGGCGCCCGCCCCGGCGACACCGCCGGAGCACCCGCCCCGCTCACATCATCAGCTTCGGCAGCACCAGGAAGCAGGTGCCGACGATGACGATCCAGAACATGCAGATGAACGCCATGAAGCCCCACACCTCCTTGAGCTTCATGCCGACCAGCGCCAGCGCCGGAATGACGTAGAGCGGCTGGATCAGGTTGGTGGCCTCGTCGCCGTGCACGAAGGCGTTGAACACCAGCGGCATGTTCGCCTTCAGGGCGAGCGCGGCCTCGGTGAGAATCGGCCCCTGGACGATCCACTGTCCGCCCTGCGACGGGATGAACAGGTTGATGAAGCAGGCCGACAGGAACGACCAGAGATAGATGGTGTCGACGGTCGCGACCTGGATCAGCAGCCCGGCCAGCACCTTGGCGAGACCGGAGGCGGTCATCATGCCCATGATCCCGCCGTAGAACGGGAACTGCAGCATCACTTCGGCGGCCGGCCGCATCATGTCCTTGAAGGCGGCGACGAAGCGGCGCGGTGTGTTGTACAGGAACGCGTTGAGGGTCAGGAACAGGAAGATCACGAAGTTGAAGTCGAGCGACTTCATCAGTCCCTTGGTGACGACGCTGTCGACGATCACGGCGATGCCGGCAACGCCGATGATCAGCATCAGGATGCGGCTCTCGTTCATGCGGTCCGCGAAGGTCCGCTCGCCCGCCTCCTCCTCGGCCTCGACGACCGGAACCGGCTCCTGCTTCGGCGCGAAGGCGATCACCTCCTCGGCCGGCGGCCGGGTGAACACACCGATCAGGATCACGGTGACCACCATGATGAAGAAGATCGTGGTGTTGACCGGGTTGTAGACCGTCTGGTCCTGGGTCCACACGCCGATCGAGCTCTCCAGGAAGTGGCCTTTGGTGGCGACCAGGGCGTAGACGCTGGCGCTCGGGCCCCAGGTCTGGCCGATCACCATCGTGGCATAGCCGGCCGCGATCATCAGCGGGAAATGCATCCCCTTGACGTTGCGCGACAGCTGCATGGCGAGGATCGGCGTCAGGATGGTCGAGAACGCCCAGTTGATCAGGCTGGAGACGAAGCCGAAGACGAGCAGCACGATCATGCCGACCCACGGCGCCCGCGGCAGGCGGGCCACCGCGGCGAGCCCGCGCTCGATCAGCGGCGCCTTGGCGGCGGCGCCGCAGCACACCACCATGAACGACATCTGGAAGGCGAAGCCGATCATCGACCACAGGCCGTTGTACCAGCCGACCACCAGTCCCATAGGTTTGTCCGGGCTCACCATCAGGCCGCAGACATAGGCGAGCAGAGTGAGGATGACGCAGAAGACGAACGAGTCCGGAATGTAACGGTCCGCGGCGAATTGAAACGACTTCGACAGTCGCCAGAGCATCTGTTTTTCCCTCGTGTGTTCTTGTCGGTTCCGACGCGGCTCAGGCGTAGAACGCGGACGCCTTGAGCTGATGGACGAGCTTGCGCATGAACTGCCTGCGGATCGCCGCGACCTGGTCGGGCGGATAGGTGAAGAACCCCTCCCCGGACTTGAGGCCGAGCTTTCCCTCCCGCACCTTGGCCCGCAGCATCGCGTTGGCGCGGCGGGAGTCGTCCATCACGGCGAGCAGGTTGTCGCCGACCACGCACCAGATATCGAGGCCGCCGAAGTCGGCCACCTCGAGCTGGCCCGTGGTGGCGTAGCGGAACGCCGGCCCGAACTTCAGCGCGCGGTCGACGTCCTCGGGCGCGGCGATGCCCTGTTCGATGATCGAGAACACCTCGCGGGCGACGCCCTGCTGGATGCGGTTGGCGACCAGCCCCGGCACGTCCTTGAGCACCTTGACGGTCTGCTTGCCGACGGCGCGGTGCAGCGCCTCGATCTCGGCGTAGACCGCCTCCGGCATGTTGCCGAAGAAGGAGAGCTCGACGATCGGCATCAGATGCGCCGGGTTGTACCAGTGCGTCACCATGGTGCGGCGCCGGCGCTCCGGCCCGAGTCGGGCCGTGATGGCGTCGAGCGGCAGGCTCGAGGTGTTGCTGGCCAGCACCGCGTCGGGCCGGCAGATCGCGTCGAGCTCGGCGAACAGCGACTGCTTCAATTCGAGCTGTTCCGGTGCCGCCTCGACGACGAAGTCGCACGGCGCGACCGCCTCGCTCAGGTCGGCGACCGGCACGATGCGGTCGAGAGCCGCGGCCGCGGCCGCGGCGTCGACGTAGGCCTCCTCGACCAGAAGGTCGAGCTCCTCGCGGATCAGCGGCTTGGCGGCAGCGAGCACCGCCGCGCTCGGATCCTGGAGTCTCACGTCGAAACCGCCGAGCGTGAAGGCCGCGGCGATGCCGTGGCCCATCGTCCCGGCGCCGACGACCCCGATGGTTCTGATCATCGTCGCCCCCTAGCGCCGCAGGTCCAGGATCTCGCGCACCTCGGCCGGGGTCGCGACCGCGTTGCCGGCCTCGCGGATCAGCCGCGCCGCCCGCTCGACGAACTCGGCGTTCGACTTCGCCAGCCGTCCCTTGGCGTAGAAGACGTTGTCTTCCATCCCGACCCGGACATTGCCGCCGAGCGCGATGGTGGCGTAGAGGATCGGTAGATGCGCGGCGCCGATTCCGAACGCCGACCACTTGGCGTCGGCCGGCAGCAGGCCCTTCAGGAACACCAGGTTCTCGACCGTCGCGGCGATGCCGCCGGCGGCGCCGAGGACGAACTGGAAATAGCCGGGCGACGGAATCACGCCCTTCTTCATGTAGTGCTGGGCGTTGTAGAACATGCCGGCGTCGAAAACCTCGATCTCCGGCCGCACGCCGTGCGCGCCCATCGTCCGGCCGAGCGCCTCCAGAAAGCTCGGATGGTTGATGAACAGCGTCGTGTGCATCCAGTTCATCGAGCCGCAGTCGTAGGAGGCGAGCTCCGGCTCGAGCGCGATCAGATGCGCCATGCGGGTCTCGTCGGTGGCGTTCAGGTCGCCCGATGTGGTGAGATTGAGGACGATGTCGCAGCGCTCGCGGATCAGCGCCACCGTCTCGGCGAAGCGGTCCTTGTCCATGGTGCCGCGGCCCTCCGCGTCACGCATGTGGAGATGCGCGATCCCGGCGCCGGCCTGCCAGCACTCGTGAACATCGGCGGCGATCTCCTTCGGGGTCAGCGGGATGTTGGGGTTGTGCTCCTTGGTGGGAAAGGCGCCCGTGGTGGCGACGGTGATGATCTGTCTGGTCATGCGGTCTGATCCTCGCAGTGTGCGAAAGGACGGACTGCAAGACCAAAGCCAGCGGCGATCGACGACGTCACAAGGGCTTTTCGGCATCCGGCGATGACCGTCGTCATCGCGATCCGGGGATGCGGCGCGTCCGGCCGCACCGCGACGCGGAGACGGCGGCGATGCCGAACCGCATCGCCCCGATGACGGACATCATCGCGCGATGCGCAGCCCGAGGCGCTTGGCCTTCTTCACCACGGTCGACTGGTCGATGCCGAGCAGGTCGGCCGCCCGCCGGGTGCTGCCGCCGGCCGCCAGCGCCCCCGCGATGGCGCGCCGCTCCGCCTCGGCGACGATCGCCTGGAGGCTGCGCTCGGTGCCGGCGCCGCCGCCGGTCGGCAGGTCGAGCAGCGGTGCCAGCAGCGCCTCGTCGATCACGGTGCCGCGCTCCGAGACGATCACCAGCCGCTCCATCAGGTTGCGCAGCTCGCGCACGTTTCCGGGCCAGGCGTAATGCGCCATCATGTCGAGCGCCTGCCGGCTGATCCGCACCGCCTTGTCGTACTTGGCGTTGTCGGTGCCGAGGAAGTGCCCGGCCAGCACCTCGACATCCTCGGGCCGGTGCCGCAGCGGCGGCAGCGTGATGGGGAACACGTCGAGCCGGTAGAACAGATCCTCGCGGAACCGGCCCTGCCGGACGTGGTCGCGCAGGTCGCAGTTGGTGGCGGCGAGGATGCGGACGTCGAGCCGCTGCCGGCGGGTGCCGCCGACCCGGGTGACCTCCTTGTGCTGGATCACCCGCAGCAGCTTCGACTGCAGCTCGATCGGCATCTCGCCGATCTCGTCGAGCAGCAGCGTGCCCTTGTCGGCGAGCTCGAACAGGCCCATGCGGCCACCGCCGGCGGCGCCCGTGAACGCGCCCTTCTCGTGGCCGAACAGCTCGGACTCGAGCAGGCTCGCCGGAATCGCCGCGCAGTTGACCTTGATGAAGGGGCGGTTGCGACGGTTGCCGCGGCGGTGGATCTCGTCGGCGACCACCTCCTTGCCGACGCCGGTCTCGCCGCCGATCAGCACCGTCACGTCGAGGTCGGCCACCTGCTCGATCTGGGTCAACACGGTGCGGATCGCGGCGCTGCGCCCGAGCAGGCTGTGGCTGGGCACCTGGCGGCGCAGATGCTCGATCTCGCGGCTGGTCTTCACGGTCGCGTCGGCCACCGCCTTCATCTTCTCCTGGGTCGCCTCCAGCTCGGCCTGCATGACGGAGAGGTCGGTGATCTCGCGATCGACGACGATCACCATCTTGACCTCGCCGTCGTGGTCGAGCAGCGGATTGCCGCTGATCAGCATCCGGGTGCCGTTGCGCACACTCTCGCCGACCGCGTTGACCTGACGGCGCCGGCGGATCACCTCCGGGGTCACGGCGTTCCGGTAGAGGCCGGCGGCGAGCAGATCCGCGACGTTGCGGCCGACGATCTCCTCGGCCGCGATGCCGGTGATGCGCGTGTAGGCGCGATTCACCCACAGGGTGCGGCCGCTGCCGTCGGCGATGTAGACGCCGTCGTAGAGATGATCGCCGATCTCCCGGAAGTCGAGCTCGCGCGCCCGGCGCAGCGCCGTGCGCACCGTCTCGAGATCGCGCCGCAGGGCGGTCGGATCGAGCGCCGCCACGCCCGGACCGGCGACCGTGGCGATCAATCCGTCCAGGATGGCGGCGGCATCGGTCTCGTCGGGCGCGAGCATGGCACGTCTCCGGTCGGGCGGCGGCGCCGGCGCGGAGACGGAGAGGACGCGCGAGCCGCCGGCGTCCGGACCGCCACGACCGGCTCGGGTGGGACCGGTGAACACTATGGCACCACGGCCCGGCATCAATTGGGGACGCTACCGAGGGCGCCGCCGCCACGACCGGCGTTCATCGGACCAGGTCGCGCACCACCCGGAACCCGACGATCGCGCTGCGGTCGTCGGGCTTGTTCATGATGCGGGCGGCGGCGCGCAGCCGTCGGGCGTCGTCGACCCAGGAGCCGCCACGCACGACGCGCCGGCTGCAGTCACCGTCCGTCCGCGCCCGTCCGTCGCCCGGCCTGGCGGCATGGCCGTCGTTCCAGCAGTCGGCCGCCCACTCGGCCGCGTTGCCGTGCATGTCGAAGAGCCCGAACGCATTCGGCGCATAGCGGCCGGCCGGCGCCGTGTAGACGGCGTCGTCCCGGCACGGCACGAACAGGGTCGGGCCGCGGCCCGCGAGCGCGTTGCGCAGCGTCAGGTCGGCCGCGTTGGCGTAGCCGCACATCGCCGCCGCGTCGTCGCCGAAGTGATAACGTGGCGCCGGCCCCGCGGCCGTCACGCCGCGCGCCGCATACTCCCACTCGGCCTCGCTCGGCAGACGATAGGCGCGGCCCGTCTGCTGCGACAGCCACGCCGCATAGGCCGCGGCGTCGTGCCAGCCGACGCAGACGACCGGATGGTCGCCGGCCTGCGCAAAGCCCGGATCGCGCCACGAGCGCCCGGCGCGCTCCTCCACATTGCCGTCCTCCAGCGTGTAGCAGGCCGACGCGGTCGGCCGGCCGGTCGCCGTCACGAAGGCGGCGTACTGGTCGACCGTCACCTCGCTGCGGCCGACCGCCACGGGCCGCGCGATCGTCACGACCTGGACCGGGCCCTCGTTGGCGGTGCGCTGCGGCTCGGTGTCGGGCGAGCCCATGCCGAAGCGACCGGGCGGCACCACGATCATCTCGGGGCAGCCCGGGCAGTCGGTGAAGCGGTCGCCCGGCGCCAGCGCGCGCTCCTGCACGTCGCTCAGCGGCCCGGCGAGCATCTTCGGGGGCGCCGCGAATCCGACCGCCGGTGTCGCCTCTGTCTCGTGCGGCGCGGCGGGGGCGACCGGCGGCGCCACCGCCGCGACACGATCCCGTCCCTCGCCCTGCGGCTGCGTCGGCCGTGCGACCGGCGCGGACGCGGCATCGCCGCCGGCGAGAAAAACGTCGCCGCCGACGATCTGATCATAATAGGCGGGGAACTGGTCGTAGCCGACCGCCCGGGTCATCGCGACGACGCGCCGGCGCGTCTCGGTCGCCACCGCCTTGAGGTCGAGCCCCGGCGTCTTCAGCGTCTCGGCGAAGACGCGGGTGAACACCGAGTTCGGATGCGGGTCGTCCGGTCCCAGCCGGTCGAGCGCCGACTGGCCGAAGCCGGCCGCGTAGATCGAGAACAGCCCTTGCGCCGAGGCGCCCGGCAGCAGGCCCCGCGCGCCGCCGACGGCGCGGCGGTCGCTGCCCTGCAGGGGATTGTCGCGGCAGGCGTCGAGCACCACGATCGACACCCGGGCGCCGGCCTGCACCAGGCGCTCGACGACGCTCGCCTCGGCGATCGCGTGCTCGGCGAGCCGGCCCTCCTCGCCGCGTCCGGCGGCGCGCGGCACCGGGATGTCGGACGGCAGGAGATAATTGGCGCCCGACAGCGCGACCCCGTGGCCGGCGAAATAGACGAAGGCGGTGTCGTCGCGCCCGACCCGCGCGGCGAGATCGGACAGGCGGTCGACCAGGGTGCGGCGGTCGGCATTGGCGACGAAGATCACCTCGAAGCCGAGCCCGGCGAGCGTGTCGCGCATCAGCCGCGCATCGGCGACGGCGTTCCTGAGCTGCCGCTCCGGCCCGAGATGGACGTAGGCGTCGTTGCCGATCACCAGCGCGACGCGCCGATCGGGCGCTGCCGCGGCCGACGTCGCCAGGCAGATCAGCACCAGCGCGACCGCCCCCGCGAACACCCGCGACAGACGCGCCGCGACGCCGCGCCATGGACGCGATAACCCGGTCGATAACCCGGTCGAGCGACATCCGGTCGTGATCAGCACCCGCGGCCGGCACGCCATCTCACGCCACCGCATCGCGAGCCTCCTCGCGCGGTCAGGAGCGGCCCGCCGCGGGCCCCGCGGGCAGGGCTACTCACCGTGAATCTGGGGCGCGCCGAGGCCCGTTCAACTCCGTAAGGACGCGGAGCCACGCCGGCGGCAGCGCCGCGGCTAGCTCGTGTTCGGATAAGCAACCAGAATGGACTATCAGTTTTATTTTAATTCTCCTTTTACCGGAGGTTGTCATCTTGCATTTGGAATGTGAGCCTCCCGACGCCCCGCACTCGCGCCGAAGAGAAAAAGGCCCCCCCGATGAGCGACGCCGACATTCGTGCCCGCCTGCAGTTCGCCGACATCGACGACGAGACCCGCAACCTGCTGCGCGAGATGCGTCCCCTCGTCGAGAAGCATCTGCCGGGCATTCTCGATCAGTTCTACGCCCAGGTGGATCGCTTCCCGGACGCGTCGGGCATGTTCGCGAGCGACGCGCGCAAGCGCCACGCCAAGCAGAAGCAGCTCGAGCACTGGGCGACCATCGTCAAGGGCGACTTCAGCGACGACTATGTCCGCTCGGTGAAGCGCATCGGCGAGACCCACAACAAGCTCGGCCTGGAGCCGCGCTGGTACATCGGCGGCTACAGCTACGTGATGGTGCGGCTCGTCGCGATGATCGAGACCGAGTTCAAGGACGGCTGGTTCGGCTCCGCGGCGGAGCGCCGCACCAAGCTGATCGGCGCGCTCGTGAAGGCCGCGATGATCGACATGGACTTCGCCATCTCGGTCTATATCGAGGCCGGCGCGCGCGACAAGCGCGAGTCGCTGAACCGCGTCGCCGCCGACTTCCAGGCGAGCATCGGCGGCATCGTCGAGACCGTCTCGTCGGCCTCGCACGGCCTCGAGGACTCGGCCCGCCAGCTCACCCGCACGGCCGAGGACACCCGCTCGCTGGCGCTGACCGTCGCGGCCGGCTCCGAGGAGGCCTCGACCAATGTCGAGACGGTGGCGGCCGCCGCCGAGGAGCTGTCGAGCTCGGTGCAGGAGATCACCCGCCAGGTGCAGGAATCGAGCCGCATCGCCGGCGAGGCCGTCAAGCAGGCCGAGCGCACCGACGCGCGCATCACGGCGCTGTCGCAGGCCGCCGCCCGCATCGGCGACGTCGTCAAGCTGATCACGAGCGTCGCCGACCAGACCAACCTGCTCGCGCTGAACGCCACCATCGAGGCGGCCCGGGCCGGCGAGGCCGGCAAGGGATTCGCCGTGGTCGCCCAGGAGGTCAAGGCGCTCGCCGCCCAGACCGCCAAGGCCACCGAGGAGATCTCCGGCCAGGTCTCCGGCATGCAGATGGCGACCACCGACTCGGTGACCGCCATCAAGGAGATCAGCGCGACCATCGCGCAGATCTCGGATATCGCCGCCGCCATCGCGGCCGCCGCCGAGCAGCAGGGCACCGCGACGCGCGAAATCGCCCGCAACATCCAGCAGGCCGCGGCCGGCACCGCCCAGGTGGCGACCAGCATCAGCGACGTCAACGCCCGCGCGGTCGACTCGGGGACCGCGGCCAGCAACGTCCACGACGCGGCCCGTTCGCTCGCCGGCGAGAGCGGACGGTTGAAGAGCGAGGTGGCGCGCTTCCTCGCCTCGCTCACCGGCGGCAAGGCGGCCTGATCGCTCCGGCGGGGTCGACCAACGGCGTCGGCCACGCCGCCGGCCACGAGCCACGACACGGCCGCTCCAGCGTCCTTGTATGCACGCGCCGCCCACCGGCCCGTGCAGTCGGACGTCGCCACAGCCGCGAACGGTACGTCGCGACCGTTTCGCCGCGGCCTCGCGCCGCGGATCGACGTCCCGTTGCCCAGCATTCGCTCTTTCGCTGATCATTTCCGCGCCGCACCGCGACGACACCGCGCGAACCCCTTCGGCATCAACCTCCGGCCAGTGGCACCGTTATTGCTTTTCCGGCGTCCACACCCCCGCTGGAGACGTCGATGCGTTTTCTTCAAAGCTGTCTCTCCCCGGCCCTCCTGATCGTCGGATCGTTCGTCGCCGGATCGACGATCGCCGGGCTGCCGGCGCACGCCGAATCGGTCGTGCGCTACGGCATCTCGCTCGCCGACATTCCGCTCACCTCGGGCCAGCCCGACCGCGGCGCCGGCGCGTATCAGTTCACCGGCTACACGCTCTACGATCCGCTGGTCGCCTGGGAGATGGACGTCGCCGACCGCCCCGGCAAGCTGATCCCCGGCCTCGCCACCAAGTGGGAGGTCGACGCCACCGACAAGAAGAAGTGGCGCTTCACGCTGCGCGACGGCGTCAAGTTCCACGACGGCTCCGCCTTCGACGCCGACGCCGTGGTCTGGAATCTCGACAAGGTGCTGGACGACAAGGCGCCGCATTTCGACAAGCGCCAGAGCGCCCAGGTGAAGCCGCGCCTCCCCTCGGTCGCGAGCTGGAAGAAGCTCGACGCCAAGACGGTCGAGATCACCACCAAGGAGGTCGACAGCTTCTTCCCGTATCAGATGCTGTGGTTCCTGGTGTCGAGCCCGGCCCAGTACGAGAAGCTCGGGCGCGACTGGGACAAGTTCGCGGCCGCGCCCTCCGGCACCGGGCCGTTCAAGCTCGACAAGCTGGTGCCGCGCGAGCGCGCCGAGCTGGTCAAGAACGCGGACTATTGGAACAAGAGCCGCCTGCCGAAGACCGACCGCATGGTGCTGATCCCCATGCCGGAGGCGCTGAGCCGCACCAACGCGCTGCTCGCCGGCCAGGTCGACCTGATCGAGACACCCGCTCCGGACGCCGTGCCGCGCCTGAAACAGGCCGGCATGACGATCGTCACCAACGTGACGCCGCACGTCTGGAACTATCATCTCAGCATGCTGCCCGGCTCGCCCTGGACCGACGTGCGGCTGCGCCGCGCCCTCAATCTCGCGATCGACCGCGACGCCATGCTCGAGCTCCTCAACGGGCTCGCCAAGCCGGCCGTCGGCCAGGTCGATCCGTCGAGCCCGTGGTTCGGCGCGCCGTCCTTCAAGATCAGGTACGATCTCGCCGAGGCGAAGCGCCTCGTGAAGGAGGCCGGCTACGGCCCCGACAAGCCGCTCAAGACCACGTTCGTGATCGCGCAGGGCGGCACCGGCCAGATGCTGTCGCTGCCGATGAACGAGTTCCTGCAGGAGAGCTTCAAGGAGATCGGCATCCAGGTCGACTTCAAGGTCGTCGAGCTGGAGGCGCTCTACACCTACTGGCGCAAGGGCGCCAAGGACGAGATGTCGGCCGGCCTGACGGCCAACAACATCGCCTATGTCACGTCCGATCCGCTCTACGCCATCATCCGCTTCTTCCACTCGGGCCAGGTGGCGCCGGTCGGCGTCAACTGGGGCTTCTACAAGAACGAGAAGGTCGACGCCGTCATCGACGAGGCCAAGCGCACCTTCGATCCGATGAAGCAGGACGAGCTGATGGCCGCCGCCCACTCCATGGTGGTCGACGACGCGCCGCTGGTCTGGGTCGTGCACGACACCAACCCGCACGCGCTCTCGCCCAAGGTGAAGACGTTCGTCCAGGCGCAGCACTGGTTCCAGGATCTCACGACGATCGGGATGGAGTGAGGCACCCCCGTATCCCGTGAACGCGTCACGGCCGGCCTCGTGCCGGCCGTCCACGGGCCGCGTATTCCGCACGGACGACGTCGATCGCCGGGACGAGCCCGGCCATGACGACGGCGAAGTGACGATCGACGCGCGGTCTCGGCCGTTCGTCTTCTGCTCTGATCCCAGTTTCAGGAGCACCACCATGCGATCCCGGACTCTCGCACTCCTCCTCGCCGCGACGCTGCTGACGCCGCTCGCGAGCGTGCCCGCCGCCGCGCAGGGCACGCTGCGCATCGGCATGACGGCCTCCGACATTCCCCTCACCACGGGCCAGACCGACAACGGCGGCGAGGGCATGCGCTTCATGGGCTACACGGTCTACGACGCGCTCGTGGACTGGGACATGTCGTCGGCCGACAAGCCCTCCGACATCCGCCCCGGCCTCGCCACGTCGTGGAGCGTCGATCCGAACGACAAGACCAAGTGGACGTTCAAGCTGCGCGACGACGTGACGTTCCACGACGGGTCGAAGTTCGACGCCGCCGCCGTCGTGTGGAACCTCGACAAGCTCCTCGACGACAAGGCGCCGCAATACGATCCGCGCCAGTCGGCGCAGGGCCGCACCCGCATCCCCGCGGTCGCCTCCTATCGGGCCGTCGATCCGACCACGCTCGAGATCGTCACCAAGACGCCGGACGCGACGCTGCTCTATCAGCTCGCCTGGATCATGATGTCGTCGCCGGCGCAGTGGGAGAAGGTCGGCAAGAGCTGGGAGGCCTTCGCCAGGATGCCCTCCGGCACCGGGCCGTGGAAGCTGACGAGCTTCGTGCCGCGCGAGCGCGCCGAAATGGTGCCCAACAGGGCCTACTGGAACAAGGCGCGGGTGCCGAAGCTCGACAAGCTCGTCCTCGTGCCGCTGCCGGAGGCGAACGCCCGCGTCGCGGCGCTGCGCTCCGGCCAGGTCGACTGGATCGAGGCGCCGGCGCCGGACGCCGTCGAATCGCTCAAGAAGGCCGGCTTCAAGATCGTCACCAACGCCTATCCGCACAACTGGACCTGGCACCTCTCGCGCGTCGAGGGCTCGCCCTGGAACGACATCCGGGTGCGCAAGGCCGCCAATCTGGCGATCGACCGCGAGGGCATGAAGGAGCTGCTCGGCGGCATGATGATCCCGGCGCAGGGCTTCTTCCCGCCCGGCCACCAGTGGTTCGGAAACCCGAGCTTCAAGATCGGCTACGACCCCGCGCAGGCGAAGAAGCTCCTCGCCGAAGCGGGCTACGGGCCGTCCAAGCCGCTCGTCACCAAGGTGCTGATCTCGGCCTCCGGCTCGGGCCAGATGCAGCCGCTGCCGATGAACGAGTTCATCCAGCAGAACCTCGCCGAGGTCGGGATCAAGGTCGAGTTCCAGGTCGTCGAGTGGAACACGATGATCAACATCTGGCGTGCCGGTGCCAAGCATCCGACCGCGCTCGGCACCACGGCGATGAACTACTCCTACTTCATCCAGGATCCGTTCACCGGCTTCATCCGCTTCTCGCAGTGCAATCTCGCGCCTCCCGCCGGGGTCAACTGGGGCTACTACTGCGACCCCGAGATGGACAAGCTGCTCGACGGCATCCGCAACACCTTCGATCCGGCCGAGCAGACCAAGGTGCTGCGCAAGGTCCACGAGAAGATGGTCGACGACGCGCTCTGGCTGATGGTGACGCACGACGTGAACCCGCGCGCCATGAGCGCCAAGGTGACGGGCTTCGTCCAAGCCCAGAACTGGTTCCAGGACTTCTCGCCGATCTCGATGGAGAAGTGACAGACTCGTCATGGCCGGGCTCGTCCCGGCCATCCACGCCTTCCCGGCCGAGTCGCCGCCAGACGTGGATGCCCGGCACAAGGCTGGGCATGACGGCTCAGAGGTTGCACCATGCTCGCCTTCACGCTGCGTCGTCTGCTCTACGTCACCCCGGTCGCGATCGGGGTCACGGTGGTGTGCTTCCTGCTCGTCCACATCACGCCCGGGGATCCGCTCACCGCGATCCTGCCCGCCGACGCGACGCTCGAGCTGCAGGAGCAGATGAAGGCCGCCTACGGGTTCGACAAGCCGCTCCCCGTTCAGTACGCATTGTGGTTCTGGAAGGTTCTGCACGGCGACCTCGGCAACTCGATCGCGACCGGCCGCCCGGTCGCGACCGAGGTCTTGCGCGCGGTCAAGAACACGCTGATTCTCGCCACCGTCGCGACCGCGATCGGCTTCACGTTCGGCACCCTGTTCGGCTTCGTCGCGGGATACTTCCGCGATTCGTGGCTCGACAAGCTCGCCTCGTTCGTCTCGGTGCTCGGCGTCAGCGTACCGCACTACTGGCTCGGCATGGTGCTGGTGATCATCTTCGCGGCGCAGCTCGGCTGGCTGCCGCCGACCGGCGCCGGACCCGACGGCTCCTCCGACTGGCGGCCCGACGCCGCGCATCTGCGCTACATCATCCTGCCCGCCGTCACCATGTCGGTGATCCCGATGGGCGTCATCGCCCGCACCGTGCGGGCGCTGGTCGGCGACATCCTCTCGCAGGACTTCGTCGAGGCGCTGCGGGCGAAGGGCATGAGCGAATTCGGCGTGTTCCGTCACGTCGTCGTCAACGCCGCGCCGACCGCGCTTGCCGTGATGGGACTGCAGCTCGGCTATCTGCTCGGCGGCTCGATCCTGATCGAGACGGTGTTCTCGTGGCCGGGCTCCGGCTTCCTGCTCAACGCCGCGATCTTCCAGCGCGACCTGCCGCTGCTGCAGGGCACGATCCTGATCCTCGCGATGTTCTTCGTGCTCCTGAACCTCGCCGTCGACGTGCTGCAGACCGCCCTCGATCCGCGCATCAAACGAGGGTGACGGAGAAACCCCATGGCCGTGACGACCATCGATTCCGCGCCGGTCCCGGCGGTGCGGGTGAAACAGCTCGGACGCGGCTACTGGGCCGGCGTGCTGCGCCGCCTCTCGCGCGATCCGGTCGCCGTGACGGCCGCCGTGATCATCCTGCTGATCTTGCTCGCGGCGATCTTCGCGCCCTATGTCGCCCCGGCCGATCCTTACAAGAGCTCGATGATCCGCCGCCTGCGCCCGATCGGCACGCCTGGCTTCCCGCTCGGCTCCGACGAGCTCGGCCGCGACATGTTGAGCCGCCTGATCTACGGCGGCCGCCTGTCGCTCGTGATGGGCGTGCTGCCGGTGTTCTGCGCCTTCACGATCGGCTCGGTGCTCGGCATCGCGGCCGGCTACGCCGGCGGCTGGATCAACACCGTCATCATGCGCACCGTCGACGTGTTCTACGCCTTCCCGTCCGTCCTGCTCGCCATCGCGCTGTCGGGCACGCTCGGCGCCGGCATCCTCAACGCCATCGTGGCGCTCACGGTGGTGTTCGTGCCGCAGGTGACACGCGTCGCCGAGAGTGTGACGACACAGATCCGCACCCGCGATTACGTCGAGGCGGCGCGCGTCTCCGGCGCCGGGCCGTTCACCGTCGTGCGCGTGCACGTGCTCGGCAACGTGCTCGGGCCGATCTTCGTCTACTCGACGAGCCTGATCAGCGTGTCGATGATCCTCGCCTCCGGCCTCTCCTTCCTCGGTCTCGGCTCCAAGCCGCCGGAGCCGGAATGGGGCCTGATGCTGAACACGCTGCGCACCGCGATCTACACCCAGCCGATGGTCGCGGCGTTGCCCGGCGTGATGATCTTCGTCACGTCGATCTCGTTCAACCTCTTGTCCGACGGCCTGCGCTCGGCCATGGAGGTGAAAGCGTGACCGACACGATCTCGATCCCCGCTGCCGACACCGCCTTCGATCCCGGGGCGCGCGACCGCGGCGGCCCGGCCCAGCCGCTCCTTTCGGTGCGCGGCCTCGTCAAGCATTTCGGTGGCAAGAAATCCTGGCGCGGCGTCACCACCAGCGCCGTGCGGGCCGTCGACGGCGTCGATTTCGACATCGCCAAGGGCGAGACGCTCGGCGTCGTCGGGGAATCCGGCTGCGGCAAGTCGACCACGGCCCGCCTGGTGATGCAGATCATCGCGCCCGACGCCGGGGAGATCGTCTTCGACGGCGAGGCGCTCGGCTCGCGTGCCCTCGACCTCACGACCTATCGGCGCGAGGTCCAGATGGTGTTCCAGGACAGCTACGCTTCGCTCAATCCCAGGCTCACGGTCGAGGACACGATCGCGTTCGGACCGCGCGTGCACGGTGTGCCGAAGCACGAGGCGATGGGCCGCGCCCACGACCTCCTGTTCAAGGTCGGGCTCGAGCCCGCCCGCTTCGCCGGCCGTTATCCGCACGAGCTCTCCGGCGGGCAGCGCCAACGCATCAACATCGCCCGCGCGCTCGCCCTGCAGCCGCGCCTCGTGATTCTCGACGAGGCCGTGTCGGCGCTCGACAAGTCGGTCGAAGCGCAAGTGCTGAACCTGCTGCTCGATCTGAAGGCCGAGTTCGGTCTCACCTACATGTTCATCTCGCACGATCTCAACGTCGTGCGCTTCATGGCCGACCGCGTGATGGTGATGTATCTCGGCAAGGTCGCCGAGGTCGGCCCCTCCGACGTGATCCTGCAGCACCCGAGCCACCCCTACACGGGCGCGCTGCTCGCCTCGATGCCCTCGATGGATCCGGACGCGCGCACGCAGGAGGCGCCACTCTCCGGCGATCCGCCCAACCCGATCGATCCGCCGCCCGGCTGCCGCTTCCACACCCGCTGCCGCTCCACGTCGGCGATCTGCGCCCATGTCGAGCCGGCGCTCGCCGTCGTCGACGGCACGCACCAGGTCGCCTGCCTGATGGCGCAGCCGGGATCGGGCCATCCGCAAGCGGTGTCACTGCAGGAGACCGCCGCATGAGCACCCCACCCGCCGGCGCGCCCTTGGTCTCCGTGAGAAACCTCACCGTCGATTTCGTCGGCACGGGAAAACCGGTGCGCGCCGTCGCCGGTGTCGATCTGTCGCTCGGCGCCGGCGAGGTCGTCGCGCTGCTCGGCGAGTCGGGGTCCGGCAAGAGCGTCACGCTGCGCGCCCTGATGCGGCTCCTGCCGGAGAAGCGCGCCCGCATCGGTGGCTCGCTGATGGTCGATGGACGCGACGTGACCGCCCTGTCGCGACAGGAGCTCGCACGCTTTCGCGGCGGTACCGTCGCGATGATCTTCCAGGAGCCCGGCCTCGCCTTCGATCCGGTCTACCGGGTCGGTGATCAGATCGCCGAGGCCGTGGTCCGGCACGAGCGCGTGTCGCACAAGGCGGGCCGCGCCCGCGCGCTGGAATTGTTCGAGCGCGTGCGGATCCCTTCCCCCGAGCGCCGGCTCGACAACTTCCCGCACGAGATGTCCGGCGGCATGCGCCAGCGCGCCATGATCGCGCTCGCCCTCGCCTGCCGGCCGAAGGTGCTGCTCGCCGACGAGCCGACGACGGCGCTCGACGCCACCGTGCAGATCCAGATCCTGCTCCTCCTGCGCGAACTGCAGCGCGAGTTCGGCCTCGCCGTGATCTTCGTCACCCACGACATCGGCGTCGCCACCGAGGTCGCCGACCGCATCGCCGTCATGTATGCGGGCCGCATCGTCGAGCGCGGCGCCTGCCGCGACGTGATCCGGGCGCCGGCCCATCCCTACACGCGCGGCCTGCTCGCCTCGCGGGCCGATCACGTCTTCACCAAGGGCGCGCGGCTGGAGACGATCCCGGGCGCGCCGCCCGATCTCACCGCGCTGCCGCCCGGCTGCGCCTTCGCGCCGCGCTGCGGGCACGTCCTGCCGGACTGCACCGAAGCCGTGCCGGAGGAGATCGAGACCGGCGCGACTCACGTCGCGCGCTGCGTGCTGCTGCGTCCGACAGCGATCACGGCATCCGACGCGACGGATGCGACCGCGGCAGCGTGACGATCGGCTTCGCGTAGAAGCTGTCGGGACGCGGCGACATCGTGGCACGTCGATGGCGCGAGCGTGGACGTGATGCGACAGCGCGACGACGCCGTTGCCGTTCGGTCGCACCGTCGTCCGGAATGCGTCCGGACCGCGCCATCGGCGCGTCTGCGCGATTGACTCGCCTCGTTCGGGCTCCTCTATCGGGGTGCGGCTCCACCGTCACCGCCCGTGTCGGCGATGCGGCGACCGCGTGGAAAGTGGAGGAGTTCATGTCCCGGTTGAAAGTCGCTCTCCTGCTCGCCGGCGGCGCCGTGCTCGCGTGCACGCCCGCCTCGGCGCAGTCGCTCGTCAGGGTCGGCACGCTCGCCTGCCAGGTGTCGCCCTCCGTCGGCTTCGTGCTCGGCTCGAACCAGCAGGCGCAGTGCATCTTCAAGCCGAACCGCGGCCGCCAGCAGGTGTATGCGGGCGCCATCTCGCGGGTCGGCGTCGATGTCGGCGTCAGCCAGGGCGGCCCGGTCGTGTGGAGCGTGTGGGCGCCGCCGATCAAGCGGATTCCGCGCCACGCGCTCGCCGGCCGCTACTCCGGCGCCTCGAGCTCGCTCGCGGTCGGCGTCGGGCTGGGCAGCAACGTCCTGGCCGGCGGCCCGGGCGGTGTCGTGTCGCTGCAGCCGCTGCGGCTGCAGGAGTATGTCGGCGTCAACGTCGCGCTCGGCATTTCGGGCCTGGTCCTGCAGTGAGCGAACGCTCTTTCTGATCCGCCGTCTCGCTCGGATCGACCAAGGCCGCGGCGCCGACGCCGCGGCCTTCTTGTTTGGAGGCGCCGCGATGCGGCAGACGGCGATCGCGCCGCGCGATCGTCAGAAGAAGCGTGCGTCGTCGCCCACCAGCAGAGGCCGCAGACTCGGCACCACCGGAAATCCGTAGCCGCTTCCGGGCGCGTCGAAGACGAGGCGACCTTCGGCGTGATAGCTGGAGGTGTACAGCTCGGCCCCGATCATCTGCAGCGCGACCACCAGCGCCTGCATCGAGTCCACACCGGCCGCCTCCATTCGCCTGGTGCCGTCCGGCCAATCGATTTCGTAGACGCAGACCCAATGCCCGTCGATCGTTGCGGGCGCGTGGATGCGGATCTGCATTCGGACTGTTTCTCCACCTTCGGCGCGGTACGACAGATTGCGGTCCACCATGATCATCGTTTGTCGCTCAATAGTTCAGTGGCGGTATGGGAAGCCCTTGCAGGCAATTGGCATAGCGAAGGCTCGCTTGAGCATAACACGTGGACAATCCAACCATACGGCAGTGGAAAACATCCTGTTTGTACTGAGCTTCGCATTCCGCCTCGCGTGCCGGCGAGAAGCGGCGAGCGGCCAGTCGTACGGACCCGGTCAAGCCCTGGCCTGCGTTGCTGCGACTGCCCGAAGTCGTGTTTGACTGTGCATACCGCGCACCAGGGGTCCAGTCGTTGTCCGGCGTGACATCCGAGAGAATTTCGAGCTCGTCCTGCCGAGCAAGGGCCTCACCTCCCCCGCCTTCGCTCGTCCACTGCCCGCCGTCGGGATTGCCGGCGGGCACGCACGGCTGGTTCTCGTCGTAGTTGGCCTTGCGGCAAGTCTCGGCGTAGCGACGGAGCGCTGTCATGCAGCGGGCGAAGGCGCGATCACAAGCCGTCTTCAGCTCGGATTGCCGTGCGCGGTCGAGGCGCAGACGCAGGCGCAGCAGCTTCACCTCGACGACGAGCGCGTCGTGAGCGATGCGCAAGCGTGCGATGTCCGCCGCGAGAAAGGAGTCGAGCGGCATGATGGAGCAGTCCGCGTGGAAGCGGGACGAGACGGCGATCGCATCGCGCTACAGCGCCGCGAAGGTCAGCGCGCCGGCCGATTCGAGCGCCAGCTCGAACGTCACCTCGCCGTCGTGCTCGCCGGCGAACTCGAGGCTGGTGATCTGGAACGGCCCCGTCACGGTGCCGAAGTCGGGGACGACGAGCTGATAAGTGCGCACCGTTCCGTCGAAGAAGGTCTGGCGCAGCAACGCGTCGGAGGCGGCGTCCTTGAACAGGCCGCGGCCCGACACGGCGGCGCGTTTGACGCCGGCGCCGTCCAGGAGCTCGCGCCAGCGATCGACCGACTCGGCATGCGTGACGTCGACCGTCTCGGCGTTGAAGGCGAGCCGTCGCGAGCGCAGGCCCGCGACCGTGACGAAGCCGGCGCCGTCCTGCACCTTCAGCAGCAAATCCTTGCCTTTCTGGGCGGCCATGTCTGTTCTCCGATCTGATCAGGATCACGCCGGCTCGGTGACGGCGCGGAACCGCACCAGCGCGTGATAGGTTCGGCCGTCGCTCTCGCGCCGCACGTCGGCGAGCGAGAAGCGCAGGTTGACGAGGCGGTGGCCGGCGAGCGTCAGCGCCGCGTCGTCGAGCGCCTGCAGGAGCGCGCCGGCGATCGTGTGCGCCTCGCGATGGCCGCCCTGGCGCGACCAGGCGTGCAGGGTGAGCTGATGCTCCTCGGTCGGGCCCATGTCGCCGGAGACGTCGGTCGCGCGCGCCTCGCCGAGCGTCACGTAGGGAAAGGCCGGACGGCGCGGCGGCTCGTCGTAGACGCGGGCGCCGCCGAGCAGCGCGACCAGCGCGCCGTCGGACGACAAGGCGGCATGCACGGCGCTGCGCAGCGCCACGGCGGCCGTGGACATGGGACGTCTCCGTGATGTGACGAGAGCGATGGGATCGGGATCAGTCGATGCGCTCCTCGGCATCGACGATCAGATACCGGCCGGCCGGATCGAGATCGCGCACGGCGACCACCCGGAACAGCCGCGAGCCGGCGCGAAAGCGGTTGAGCGTCGTGATCTCGGGCCCCGCCCGGACGAGGATGCGATGCGTGACGACGGCGCCGGCCGAATCGGCCTCGACCACGCCACGCTCGCCGCGCGGCGCGAGCGCCGCCCACAGCGTCGCCACCGCGACGTGATCACGAACCGTGCCGCCGGCGCCGTCGGCGGTCTCCACCGGCGCCTCGAGCACGAGGCGGCGGCGGAGCGTTCCGGGATCGGGCGTCACGGCGCCAGCACCCGGAAGGGCGCGACGAGGGCCGCGATCGTCTGCGGCGGCTGCGCCTGCGCCTCGGTGCCGCGGTGCTCGTAGAGATGCGCGAGCCACAGCCGCACCGCCTGGACGAGCGGCGCCGGCACGGCGGCCGCGTCGTCGCCGTGCCCGACCGTGACGTCGATCGCGATGCCGGCGACCCGCAACCCCGGCGCCGGCACGGCGGCGCTCGAAAAGCTCACGATGCCCGGCAGCGACACGGTATCGAGCGTGAACACGGCCGGGTCGATCGCCTGCGGCATGCCGGCGGCGTCGAAGACACGCGCCGCGGCCACGCTGCACAGCGGCGCCGGCAGCACCCGCAGGCGCCCGCCCGCCGGCCAGGCGTCGCGCACCAGCCGCCAGGTCTGGGTGATCAGGGCGCGCCGGGTCGCCGCCTCGACCAGCCGGCGCGCCGCCGCGATCAGAGCCGCGATCGAAGCGTCGTCGGCGTCGTGATCGACCCGCAGGAAGGTCTTGGCGTCGGCGAGCGTCACCGGCTCGCTCGCCGGCCCGGCGAGGAGAATGGCCATCTCGGTTCTCCGCTTCTGGTGACAAAGCGCGTTGACAAAGCGCGCCGGTTGCGGCTCTTCGGTCGCATGCGCCGCTCGCCCGCCCTGCCGCTCACGCTCGCCGGCACCGTTCCCGGCGCGGCCGTCGTCGGTTTCCTCGTCGCCGGCCTGGTCGCCGGCACGATCCTGCTCGGACCGACCTCACCCGCCGCCGCCATGGTGGCGACGCCGACCGCGCCGCCGCAGCTCGCCCGGCACGTCGTGATGATCGTCGGCTCGCGCGGCACCTCGTGCACGGGCACGGTCGTCGCCCGCGATCTCGTGCTCACGGCCGCGCATTGCGTGCAGCCGGGCGCCGACTACAAGCTCGTGAGCTTCGACGCGGCCCGGCAACCGACGCTGCTCGACGTCGCGAGCATCGCGCGCCATCCGGGGTTCGCGATGGCGGAGCTGAACGGCCACCGGGCCACCGCCGACATCGCACTGTTGAAGATCGCCGCGCCGCTGCCGGCCGCCTTCGTGTCGGCACGCCTCGCGCCCGCGACGAGCGCGGCGGTCGGCGACACCTTCACGGTCGTCGGCATGGGGCTCGCCGTGCGCGGCGACGGCCGCAGTGGCGGCACGGCACGCGCCGCCGTGCTGGTCGCCACCGGCCGGCCGGGCTCGCTGCAGCTTCGCCTGCACGATCCCACGACCCGCGGCGAGACGGCGGGCGCCGGCGCCTGCACGGGCGACTCCGGCGCCCCTGTCTTCACCGAGACGAGCAGCGGCCCTGCGATAGCCGGCGTGGTGAGCTGGTCGACCGGACCGAAGCTCGCGGCCGGCTGTGGCGGCCTCACCGGGGTGACGCCGCTGACGAGCTACCGCGCCTGGGTGGTCGACACGGCGCAGCGGCTGGGCACCCGCCTCGCCGCGCCGTGAGGCGGCGCCGCGACGCCGCACCACCGGAAGGCCGACCTGCCGGTCGTCCTGGTGACGGGCTACGTCGAGTCGGCGACACCGAGGCGCGCGAGGCCGAACAATCCGGTGCAGTTCAGCGACGCCGAGCGCCGGCATCACGGCGACGACGAGACCTGAGTCGTTTCCCTTACGGATTCGACCTGATCACGACCTCTCCGATCGGATCGTGCCCGGCGGAGCCGGTCGCACGAGTCGCGTCAGCCCTGTTCAGCTCTTGTTAACTCATGTGATTTCGAGCGACACGCCGGGCCGACGAGCAGCCATGCCGTCGATCCCATAGTGGCGAGCACGCCACGATGTTAGGAATTGTCGCGTCGGGCGCCGCCGCGGATCTGGCCGATGCTCGCACCGTGTGTCATCCTCGGCACAATGCTTGCTTCGTGATTACGGACCCTGTCGGGGACGACGTGACATACGAAGTCGGCACGGAAAAAAGGAGCACCCCCATGGACCACTCCGTCACCGCCATCGTCCTGGACGCCATGCCGGTGTTGCTGCTCGCGCTCGCGGTGGTGCTGCTGCCGGCGACGATCGAGCCGCCGACCAGCAGACAGCCGGTGCGCGCCCGCACGCCGCGGCCGCGCCGCTGAACGCGCGCAGGCCTCTGCAGCACGGGCCTCACAACCGCCGCACCTGCGGGCCGGCACGCGCGCCGCTGATCAGCGCCGTCACGGCCCAGACCAGCGCGTCGAGCCGGTCGGGCGAGCGGCCGGACGACAGGCCGTCGAGGCCGAAGTCGCACATCTCGTCCTCCAGCGCGGCGAGCGCGCCGACATGCTTGACGCGGCCCTGCTCGTAGAGCGCCGCGACCGGCTCGGCCCTCAGCCACTTGCCGCGCGTCGCGTGCACGGCCTTCACGGGCACGGTCGCGTCGACCTCGCGCAACACCGTCTTCACCATCTCGCCGCCCATGTTCACCTCGGCGACGATCGCGTCGGCATCGAGCCGGCGATAGAGCGCGACGGCGCGCGCCGCCCACCCGGCGGGCGTCAGTCCGCCCTGCGAGGCATCCTCCAGCACGTAGACGACGCCGCCGGCGCCCCGCCCCGCCGCGACCAGGCCGCAGGCGTCGGCGCCGCGGCGTGACGTGCCCGGCGGATCGAGCCCGACGACGATGCGCGCGAGCGGCGGCGCCGCGCGCACCCGGCACGCTTCGATCAGCGCCCGCGACCACAGCGCATCGGGGCGGTCGTCGATCAGTTCGCCGTCGAGCTCCTGGCGGCCGAGCCGGGTGCCGGCGTAGCGGGCGACGACCGTCCGAAGGAACACGGGCGAAAGATGATCGCGGTTCGCCGCCGTGCCGGCCCGTGTCACCCGCGTATGCGGGTCGACGAGCAGTCGCCTGATCAGCGGGATCGGCCGCGGCGTCGTGGTGATCATCTGGCGCGGCCGAGGGCCGAGCCGCAGGCCGAACTGCAGCATGTCGAAGGCGGCCTCGGCATGGCGCCACTTGGCCAGCTCGTCGCACCACGCGGCGTCGAACTGAGGGCCGCGTAAGGAGTCCGGATCGTCGGCCGAGAACACCTGCGCCACCGCGCCGTTCGGCCATTCGAGGCGGCGCCGCGTCGGCACCCAGGTCGGTCGCTCGGCCCGCGGCGAGATGCGCAGGAGCCCGGAGGCGCCCTCCACCATCACGTCGCGGGCGTCGCGCTCGCTCTCGCCGATCAGGGCGAGCGCGCCGTAGCGCCGCGCCGCATAGGGCGGCGTGCCGGCGACCAGCGCCCGCACCCATTCGGCGCCGAGCCGGGTCTTGCCGGCGCCGCGCCCGCCCAGCACCAGCCAGGTCGTCCACGGGCCGCCGTCGTTGCCGGTCTCGGCGTGCTGCTGATGCGGGTGGGCGAACAGCGCGAAGTCAGCCTCGAGCCTCCGCAGCGCCGTCGCCGGCAGGTCCGCCAGCATCGTCCCGGTCAGTCCCGCCGCGGACGAGCTGCTCAATGCGGCGCGCAAGCACGCGACGGAACTCGTCGATGTCTCGGGGCAGGTCGTCATCGGGATCGCTCGGGAGAGGCTCGCGCAGACGGCGCACCTTGGCGAGCGTGTCGGTGAGACGCTCGAGGCTGCGCACCACCCGCTCGGTGTCGCTCGCCGCGCTCCTCTGCGCCGTGCTTCTTCGCGCGCTGCCGGACCGCTCCGGTGGAGCCGACCGGCTCGCCTCCAGCGCCGCGATCTCGCGGGCCACCGCCCGTTCGAGCCGATCGGCCAGAGTGCCGATCGCCGGTGCCGCCGACCGCGCCGGCCGCCGGACTCGCGCAGCGGGCGTCGCGCGCACGGCCCGTCCAGCGCGCACGGCCGGCGCGATCGGCGCGATCGGTGCCGCGTCGGCCGGCGGCGTGGTGGGCGGGTCGTCGCCCGGCCGCCGCCAACCCTCGCGGCGGACGAGCTGATAGAAGGTCGAGCGCGGAACGTGGTGCTCGTCCGCGATCGCGTAGAGCGGGATGTCGGTCGTCTCGACGCTGCGCCGCAGCGCCGCCAGGCGCTCCGGCGCCCAGATGCGCGGCTCGAATCGGTCCGTCATGGCGGTCCCGCGAATTGGATCGGACGTGGATCGGATGATGCGGCGCACGCGGCGACGGCGGCGGCGAGCCCGGCCGTGCCGAGACGGGCGCGCGGATAGAACCGGCGCACGACTGGAAAGGGCGCACGAACGATCTGTCACACCGGCGGCTCACCCGGCCGGCACGACGAAGAACAGGCATCCGACGGCCCACCGGCAGGTGGACCATCGGCAGGCGACGCGACATCACGCCCGACCGCGTCGCAGCCGGACCGCACAGGGCGCGAGGCTGGTCAGAACCCGCGTGCGATCACCGGCCCCTGCGCGATCACCGACGCAGGCCGACGGCTCACTGACGCACGTAGGTGTCGGTGCAGTTGACCGGGCCCCAGGTCGACTTGCTGCACGTCTGCTTCGTCACCCAGGTCACCGGCGCAGCCGCCACCTTGGTGGGCGCGGATGCGGGCGCGGCCGCCGCGGGACTCGCGGCCGGAGCCTTCGGGGTCGCCGCCGGCGTCGACGCCGTCACGGGTGCGACCGGCTGCCGCTTGGAGATGAACGGGATCTTGTCGAACGCGAACAGCACCGCGACCAGGGCCACGAGGACGAAAACGATGCGCATGACGACTCTCCGAAATGGGGCGTCCGGCTCGATCGAGATCAGCGACAGGAAGGCCGGCCGCCAGAAAAAATCCGTTCGAACAATTCCAGGTCGGCAGTAGCCCGGTGCCGACACGCGGTCAAGAGGACGGCCCTCCGGCAAGCCACGTATGCGGCGGATCGTCGGGGGGTGCGCCGCCGTCTCCGCCGTCGCCGTATCGACCACCGCGGCGCGGCCGCGCCGCGCCCGGCGCCGCGACGGTGCGACCCGCTGCCGCTCACCGGAACCGGCACGGCGGTGAGCGGTTGCCGGTCGAAACGCCACGGAGGAGCTCATGAAAGTCATTGCGATCACGGCCGTGCTCGGCGTGCTGGTGCTCGTCCTGTCCGGCCGGCTGACGCCGTTCGACAGCGACAAGACGCGCCAGGATCAGACGCGCCAGCAGGTGAGCGCGGCACCGCCCCCGGCGACGCCGACCCCGGCGACGCCGACCCAAGCGGCGCCGACCCAAGCGGCGCCGACCCAAGCGGCGCCGACCCAAGCGGCGCCGCCCCAGGCGGCGCCGCCCCAGGCGGCGCCGTCGCAGCCGGCGACGTCGCAGCCGGCGGCGTCGCAAGCGGCCGCCGCCCCGACCAAGGCGCCGAGCCCGCAGGCGGCCCAGACCGCCGCGCCTGGCGCGCCCCCGACCGCGACCCCGGCCCCGGCGGCGCAGTCGCAAGCCCGGACGCAGGCGCCGGCCGCCGAGGCCGCGGACCGCGCGGCGACGCCGGGACGCACCGCCTTCAAGACCGAGCTCGTCTGCTCACGCGGCATCTGGGGCACGCAGAGCTGCACCGAGAGATACGTGCAGGAGTGACACCGGGGAGTGTGACACCGGGGAGTGTGACACCGGGGAGTCACACCGTCGCGTGACACCGCCGGCGCGAGACGTGCCGCCGGCGGGGGCGAGCGGGTCGTCCCCGCCGGGGGCTTCCAGGCGGCTCAGCTCGCGGCGAACTTCAGGAGCTTGATCGCCTCGAAGTCCTGCACGCCGCCGCCCACCCGCTTGGTGGTGTAGAACAGCACGTAGGGCTTGGCGCTGTAGGGATCGCGCAGCACCCGCACGCCGGTGCGGTCGACCACCAGATAGCCGCGGCGGAAGTCGCCGAAGGCGATCGACAGCGAGCCGGCGGCGATGTCCGGCATGGCGTCGTCGATCACCACCGGATAGCCGAGCAGCGTCGCCGGCTGACCCGCCGCGAGGCCGGGCGCCCACAGATACTGTCCGGTCGTGTCCTTGAACTTGCGCACCACCGACTCGGTCTTGCGGTTCATCACGAAGGTGGCGTTGCGGCGATAGGCGACGCGCAGCGCATAGGCGAGATCGATCAGCACGTCGGCCGGATCGGAGGCCGGGAAGGCCCCGGCCGCGCCGCTCGCGACGGTGCCGATGTTGCCCCAGCTCCACGAGCCGTTCGCCACCGTCGGGTAGGCGAGGAAGCCCTTCGGCTTGTTGACGCCGTCGCCCGCCACGAAGGCGGCGCCCTCCTGCTCGGCGAACGCCTGATCGACCTCCGCGGCGAGCCAGGCGTCGATGTCGACCATGGCGTCGTCGAGCAGCGTCGCCGTCGCCGCCGGCATGGCGTAGAGCTCCATGGTCGGGAAGGCGAGCTCGGCGAGCGCCGGCGTCGCGGTCTGCGGCCGGCTGCCGGTCTCGCCGATCCAGCCCACCGTCGGGCCGCTCGTCATGAACGGCTTCTTGTAGACGCTCGCCGAGACCGTGCGGGTGCCGGCGATCGACCGGATCGGCGACACGTCGACGAGGCGGCGGCCGATCTCGCGCTCGACCTCGGGCGGCACCAGATAGCCGCCGTCCGGCGCCGAGCCGATCGACAGCGCCTTGCGCTCGATCGCCAGCAGGCCGGACGCGTCGCCCTTGCGGACATAGGCGTCGAACGCCGCCTTGTGCTCGCACGCCGCCGGGTTGTCGAAGGCGTCGCGGCCGTCGCGGGCGTCGCGGCCGAGTGCCGGGCGGGCGCTCTTGAGCGCCAGCGCATCGACCCGGCGCTGCTGCTCGACGAGCGTCGCGTCGATGCGGGCGAGACGCTCCTCGGTGAGCGGGTCGGCGGCGCCGCGCCGCTCGATCCGGCCGAGCCGGGCGTCGTTCGTCGCCTTGTAGGCCTCGAAGGTGCGCATGAAGTCGTCCATGGTGGGCTGCGCGCCGACATGCGCCGGGATGCGCAGGTCGATGCGGGGATCGAGCCCCGCCTTGGTCTCCGGCGAGGCGCAAGGCGCGAGGTTCGACGGCACGCGGTCGAGATCGATGTCCATGATGGCTCCTGATGGCTGGACGGACTTTTCGAGGATCAGCGGCGCGACGCAGACGCGGCGCGCGAGGCGGCGGCAGGCCCGCGGCCGGTGGCCGCCCGGGACTTCACGGCCCGCACGCGCGCGCCGGAGAGCAGCGGGAACGTGACGATCGAGATCTCCCACAGGTCGATCACGTCGAGCTTGCGGATGCGGGTCGCGGGATCGATGCGCCCCTTGACGGTGCGGAAGCCGATGGAAAGCCCGTCGACCGCGCCCTCGCGCACCAGCGCCAGCACCTCGCGGGCGCGCGCCACGTCCGGGATCAGCCTTCCGCGCGCCTTCAGGCCGCGGATGTCTTCCGTGAGGTCCAGCCAGATGCCGATCGGCTCGGCCGGGTCGTGCTGGAACAGCATCGGGATGCGGCGCAGGCCGCGGGTGCGCAGCGTCTGCGCGAAGGCGCCCGGCATCACCATGTCGCGCGCCTGGTCGATCTCGCCGAACAGCGAGGCGTAGCCCTCCACGGTGCCGTCGGGCTCGACCCGCGCGACCGGACGGAGATCGAGGCGAGGCGCATCGGCCCGCGGCAGAGGGGCGAGAGGTGCGTGCATGATGATCCCCGACACGGACGGACACTGATGTTTCGCGGCGTCGGCGACGCGCGCGAGCGCCGGTCGCCCGCCCGACGAAAGACGGGCGGCGCGGCCCTTCCGGGCGGGGCGCGATGGGGCTACAACCGGTGTCGTTCGGGCGGCGTCGGTCCGCGATACGGCCCCGCCTGCGAGTGAGGCGTCCCGCGATGCTGAAGCATCTGAAAGCCAACAACGCCGCCTGGGCGAAGCGCATGGTCGAGCACGATCCGGACTTCTTTCGGCGGCTCGAGCGGCAGCAGGCGCCCGAATATCTGTGGATCGGCTGCTCCGACAGCCGGGTGCCGGCCAACGAGATCGTCGATCTCGATCCGGGCGAGTTGTTCGTCCACCGCAACGTCGCCAACCTGGCGCCGCCGCAGGACGCGAACTACCTCTCGGTGCTGCAGTTCGCCGTCGACGTGTTGAAGGTGAAGCACATCATGGTGGTCGGCCATTACGGCTGCGGCGGCGTCAAGGCGGCCGTGGACGGCATGCGGCGCGGCCTCGTCGACCACTGGCTGCATCCGATCCGCGAGGTGTGGAACGACCATCTCGAGGAGCTGATGGCGATCCGCGACGAGAGCGCGCGGTTCGACCGGCTGTGCGAGCTGAACGTGATCCGCCAGGTGAAGAACGTCGCCTCCGACATCTTCGTGCAGGAGGCGTGGGCGCGCGGCCAGCCCTTGTGGGTGCACGGCTGGGTCTATTCGCTCGCCGACGGCCTCGTCACCGACCTCGACGTCACGGTCGGCGGCATCCAGGCGTCGCCGTGAACCGGGTCGCGGAGCAGGTCACGTCGTGGCGCATGTCACTTGGCGGCGCGCCGGCGACGGGTGCGCGGGCGCTTGTGCGCATCGCGCAGCTCGCGCCGGCCGAGCCGGTCGAGGTGAACGAAGAACTCGCGGAACACCGCGACATGGTCGGGCCGCGACTTGGTCTCGCCGCGCAGGCTGCGCAGCACCGCATGCAGCGTGTCCATCAGGATCGTCTCCCCGTCAGGATCGTCTTCGAAACGTGTCGTTGAACCGGGCGAGCGAGCGGACGAAGTCGTCGAAGCGCCGCGAGGTCGCCGCGTGCGCGCGCAGCGCATAGACGGCGAGCACGCTCGACGACGACGCCCACAGGAACAGTGCGAGATGCGCCAGATCGCCTCGGCTCGCGAAGGTGTCGACGAGGTCGGTCATGGGGGATCCTCGGCATCGTCGGTCTCGGCGCGAAGCAGATCCGCGGCGCCCGCGGATCACCTCTCCCCAGCGGGGAGAGGTCGACGCGCGAAGCGCGTCGGGTGAGGGGGTGCCGGCCTCTCGATGAAACAATCGGCCTCGGCACCCCCTCACCCCGACCCTCTCCCCGCCGGGGAGAGGGAGCAGGCCGAGCTCGTGGCCACGTCCAAGGACGATCGCAGGGACGAGCGGGGGAACCTGATCACATCGCATCGCCGCTGATCACATCACGTCGCCGCCGGCGATCGGGCCGAAGCCGAGCATGGCACGTTTCTCGTTGACGGTGAGGAAGGACGCGGCGCCGACCCGCTCCCACAGCGCGACGCGGTCGGCGGCCAGCGCGTCGATGCGGTCGGTGTCGATCTCGAGCCGCAGCGCGCCGCCCTCGGCCGCCCCGGCGGCCGCCCCCGAGGCCGGCCCGAAGGCCGGCGAAAGCCACTGGGCGAGCGCGCTGCCGATGCGGGCGCCCAGCGGCAGCACCGTGTGGCGCCAGAAGGCACGGTTCGCCTCCTGATAGTTCGCATAGGTGTTGTCGCCCGGGATGCCGAGCAGCATCGGCGGCACCCCGAAGGCGAGCGCGATCTCGCGCGCCGCGCCGTTCTTCGCTTCGAGGAAATCCATGTCCTTCGGGGTCAGCGCCATCGCCTTCCAGTCGAGCCCGCCCTCGAGCAGCAGCGGCCGGCCCGCGTTGGCGGCGCCCTGGTAGGTCGTCTCCAGTTCGCGCTTGAGCCGCTCGTACTGGTCGTCGCCGAGAATACCGCCGTCGGGCGCCGCGTAGACGAGCGCGCCGGAGGGCCGCGCCGCGTTGTCGAGCAGCGCCTTGTTCCAGCGCGCCGCGGCGTTGTGGGTGTCGACTGCCACGGCCGCCGCCTCCAGGGCGCCGAGGCCGTAGTGATCGTCGAGCGGATTGAACAGCACCAGATGCAGGATCGGCGGCGGCTCGCCGGCTTGCTCGAACCGCACGGTGCGGCCCGCCACCGTGTAGTCGTAGGCCTGCGCCCAGCCGTCCGGCCCCGGCACGACGCGCATGCGGTCCGGCCGCAGCGCGAACAGCTCGCGCGGCGCGCCGTCGAGCGTCACCAGCTCCAGATAGCCGTTGCCGCTGATCATGAGATGCGCGGTGAGCGCCTCGATCAGCGTCGCGCCGTCCTGGCGCGGATTGGGCCGGTTCAGCAGATCGGTCAGCGGATGGCGCTCGTGCAGCACGTCGCCCTCGTAGGCGAGGAACGTGAGCGCCGCGACGTTCTCGGCGACCAGCTTCACGGCGCGATGCACGATCGCGTTGGTCGAGAAGCCCTCGCGGGCGAGCGCTGCGTAGTCGCGCGGCGTCCACCGCGCCGTGCCGCCCGGCTCCAGCCGGATCAGGCGGGCGATGCGCGAGCTCTTCTGCTCGGCGACGGTCGCGGTCGCCGGCGCGGCCGGACGCGCCGGCCGGACCGGAGGCGCGGTCTCGGTCGGGTGCGCGGCATCGCGCCCGAAGCGCAGGATGCGGTTCAGCATGGGGCTCTTCCGATGGGAGGCGGGCCGGTGGGGAACGGCCGGTACGGGTATCGCGTTGGTCCGGCGGCGGCGAGACCTTGCCGCGGCGAGCAGAGAACCGATGGACGACATGGCGCGACCGAGCGACGAGACCCCGATCACCCCGTCGGCCACACAGGCGCGGCAGGGCACCACGGGCCACGATGTCCGTTACATGCTCGGCTTCGGCGTGATCGGGGCCGTCGTGGCGTTGGCCGTGGTCTATCTCTGGTTCTTCGCCGCCTGAGGCAGGGCCAGCCCGGGGCCGCGACGCAAGTCTCGACCGTGCCCGATTGCTACCGAAGCAGCGTCACGGTGTCAAGGAATATTTTCTCCTTCGAAAGATTTTTTTCCTCAACCCCTCATCGGCATCGGCCTGGCCGACGTCTCCCGCGTGGCGCGATCACGGGCGCGGTCCGTGCCCCGCCGACACGACGGAGAACCACCACGCGACGTGATGACGAAGCCGACTCGCCCGCCCGCCGGCGGCCAGCCTGCGGCGTCATCACCCCTCGAAAATCCCGCGCAAATACTTCGGCGCTCCGGCCGGCGCGACGATTTTACCCACAAATATTTCTCTCACGTCGTAAAGCTGTAAAACAATCCAGAGATGCAAATTACCTCTTCATCGCGTTTTGCGATGGCTCTCGCCGACCGCTCGGCAGCCGGCCCCGTCCGTTTCGCCTAGCCGAATGGACTTACACAGAAATCCGGCCACGACCGTGCCGATTTTCGCGGGTCGAGGCCGCGCTCGTCCGGCTCGAGGCATCGAGTTGCAGACAGTTCGACGAAAAGTCGCAGGCAGATTATCCCGCGGATCGAATGAAACGCGCCAAGGTTCTCTCAACATCGCCGATCGACATACCTTGGTCACAGGCGGATTTCCGCCCGCCGGCGCGTTCGAACACAGAAGCGTTCGACGACCGCGAGCGTTCCGGCACCGGCTCGGCCCGACAGGATCCGGAATGATGAGCACCCCCATCGCGTTCCCCCGCTTCGGCCGGCGCCGGATCACACCGCAGGCCTGCGTCCTGACCGGCCGGTCGCATCTGCGCGCCTTCCTGGGCGAGGCGCTGGCCGAGCTCGGCTTCGTGGTGCGCGCGTGCGCCGACGACGACGGCTTCGCCGCGGCGGCCGCGACGACGCCGCTCGATCTCGTGGTGCTGCCGCTGCCGGACGGCCCGGCGACGGCCGACCGGCTGCGGCGGCTCGCCGTGGCGAGCCCGGAGGCGAGCGTGCTGCTGCTCGGACCACCGGCCTCCCCGGCGCTCGCGGCCGCGCAGGAGCTCGCCGCGGCGCTCGGCCTCACGGCGCTGACGCCGCTCGCCACGCCGTTCCGGCCGGCCGATCTCGCCGCGCGGGTCGCGCATCTGGCGCCGCGCCGCGCCACCCTGCAGGCCCCGGTCGACATCGAGGAGGCGCTCGCCGCCGGCTGGCTGGAACCGTGGTACCAGCCGCAGGTCGATCTTTCGACCGGCACGATCCGGCGCGCCGAAGCGCTCCTGCGCCTGCGTCACCCGGTCTGGGGCGTGATCGAGCCGGCGCGCTTCCTGCCGAGCGGCGCCGACCTGCCGTGGCGGGCCGTCTCCGATCTCGTGGTCGACCGCGCGATCGCCGACTGGCGCGGCTTCGCGGCGCGCGGCACCCCGATCGGGCTCGCCGTCAACGTGCCGCTCACGGTGCTGCGCGAGCCGGATTTCGTCCGCAGCCTGTGGCGGCGGCTGCCCGATCATCCGGCGTTTCGCGGGCTGACCGTCGAGGTCGACTGCAGCGAGGTGGTGGCGCATCTCGACGAGGCCGTGGCGATCGCCCGCGAGCTGCGCTTCTGCAATGTCGGCGTGTCGATCGACGACGCCGGGCCGGGCTGGACGCCGCTCGCGGCGCTGCCGCACTTCCCGTTCGTCGAGCTGAAGGCGGACGGCGGCACGGTGCGGGGCTGCGCGACCGACGCGGCCAGGCACGCCGTTTGCGCGGCGCTGGTCGAGCAGGCGCGCCGCGTGCGGGTGCCGATCGTCGCCGAGGGCGTGGAGGGCGAGGAGGATCTGGCCGCCGTCAAGGCGCTCGGCTTCGACAGCGTGCAGGGCTTCGTCGTCGCCCGGCCCATGGAGGCGAGGAAGCTCGCCCGGCTGCTGGCCCGCCAGGACACGGCGACGACGCGGCCACCGGCGGTCGGCTGAGCGACGCGGCACGGAACGGGGGCGGCGCGCCGCCGCCGCTCAGCGGGCCGTCGGCAGGCGCTTGGCGCGCGGCGGGATGCGCTCCGGCCAGGAGACGATGCGGTCCTCGAGATCCTCGCCGTTCATCGCGTCCTCGAACAGCCCGACCCGGCCGCGCACCGAGACGCCTGCGGCATGCACGGTCTCGGGGTCGCCGGACACCAGCGGGT
The DNA here is from genome assembly GCF_042682915.1 of Rhodoplanes azumiensis. Taxonomy (NCBI): domain Bacteria; kingdom Pseudomonadati; phylum Pseudomonadota; class Alphaproteobacteria; order Hyphomicrobiales; family Nitrobacteraceae; genus Rhodoplanes; species Rhodoplanes azumiensis. The sequence goes on along the minus strand of NZ_JBHUIW010000003.1, from coordinate 188,406 downwards.
GCCACCAGTAGAGGTCGCGCCCCTCGGCGATCAGGCGATAGCCGCAGGTCTTCGGCAGCCATTTCAGCCGCGGCACGTTGGTCGGCGTGAGGCGGTCGCAGTTGTGGACGATGGCGTGCCGGTTCGGATAGTCGCGGCACCGGCAGGTGTAGCCGTCGAGCAGCCGGCAGCCGACGTCGGTGTGGAAGATCTCGCCCGTGTCCTCGTCCTCGAGCTTGTTGAGACAGCAACGCCCGCAGCCGTCGCACAGGCTCTCCCACTCGGCCGCGGTCATCTCGGCGAGCGCCTTGCGCTTCCAGAACGGCAGCTCGGGCGACACGTCGCGCCTCGCCTCACGCGGCGGATCGAGCTTCGGGTCGGGCAGGCGGTCGGGCGTGCGGTCGGGCATCGGTCTCCCTTCGGCGCCGGCGCGGGGACGACCGGCGCGAGGGCTTCAGATGTCATGCGCGGGGGGGAGATTCAACCTCGGCCTCCAATCGACGGTGAGGAGACGCGCCGCCGGCCGCCCCATGCTCCGCTCGTCCCTGCGCAGGCGGGAACCCGGGAGCGACAGGGCAACGACGCTTCTGGATGCCCGCCTTCGCGGGCATGAGCGGCGTGTGAAGGATCGCTCGTGCCCCTGGATCCCGGCTCGCGGCGCGGTGCGCCGCGTCCGGGACACGGGCACTTGTTCCTCTCACAAGAACAGCCCCGCCACGTCGATCGTCGAGCGCCGTCCGACCGCGTCGAGATTGGTCGCGAGCCAGGCTTTCGCCGCAGCGCGGCCTTCGTCGCGCAGCCGCGTGAGCAGCCCCCAGTCGGGATGGAACTGGGTGACCCCACCCAGCGTCGCCATCACGCTGTCGTCGCCGATCCAGTGCATGTACATGCGGTGGTGCTTCTCGCCGTCGAGCTCGTGGGTGTCGATCAGCTTGGTCACGAAAGCGATCGCCCGCATCTCGCGCATCAGCGACGAGTTGAAGCTGATCTCGTTCATCCGGTGCAGCACGTCGGCGGCGCTGCGCGGCAGCTCCGGCCGCTCGCGGGCGCCGACCTGCACGACGATCACGTCGCGGCAGCCGTCGCGATAGACCAGTGGATAGATCGCCGGGTTGCCGAGGAAGCCGCCGTCCCAGAAATACTCGCCGTCGATCTCGACCGCCTGGAAGTAGGGCGGCAGGCAGCACGAGGCGAGCACGGTCTCGACCGTGATGCGCGGCGTCTCGAAGATCGCGATCTTGCCGGTGCGCACATTTGTGGCGTCGAGATAGAGGCGGATCGCAGCCGCGTCGTTGACGCGGTCGAAGTCGACATGCTCGAGCAACAGCTTGCGCAGCGGGTTGAAGCGGAACGGATTGATCAGGTCGGGCGGCAGGCTGTGGGTGAGCGCATGCACGGCGGCGTGCGAGGGCATGTATTCGGGCGGCAGGCCGAAGGCCTGCGCGAGGCGGTCGACGGCCGACCAGGCGAGCCCGAACACCGCCTCCATGCGTGACACCGCCTGCCAGAAGGCGGCGAGCTTCTCGCGCGCCCGCTCGGGGCCACCGGCCACGAGACCATCGGCGAGCAGCACCGCGTTCATGGCGCCGGCGCTGGTGGCGCTGATCGCCTCGACGGAAAGCCGCCCATCCTCCAGCATGGCGTCGACGACGCCCCACGCATACGCCCCGTGCGCGCCGCCCCCCTGCAGGGCGAGCGCGACGGGCTTTTTCTGGTGATGCCCGGGCGTGACGTCATCGCTCATGACGGCCTCGATATGCTCGAGTCCGCCCCGCACTTCGCTTTACCTCTCCCCAGTGGGGAGCGGTCGGTTCTCGCGCCACAGCGCGAGAACCGGGTGAGGGGGTGCCGAGCTCTCCATCGACGCATACGCCCCTCACCCCGGTCGCGAGCTTCGCTCGCGCCCGACCCTCTCCCCTCGGGAGAGGGTAAGACCCACCAGCCGCCAAGCTCGGAAAGATCACCTCCCCTACCCCTTATTCTTCCGCTTCTTGCCGGTCGTCTCCATCGCGGCCTCGATCGCCTCGCACAGCGTCCTCAGCACCTTGATGCGGGCGTACAGCTTGTTGTTGGCCTCGACGAGAGTCCACGGCGCCGTCGCCGTCGAGGTGCGGTCGACCATGTCGCAGATCGCCGTCTCGTAGCGGTCCCATTTTTCCCGGTTGCGCCAGTCCTCGGGCGTGATCTTGAACCGCTTGAACGCCACCTTCTCCCGCTGCTTGAAGCGCTTAAGCTGCTCGGCCTTGCTGATCGCCAGCCAGAACTTCACGACGACGATGCGATGGCGCACCATCGCCTCCTCGAAGTCGTTGATCTCGCCGTAGGCCCGCATCCAGTCGGCCTCCGCGCAGAAGCCCTCGACCCGCTCGACCAGGACGCGGCCGTACCACGAGCGGTCGAAGATCGCCACCTGGCCGCGCCCGGGCAGGTGCCGCCAGAAGCGCCACAGATAGGGCTGCGCCCGCTCCTCCTCGCTCGGCGCCGCGATCGACACGGTCTGGTAGGAGCGTGCGTCGAGCGCCCCGGTGACGCGCCGGATGGCGCCGCCCTTGCCGGCCGAGTCGTTACCCTCGAACACCGCGACGACCGCCATCTCCTTGAACCGCGGATCGCGCACCAGCGCGTTGAGCCGGCCTTGCAGAACCTCGAGCTCCTTGTCGTAGTCGTCGCGTGTCAGCGGCTGGTCGAGCGCGAGCGCGCTCAGCACCGTCACCTTGTCGGCCGGGGCGAGCAGCGGCGGCGTCTTGTCGGGGAGTTTCTTGACCGGCTTCTCGTCGAGCCGCTCGCGCAAGGCGGCGAGCAGGTGGCGTCCGAAGGTGAGGGCGCGGAAGCGCGGATCGGCGCCCGGGATGACGATCCACGGCGCCTCGCCGGTCGAGGTCTCGCGCAGGAACGGCTCGCTCACGCCGACGAACTCGTCGTACATCTCGTGGAACGTCCATTCGTGCTCGGTGACGCGCCAGCGCGTCGCCTCGTTCTTCTCCAGGGCCTTCAGCCGCTGCTTCTGCTGCTTCTTGGACATGTGGAACCAGTACTTGAGCAGCAGCACGCCCTCGTCGCACAGCATCGTCTCCAGCCGGCGGATGTCGCCGATCGCCTGGGCGAACTCGGCCTCGGTCGTCTCGCCCAGCGCACGGCGGACCATCGGCATCGTGTGCCAGGCGCCGAAGAACACCCCGATCCGCCCTTTCGGCGGCAGCGCCCGCCAGAACCGCCAGGCGTCCGGGCGCTCGCGCTCCTCGTCGGTCGGCTGGAAGAAGGCGCGCACGCCGATATGGCGCGGGTCCATCCACTCGTTCAGCAGATTGACGGTCTCGCCCTTGCCGGCCCCCTCGACGCCGGCGATCAGGATCAGCACGGCGAAGCGGCGCTGCGCGGCGAGGTCGAACTGGGCGTCGAGCAGCGCCTCGCGCAGCTTGGTCTCCTCGCGCTTGAAGACGGCTTTCGGAACGTGATGGGAGAGATCGGCGGATTCGAACATGGCGGGCCACCGTGGTTCGACCGTGGTGTCGGGACGACATGATCACGAAAACGTCTGCGGGCCGGACTGATCCAGATCAAGACCGTATCACGGAACCGATCTAGGCTCGTGTTTCGTTCGAACCGCGTCGGCCGCATCGGCGCGGCGCGAAGGGTTCGGTCGTGGAACGGGCTTTCCTTCCCGGTCGCGACCGGTATAGTCCCGCCCGGGACGGGCCTGCTTGGCGAGGGCCGCGATGATACGGGTCGAGACGAGTTTCCTTCCTGCTCCGGGCGATGCCGCGACCGGACACTGTCGCACGGCTGCGGTGCTCGGGGCTACGCTGGTCGGCGCTGCGCTGGTGTCGGTGCTCGGCCTCGCCGGGCCGGCGGCGGCGCAGAGCGGGACCGGCAAGGGCGTTCCGGTCGCCGTGGTCGAGGAGGTCCGCGGCAAGGCCTCCGGCCTCGAGTTCATGGACTACGTGGAGGCCGGACGGGTCATCAAGCTCGGACCGAAGGACACGATCGTCCTCGGCTACCTGAAGTCCTGCCTGCGCGAGACGATCACGGGCGGCACCGTGGTGGTCGGCGCGGAGCAGAGCAAGGTGCATCTCGGCCAGATCGACAGCGTCAAGGTCGAGTGCGACGCCACCGCCCAGCTCGCCGAGCGGCAGGCGACCGAGAGCGCCGCCACGGTGTTCCGCGGCATGGGGCCGAACAAGGCGACCGGCGGGGGCGCCGGCGGCGAGCCGCCCCGCACCCTCGTGCTGTTCGGCCGCTCGCCCGTGTTCGAGCTGAAGGAGCCCGCGACGCTGACCCTCGAACGGCTCGACAAGGCCGGCGACAAGCAGACCATCGCGGTGACCCAGAGGATGCTCCTGCGCGGCCGCTTCTACGACATGGCCAGGTCCGACAAGTCGCTCGCCGCGGGCGGCAGCTACGTCGCGACGCTCGGCTCCCGCAAGGTCGCCTTCAAGGTCTCGGCCAACGCCAAGCCGGGCGTCACCCCCGCGGTCGGCCGGCTGGTGCGGTTCGAGTGACGTCGACGGCCGAGCCGATGGCATCGTGCTCGGGGCTACCCCCCTCCCCACCCCTCCCCCACAAGGGGGGAGGGGGCCGGCTGCGGCGAGGCGCCGGATCATCACGATGACAGACGCAGTGCGTTCGATCACGAGCGGTCGCCCCCCTTGCGTTCCCTCCCCCCTTGTGGGGGAGGGACAGGGAGGGGGGTGAGCCACGAGCACCACGTTTGCTTTTGGCCGCTCCCGACACTCATGAAACGCTGGCGCAAGCGTGATCTGTTCGCCGTCGCCCTGATCGTGCTCTCCTGCGGGCTGGTCGTCGCGCTGCCGGCGCTCGACCGGGTGTCGGGCATCTCGCTCGACATCCTCACGGCGCTGCGCTGGCACACCTTCGGGCCCCGCCACGACCCGGCGCAGGCGCCGGCCGTCGTCGTCGCCATCGACGAGCAGACGTTCCGCACGCCGCCGCTCGCCGGCTCGCCGACGCTGACCTGGACGCGCGAGATCGGCCGCGTGCTCACCGCCGTGGTGGACGGCGGCGCCGCCGTGATCGGCTTCGACATCGTCTTCCCGACCTCGATCGAGCAGTCGGAGATCCCGCTCGGCGAGGAGCCGCTGGGCAGCCGGCTGCGCGGCTTCGACCGCGACTTTCTGCGCGCGCTCGCGCTCGCCGCCCGCAGCGACAAGGTCGTGCTGGGCGAGGTGCTGCACGGCGAGCGGCCGGTGCGCCCGGCGGCCGGCCAACGCATCGCGGTCGGCCAGCAGAAGAACATCCGCGCGCTGAACACCCATGCGGACGCCGACGACGTGGTGCGCCGGCTGCCGCTGTGGTTCACGGTCGGCGGCAAGCCCCTCCCCTCGATGGCGCTCGAGCTCGCCGCGCGCACGCGCGGCGTCGCACCCGTGCTGGAGCCGGACGGCACCACCCGGCTCGGCGACTATCGCATCCCCAGCGCCGTGGAACGCACCCAGACGCTCGCCTTCGACGGCGGCGCCGACGACGTGCCGACCTACTCGTTCGCCGATCTGCGCGCCTGCGCCGAGAAGGGCGACGCGGCGTTCTTCCGAAAGACCTTCGCCGGCAAGGCGGTGCTGTTCGGCACCCTGCTCGACGTCGAGGACCGCAAGCTCACCTCGAAACGCTTCGCCACCGGCCGCGAGGGCGCCCGCGCCCCACGCTGTGCCCTGCCCGCCCCGGCCGCCGACCGGACCGCGGCGGCGGACGACGCGCCGGTGCGCCGCTCGATCTCCGGCGTCTACATCCATGCGACCGCCGTCAACGACCTCCTGCGCCGTGACGTGCTGCGCGAGCCCGGCCGGCTCGGCGTCACGGCGATCGCGCTCGCGATGGCCGGGCTCGCCGCGACCGGCGCCCTGCTGGTCGGCCCCGGCATCGCGACGCTGCTGACGCTCGGCCTGATCGCGGCGCTGACCGCGACCGGCACGGTCGCGCTCCAGCACGGGCTCGCGCTGCCGCTGGTCGGCCCGGCGCTCGCCGCACTCGCCGCGACGGCCGGGACGATCGGCTGGCGCCTGGTCGCCGCCGACCGCGAGGAGCGGTTCCTGCGCAAGAGCTTCGCGCTCTATCTGGCGCCCCAGGTGATCGACCGCATGCTGGAGGCCGACGAGCCGCCGGCGCTGGGCGGCGAGATGCGCGACGTGACCGTGTTCTTCTCCGACATCGCCGGCTTCTCGTCGATCGCCGAGACGATGACGCCGGCCGCGCTGGTCGCCTGGATGAACGCCTATCTGTCGGAGATGACCGACATCGTCGAAGGCTGCGGCGGCTACGTCGACAAGTATATCGGCGACTCGATCGTCGCGGTGTTCGGCGCGCCGGCCAACGACCCCGACCATGCCCGCAATGCGGTCCTGGCGGCGCTGCGCTGCCGCGAGCGGCTCGCCGTGCTCAACGAGACCGCGGCGTTCCAGGGTCATCACCTCGCCCACCGGATCGGGCTGAACTCCGGCGAGGCGCTGGTCGGCAACATCGGCTCGCGGCGGCGCTTCAACTACACGGTGATGAGCGACGCCGTGAACCTCGCCTCGCGGCTGGAAGGCGCCAACAAGTATTTCGGCACGTCGATCATGGCGTCGGAGACGACGGTCGGGCGCACCGGTGACGCCTTCGCCTGGCGCGAGCTCGACGCGATCCGGGTCAAGGGCCGGGTACAGCCGGTGAAGATCTTCGAGCCGATCGCCGAGGCCGGGCACGTCACGCCGGCCCAGGCCGACTGCGCCGCCGCCTACGCGAGGGGCCTCGCCCGTTTCCGCGCCCGCGACTTCGCCGGCGCCGCCGTGGCCTTCGGCACGATCGCCGCCGTCGACCCGCCCGCCGCCCTGTTCGCCAGCCGCGCCGAGGCGCTGGCGAGGACGCCCCCGGACCCGGACTGGGAGCCGGTGTTCACCCTGGAGGGGAAGTAGGCGCTCGCCACTTTTCACCTCTCCCCGCAAGCGGGGAGAGGCTCGGGCTCCGCGCCCAGAACAGGGCGAACAGGACGAGCCCCGGGCGCACGCCCCGGGCCGCTCCCCGAGACGCCTGGATTGCTCACCCCGGGTGATCACCCGAGGTTCCCCGTCCCCCTGCCCCGTCGTATGGTGCGGCCCGCATGACCGACCTCGCCCGCCGCACCGCCTTCGGCTTTCTGCGCCTCTCCGCGATGATGACCCTGCTGGTGATGGTGCCGGCGGGGTCGCTCGGCTACTGGCCGGGCTGGCTGTTCCTCGTCTCCTCGCTCGGCTCGGCCGGCGTGATCGCGCTCTGGCTGCTCCACGCCGACCCGGCGCTCCTGGAGCGGCGGCTGGAGGTCGGCGCCGCCGCCGAGCGGCAGCCGACCCAGAAGATCATCCAGGCCTTGGCGTCGGTGATCGGCATCGGCCTGATGGTCGTCCCGGGGCTCGACTGGCGGTTCGGCGGGTCGACCATGCCGACCGCGCTCGTCTGGATCGGCAATCTCGGCATCGTCGCCGGCTACGCGCTGTGCTTTCTGGTGTTCCGCGAGAACACCTGGACGTTCGGCACCGTGCAGGTGAGCGAAGGCCAGACCGTGGTGACGACCGGCCCCTACGCGGTGGTGCGCCACCCGATGTATGCGAGCGCCCTCTTTCTCTTCCTGTTCGGCCCGCTGGCCCTCGCCTCCTGGTGGGCCTTCGTGCCGGCCGCCGCCATGGTGCCGGCCGTGATGGCCCGCATCGTCGCCGAGGAGCGGTTCCTCGCCACGCACCTGCCCGGCTACACGGAGTACCAGGCAAAGGTGCGCTGGCGCCTCGTGCCGGGCCTCTGGTAGAGGCTCCCGCGACACCGTTACGCCGCGGCAAGCGGGTTTCCACCCGCCGGCCGACGCGCTAGAACGCCTCCAATCCGGTGCCGGCCGATCCGCTCGGTTGTCGTTCCGGGACGGTGCGGAGCACCGGACCCGGAATCCAGCCACGACTTCCGAAACCGTCGCTGGAGTCCGGGTTCGCGGCTTCGCCGCGCCCCGGAATGACGGCGAAGAGATCATCCGTAACCGATACGGTCCGCACCGCCGGCATCCGGCCGGCCCGAAAGATCACCAAACCGCCCGAGGTTCGACATGCCGCAGTACCGCTCCCGCACGACCACGCACGGCCGCAACATGGCAGGCGCCCGCGGCCTGTGGCGGGCGACCGGCATGACGGACGCCGACTTCGGCAAGCCGATCGTCGCGGTGGTGAACTCCTTCACCCAGTTCGTGCCCGGCCATGTCCACCTGAAGGATCTGGGCCAGCGCGTCGCCCGCGAGATCGAGAAGGCCGGCGGCGTCGCCAAGGAGTTCGACACGATCGCGATCGACGACGGCATCGCCATGGGCCACGATGGCATGCTCTACAGCCTGCCGTCGCGCGAATTGATCGCCGACAGCGTCGAGTACATGGTCAACGCGCACTGCGCCGACGCCATGGTGTGCATCTCCAACTGCGACAAGATCACGCCCGGCATGCTGATGGCGGCGCTGCGGCTGAACATCCCGGCCGTGTTCGTCTCCGGCGGGCCGATGGAGGCCGGCAAGGTGGTGCTCGGCGGCAAGACCAAGGCCGTCGATCTGATCGACGCGATGATCATGGCGGCCGACGACCGCCAGAGCGACGCCGACGTGCAGGTGGTGGAGCGCTCCGCCTGCCCGACCTGCGGCTCGTGCTCGGGCATGTTCACGGCCAACTCGATGAACTGCCTCACCGAGGCGCTCGGCCTGTCGCTGCCCGGCAACGGCACGCTGCTCGCGACCCACGCCGACCGCGAGCGCCTGTTCGTCGAGGCCGGGCATCTGATCGTCGACCTCTGCCATCGTTATTACGAGCAGGACGACGCCGCCGTGCTGCCCCGCAACGTCGCGACCTTCAAGGCGTTCGAGAACGCCATGGCGCTCGACATCGCGATGGGCGGCTCGACCAACACGGTGCTGCACCTGCTCGCCGCCGCCCAGGAGGGCGAGGTGCCGTTCACCATGCAGGACATCGACCGGCTGTCGCGCCGCGTGCCCTGCCTGTGCAAGGTCGCGCCCTCGGTCGCCGACGTGCATGTCGAGGACGTGCACCGCGCCGGCGGCGTGATGGCGATCCTGGGCGAGCTCGACCGCGCCGGCCTGATCGACACCTCGGTCGGCACCGTGCATACCAAGTCGCTCGCCGAGGCGCTCGACCGCTGGGACGTCGCGCGCACCACCTCAGAGACCGTGCACACGCTGTTCCGTGCCGCACCGGGCGGCGTGCCGACCCAGGTCGCGTTCAGCCAGGAGCGGCGCTGGGACACCCTCGACCTCGACCGGCAGGCCGGCGTGATCCGCAGCGCCGCGCACGCCTTCTCCAAGGACGGCGGCCTCGCGGTGCTGTTCGGCAATATCGCGCTCGATGGCTGCATCGTGAAGACGGCGGGCGTCGACGCCTCGATCCTGACCTTCACCGGCAAGGCCAAGGTGTTCGAGAGCCAGGACGCGGCGGTCGAAGGGATTCTCGGCGGCGCCGTGACGCCGGGCGACGTCGTGATCGTCCGCTACGAGGGGCCGCGCGGTGGGCCCGGCATGCAGGAGATGCTGTATCCGACCAGCTATCTGAAGTCGAAGGGGCTCGGCAAGGTCTGCGCACTGGTCACCGACGGGCGCTTCTCGGGCGGCAGCTCGGGCCTCTGCATCGGCCACGTCTCGCCCGAGGCGGCCGAGGGCGGCGCCATCGGCCTGGTCGAGGACGGCGACGCGATCGAGATCGACATCCCGAACCGCAAGATCCATCTCGCCGTGAGCGACGAGGAGCTCGCCCGCCGCCGTGCCGCCATGGAGGCGAAGGGCGACAAGGCGTGGCAGCCGGCCAAGCGCGACCGCAAGGTCTCGGCCGCCCTCCAGGCCTATGCGGCCTTCACCACGAGCGCCGCCCGCGGCGCCGTGCGCGACGTGACGCAGGTCCGGCGCTCGTAAGCGCGACGCTCACGCCCACGCCCCTTGTCACCTCTCCCCGCGTGCGGGGAGAGGTCGACGCGCGGACCGCGCGGCGGGTGAGGGGGCGCTTCCGCGAGTGTCTGCATCGCAAGTCTCAGGGCCAGCTCTCTGCATCGGGGAGAGACCCCCTCACCCGACGTCCGCGCTGAACGCGCGAACGTCGACCTCTCCCCGCAAGCGGGGAGAGGTGGCGATCGCGTGCGCCGAGGGGTGAGAGGTGAGCGGAGGCACCGTCCTCACGCCGGCGGCGTGCCGTGGGTGTGAAAGCTCTCGATCGTCTTGAGGCCCCAGGCCTGGCCCTTCATGCGCTCGGTCTGGGTCCAGGTGACGGTCTGCCAGTCGGGCGCCAGGATCAGGCGCGCGCCCGCGTTGGCGAGCTCGACGCGGTTGCCGGCCGGCTCCCAGACATAGAGGAAGAAGGTCTGCTGGACGGCGTGCTTGTGCGGCCCGGTCTCGATGTGGACGCCGTTCTCCAGGAACACGTCGGCGGCCTGCAGGATGTGCTCGCGCTGGTCGACCGCGTAGGTGACGTGATGAAAGCGCCCCCGCACCCCCGTGGCGTCACGGGTGTAGGCGACGTCGTAGGACTTGTTGTTGACCGTGAACCAGCAGCCGCCGACCGTGCCGTCGTCGAGCACGATCTGCTCGGTGACGCGACTGCCGAGCGCCTTCGGCACGAAGTCGCGGATGGCGGCGACGTCGGTCGCCAGCAGATTGAGGTGATCGAGCCGGCGCGGGGCGATCACCCGGTTGGGCACGCGCTGGGCCTGATTCTTGAGCGCCGGCTTCTCCTCCGGCGGCGGCACGTAGCGCCGCGTCTCGTAATAGATCTCGAAGACGTGGCCGTCGGGATCGTGGAACCGGTAGGCCGGACCGTGGCCGAGATCGCCGTCGCTCCAGCCGATGCCGCAGCCCATCGCCTCGATCGCGGCGACGCGGCGCGCCAGCGCCTGCGGGCTCGCGGCGCGATAGCCGACGTGACGCATGCCGGTGGTCGGCGCCGCGGTGAGCTTGAGGGTGTGGAACTCGTAGTCGTCGAAGGCGCGCAGGAAGACGCTCTCGCCCTCGCGGCCGCTCTCCGAGAGGCCGAGCACGCGGGTGAAGAAGTCGAGACTCTCGTCGGGCTTGTCGGTCAACAGCTCGACATGGCCGAGATGGGCGATGTCGAAGATCGGCTCGTCCATGGGGGATCCTCGAGACGGAACACCGTCCGGCACGGCGCCGGACGTGCCCAAGGATAGGCGCCCGGCCGCCGTCCGCAAATCGCGTCGGTCGGCAGAAGTTCCGAGATCCGAATTACTTCTGCCGCACCGCAACAACGACGATCCGCAGGAATGCGTGTGGTCGCCAGTCGTTGCGGGTGTATCCCGCATCTCCGTGCACCCGGTCGATCGACGTCCGGCGTGTGCGATGATCTGCCCTCGGCTCGGGTCGCGACGCCCCCCGGGGGGCGGCTTTGTTGCGGGCTCAGGATTCGCCGCCGTCATTCCGGGGCGTGGAGCCTGTGCTCGGGCGGCGCGATGCGCGACCCGAGTGCGCCGTCCTGGAATGACCGAGTTCGGCTCACGCCAAAACGTGAAACGGGCGGCCGTGAGACACCTCTCATCGACCGCCCGTAGCGCATCACGCCGCACGCGCCCGCGAAACGAACGGAGCGCCCGGATGACCGTCTAGGCACGTCGCGCGGACTCCACTTTGACCTGGATCATTGAAACGCCTCTTCGGCGGCCGGGCCGGTCGTCTTTTCCCGAACCGGACTCGCCGGACAGTCCAGCCGGGTAGGCCAACCTGCCGCCGTGGATACGCGAGAGTGCCGTCCGCCGCGCCCGCCGCGGGCCGCACCGCCGGGGAATCGTCTTCTCCCGACGAGTGGCGCGACGACAACAGCCTTGTCGCGAATCACCGCTGCGAAACACGCATCTCGTTATTTTTCCCCGCCCGTTGACGGTCCCGACCGGCGACCGCCAACTCGGCCGCATGACCCTGATCGCCGACACCTCGATTCACACCTCGTTCGACACCGCCGCCGCCGCCGCGACACGGCGCGCGACCGGCGACGTCGCTATCGTCGGACGCCGCCGCCAGCCGGCCGTGACGGCGATCGCCGCGACCGTCCTGACGCTCGGCGCCGCCTGGCTGGCCAGCGCCTCGGGCTGGCGCTTCGCCGCGCTGTGGATCGTCGGCGCCCTGCTCGGCGTCGCGCTCTATCACGCCGCCTTCGGCTTCACGCACGGCTTCCGGGTGCTCTTCATCGAGCGCCGCAGCGCCCATGTGCGGGCCCAGATGCTGCTGCTCGGCACCACGGTCCTGCTGTTCTATCCGTTGCTCGCCGCCGGCGGCGTCCTCGGCCAGCCGGTGCGCGGCTTCGTGTTCCCGGCCGGGCTCGAGGTGGCGCTCGGCGCCTTCCTGTTCGGCATCGGCATGCAGCTCGGCGGCGGCTGCGCCTCCGGCACGCTCTACACGGCGGGCGGTGGCTCGACCCGCATGCTGGTGACGCTCGCGAGCTTCGTCGTCGGCGCGACGCTCGCCACCTTCACCTGGGAGCACTGGCACGTGCTGCCGAGCCTGCCGCCGATCGGCGCCGTGCAGACGCTCGGCCTGTGGCCGGCGCTCGCCGGCACGCTCACGATCCTCGGCCTCGTCTGGTGGGGCGCGGCGCGGCTGGAGCGGGCGCGGCACGGCCGTGTCGAGCCGATCCTTCGTCGTCCATCGCGGTCGGACACGGCCTCGCTGCTGCGCGGCCCCTGGCCGTTCGCCGTCGCGGCGCTCGCCATCGCGGTGCTCGAGCTCGCCACCCTGCTGATCGCCGGCCGGCCGTGGGGCATCACCCAGGCCTTCGCGTTGTGGGGCTCGCACGCCGTCGACCGGCTCGGCCTCGACGACCCGACCTTCTGGGCGTTCTGGGAGGAGCCGACGCGGGCCGACGCGCTGTTGCGGCCGCTCTCGGCCGACATCACCACCGTGATGGATGTCGGCCTGATCGTCGGCGCGCTCCTCGCCGCCGGGCTGGCCGGCCGCTTCGCCCCGACGCTGCGGGTGCCGCTGCCGCACGTGCTCGCCGCGATCGTCGGCGGCCTGCTGCTCGGCTTCGGCGCCATCATGGCGACCGGCTGCAACATCAGCGCCTACGTGTCCGGCATCGCCTCGGGCAGCCTGCACGGCTGGCTGTGGATCGTCGCCGCCCTGCCCGGCAACTGGGTCGGCACCAAGCTGCGCCCGCTGTTCCGGCTCGCCGCGTGAGCGGCGCGGGGATCCCGTTGTCGAGTGGATCCGCTCGCCGTCGTCCCGGGGCGCCGCGCAGCGGCGAACCCGGAACGACGGCCACCGTGATCAGGTTGACGACAAGGCCTAGCCGCAAGACGGCCCCCTGAGGAAAACGGCCCGGGCCGCAGCCCGGGCCGCCCGGCGGAGTGCCTTCCGCCGATCGCCGCCGGAGGCCGGCGTTCGCCCCGCCGGCCCCACGAGAGCGACGATGTCCCGCGGACGATGTCGCCGGGTCACCGTCCCTTGATGGTCAGGATCAGCGTCGCGATCCCGCCCACCACGGCACAGCCGACCAGATAATAGAGACCGCCCGCATAAGAGCCCGTCGCCGAGATCAGGAAGCCGATCGCGACCGGCGCCAGCGACGAGAAGCCGTTGCCGAGCCCGTTCATGATGCCGGCCGCCGTCGAGATGCCGCGACTCGGCACGATGTCCTGCATCAGCGTCCAGGCCGCCGGCCCGCCGAGTCCGATCGAGCCGACGCCGAAGGCGAGGAAGATCGCCGCCGTCATGTTGTCCGAGGCGTTGGCGGCGAAATAGATGCCGATGCCGACGCCGACCATGGCGAACAGGATGACGGGCGCGCGCCGCCCCATCATGTCGCACAGGACGCCGGAGACGATCTTGGTGACGACGCCGAGGATCCACGGCAGCGCGGCGAGCGCCCCCATGGCGGCCCAGGAGAAGCCGCGCGCCTCCTTCAGATAGCTCGGCACCCAGGTCATCGAGCCCCAGATCACCGAGGTGTGGACGACGTAGTACACGACCAGCAGCCAGAACTGATAGTCCTTGGCGAAGGACTTGAACTTGCTCCACAGCGTGTCGGTCGCGTCGGCCGGCACGGCGGCCGCCTTGGCGCGCTCGGCCGCGAGGCCGGCCTCGATATGGTCGATCTCGAGCTGGTTGATGCGCTTGTGGTCACGCGGCCTGTCGGCCGTGAAGAACCAGATCGCCGCCAGCGGGACGAGGCCGGCCGTCGCCAGGATGAAGAAGCTCGACCGCCAGCCGGTGAGATGGATGATCGCCGTGAACAACGGCATCGCCACGGCCGGCGCGATCGCCATGCCGGTCTGCCACACGGCGTTGGCCTTGCCGCGCTCGTCCGGCCGGAACCACTCCTTGATGTATTTGCTCTGCATCGGGAAGTGGAGACCCTCGCCGAGCCCCAGGATGACCCGCGAGAACAGCATCAGCATGAAGGTCGGTGCCAGGCCGCCGATGATCAACGAGACGCCCCACATCACGACCGACAAGGCCATGGCCTTGCGGGGCCCCAGAAAGTCGCCGATCGGCGCCAGCACGACGTTGCCGACGCCGTAGGCGATCAGGAACAGCGTCATCAACAGGCCCTTCTGGACGGCCTGCCCGGTGATGCCGAAATAGTCGAGGAATTCCGGATCGACGACCAGGATCGAGACGTTCACCCGGTCGATGTAAGAGAAGAAGACGACGAGCAGCAGGATGCCGGCCAGCACATGGCGCTGATGCGTCGGCCTGGCTGCCTGGTCGATCGCGACCGAAGTCGACATGACGAAGCCCTTCTGTTTCTCGGATACGGGCCGCCACGCGGCGCCGCCTCGACTTCGTGCGGTCGGAACGAGCGGCGCCGGCGGACGATGGTTGCGGCCCGGCGTCGCCGCCGGGCCTTTCTGATCAGCTCATGTACTTCTTGGAGCGGGTCACCGTGACCTTCATGCACTTCTCGATCGTCTCCGGGGTCGGCTCCTGGCCGATGCCCGGCAGGTCCGGCACCTTGTACTTGCCGTTCACCGGCTGATAGTCGTACAGGCAGGTCGCCCGGCTCTCCGGATTGAGCGCCCGCTGATGGTGCTCGTGGATGATGAAGTTCGGGATCACGGCCTCGATCTGCAGGGCCGCGGCCTTGGAGATCGGGCTGCCGCAGACGTGGATCTGCACGGCGCAGTCGTAGGTGTTCGCCATGTCGCAGATCTTCTTCGCCTCGGTGAGGCCGCCGCACAGGCACAGATCCGGCTGGATCACGTCGATCGAGCGGTCCTCGAGGAACGGCCGATAGCCCCAGCGCGTGTAGATGCGCTCGCCGGCGGCGATCGGCATCTTCACCGCCTTCTTGATCTCCAGCATCGAGCGCGAGTTGAGCGGGTGGCACGGCTCCTCGTAGTAGAAGATGCGCAGATCCTCGAGCGCCCGGCCGATCTGGATCGCCGAGACCGTGTCGGTGTTGGCGTGATGCTCGAGGATGATGTCGAGATCCGGTCCGCCGGCCTCGCGCATCGCCGCCATCCGGTCGTAGACGGTGCGGATGACGCGGTTCTCCAAGGGTCCGGTGATCTTCCACGGACCTTTGCCGTCCGGTCGGTCGGAGAAGATGATCGGATCGACCTTGATGCTGTCGTAGCCGTCCGCCATGGCGACGCGCGTCACCTCGGCGTAGTCCTCCGGCGTGATCAGCACCTGCTTGTCGATCTTCGGACCCCAGTTGAACTGGAGCTGACTCGCATAGGTGCGCAGGTCGTCGTTGGTCTTGCCGCCCATCAGCTGCCAGACCGGCATGTCGAAGGCCTTGCCCTTGAGATCCCACAGCGCGATGTCGATGCCGGAGATCGCGGCATTGACGACGGTGCCGCCGCCCATGCCCCAGAAGGTCTTGCGGAAGATGGTCTCCCAGATCTTCTCGATATTGAGCGGATCCTCGCCGATGATCACCTCGGCGAAGTCCTGCACCATGCCGAAGCCGGCGCGCCAGCCCTTGCCGTAGGCGAGGCCGACCTCGCCGAAGCCGCTGATGCCCTCGTCGGTGTTGACCCGCACGATCACGGGCGACCAGTCTCCGCGCGAGGAGCCGGCGTTGCCGCTCGGCATCTGCATGACGTCGACGCTGACGATCTTCATTTTTTGTCCTCCGTCTTGGATCGGGATGGGATGAAAGGGGACCGGTCTTTCGGCGCGGCCCGTCAGGATTTGCTGCGGGGTGCCGCGGCCGGGACGAGCCCCGGCACGGCGGCCGTGGAGGGGCGGCCCGAGGCGGTGCGCGCCGCGGCGAATCCGCCCCGCTCGCGGAAGCGGGTGAAGACGACGAGGCAGAGCGCGAGGCCGACCATCGGGACGGCGAAGGCGCGGCCGTAGAGGGCGACCGGATCGCCGCCGGCGCCGACCAGATCCGGATGGGCGATCACGACGCCGATCACGTACTGATAGAACGCGCCGCCGCACTGCAGGAACATGGTCACGGCCCCGACCGCGGCGCCGGCGTAGCGCGGGTCGAACAGCTCCTTGGAGGCGGCGAAGCAGACCACGAAGGCGCCGCCCGAGAGGCCGTACCAGAAGAACAGCGCGCCGAGCATCCAGCCGCTCAGGTCGCCGGTGAAGAACACCAGCGGCACGTAGGAGAGGAGATGCAGGACGCCGCCGAACAGCAGCACCGGCCGGCGTGCGCCGAACACCTTGTCGGAGAGCCAGCCGGCGAGCGGGCAGCCGATCGTCATGCCGAGCGGGAACAGCATGAGAATGTGGCCCGCTTCCGGCTTGGAGAGGCCGTAGACCGTGTGCAGATAGGGACCGGCCCACAGCGAGCCGACGCCCATGAAGGTGCCGTAGAACGAGAACACCAGGACGCCGATCAGATAAACGCCGGGATTCGAGAACACGGTGGCGACGGCGCGGCGCAGATCGGCGAGCGCCGACCCGCCGCCGGCCGCAGGAGCCGCCCGCTTCGGCGCCGGCGTGCCGCGCCGCGCGTACTCGGCCGGCGTGTCGACGACGACGAACCAGCAGACGACGGCGGCGACCGCGGTGAGCGCGGCGACGATCGTGAACACGTCGCGCCAGCCGATCGCGCCGATCGCCGCGGTGAGCGGCGCGGTCGACAGGAGCGCGCCGATGTTGCCGAAGGCGAGCAGCAGGCCCGAATAGGTGGCGAGCTCGTCCGGCCCGTACCAGTCGGAGAAGATACGCAGCGCCGCGACGTAGACGACGCTGACGCCGAGGCCGATGACGAAGCGGCTCGCCGCCAGCGTGCCGATGCCGGAGCCGAACGCGAAGGCGAGGCCGGCGAGCGCCGCGATCAGCACGAACACGGCCATGGTGCGGCGCGCGCCCCAGCCGTCGGACAACAGGCCCGACGGGAACACGGCGGCCGCATAGGCCCAGAAATACATCGACGCCATCAGGCCGAGTTGCGCCGGATCGAGCCCGAGCTCGCCGGCGATCACCGGGCCGACCACCACGGGGGCGGCACGATGGAAATAGGAGATCACGTAGGTGAACGCGACGACGACGAAGATCAGCGCCCGCCGGCGCCGGATCGGCGTCTCCGGCAATGCTGCCCCGCGTGCATCGCAGGTCGGTTCGGCGGTGGTGGATCGGCGGCTCATACGGAATGCTTGCGAATTTGGTGCGGCCGACTCCGGAGGAGGTGCACCGCATAAGGAGAGTTACGGAGAGCGCGAGGGTCGTGAGGAGGCGGGGCTACATTCCGACGGTCCTGCTGATCGTCTCGCCGACGGCGCCGGCGATACGTGGTAGCGCGATCCGTAGCAGGGTAGCGTTGAGGACGCGGCGCGCCTTCGATATCAGGACGAAGACTATCGACGACCTGCCAATCTCGACGACCGGCCATTCTTCGCGATCAGACAGCCGCTCCGATCCGCCATGACGATCAGAACCGACGACTGGATTCATCTCCAGGTGCCCGAGCTCGACGGGCTGCCGCGCCCCATCATCGTGCGCTCGCAGCATCTGCCGAAGCGTCATCTGTTCCCGCGGCATTCGCATCGCTGGAATCAGTTCCTCTACGCGACGTCGGGCACGATGTTCGCCGCGATCGAGAACACCTGGTACGTGATCTCGCCGGAGCAGGCCTATTGGGTGCCGACCGGCGTCGTCCACATGACCGGCGCGCTGCAGGACGCCGAGTTCCGCAGCCTCTACATCCGCGACGACGTCGCCGCGAGGCTGCCGCGCGAGAGCATCGTGTTCTCGGTGACGCCGCTGATGCGCGCCCTGATCGTCGAGCTCACCGAGCTCGGCCGGACCGGCGAGCAGAGTGATTACGTCGAGCGCGTCGAGCGTCTGATTCTCGATCAGATCGTGCGGCTGCCGGGCGAGAGCTTCCACCTGCCCTGGCCGCAGAGCCCGATGCTCCTGAGAATGTGCCAGGAGCTGTTCGACAATCCGTCCGACGAGCGCGACATCGCGGCGTGGGGCCGCGAGCTCGGCGCCTCGCCGCGCACGCTGCATCGCCGCTTCGAGCGCGAGGTCGGCATCGGCCTGCGCGAATGGCGCAACCGGCTGCGCGTCTTCCGCGCCATCGATCTGCTCGGCGCCAGCGACAACATCACCGAGATCGCGCTCGAGCTCGGCTACAGCACGCCCTCCGCGTTCACCTACATGTTCCGCCAACGGATGGGTTGCGCGCCGAGCGAATGGCGTCGCACAATCCGCGCGACGCAGTAGCGCCGGCGCCTCCGCGGGCGGCGCCGCGTCGCCCGCGAGGCACGATGACCGAAGGTTCGCTGGACGCTCAGATCGACGCGCCGATCCCCTATATGGCGCGCACCCGCGCCTATTATCTCGCCCTCGGCTACGACACGCCCTATGTCTGGGCGCAGCACGACGACGTGCCGTTCACGCCGCTCTCGCAGCCGCTGGCGCAATCGCGCGTCGCGCTGGTGACGACCGCCGCGCCCTATCAGCCCGACAAGGGGCCGCAGGGGCCGGGCGCGCCCTACAATGCGGCGGCGAAGTTCTACACCGTCTACTCGGGCGACAGCGCGGTCGATCACGACCTGCGCATCGCCCATGTCGGCATCGATCGCCGTCACACCAGCATGGAAGACTCCGGAACCTGGTTCCCGCTGCCGCTGCTGCGCGCCGCCGCGGCGGAGGGGCGGCTGCGCCTCGCCCCGCGCTTCCACGGCTTCCCGACCAATCGCAGCCATCGCCAGACGACCGAGGTCGACGCACCGGAGCTGTTCGAACGCTGCTTCGCCGACCGGGTCGACGCCGTGATCCTGGTCGCCAACTGCCCGGTGTGCCACCAGTGCCTGTCGCTCGCCGCGCGCCTTCTGGAGGAGAACGGCATCCCGACCGTGGTGATGGGCTGCGCCCGCGACATCGTCGAGCACTGCGGCGTGCCGCGCTTCGTGTTCAGTGATTTCCCGCTCGGCAACGCGGCCGGCCGGCCGCACGACCCGGACTCGCAGCGGCTGACGCTGGACCTCGCCCTCGACCTGCTGGCGACCGCCACCGCGCCGCGCACCACCGTGGTGTCGCCGCTGCGCTGGAGCGACGACCCCGCCTGGAAGCGCGACTACGCGAATCCGGACCTGCTCGCGCCCGGAGAGCTGGCGCGGCTGCGCGCCGAGGCCGAGGCCGCCCGCCTCGCCGCCCGCGACATCCGCATCGCCGAGACGACGCGCTGACCCGGCGGCCGCGGGGCCGCCGACAGCCGCTCGGCAAGGCATCGTTTCGGCACGGCGCTTGCTCGTCCGCGATGTGCCCGGCAGCACGTCGTGGTGGGCGGCGTGCATGGATCATCACGGCGTCGACGACCGGCGGCGCGGCGACGCCGTCACGCGCACGAGCGTTCGGAAGCAGGTTGCAAAGAGAGTTTCGATGAGTTGGGATTTCTGGATCGACCGCGGCGGCACGTTCACGGACGTGATCGGCCGCGACCCGGCGGGCGCGCTTCACGCGGTAAAACTCCTCTCCGAAAACCCCGGCGTGTATCGCGACGCCGCGGTGGCCGGGATCCGCAAGCTCCTGGGGCTCGGGTCCGACGCGCCGATTCCGACCGGGGCGATCGGCGAGGTGCGCATGGGCACCACGGTCGCCACCAACGCGCTTCTGGAGCGCAAGGGCGAGCGCACCGTCTTCGTCACCACGCGCGGCCTCGCCGACGTGCTGGAGATCGGCTACCAGGATCGCCGAAACATCTTCGCCAAGCGGATCACGAAGCCCGATCAGCTCTACGAGCGAGTGATCGAGGCGGACGAGCGCGTGCTCGCCGACGGCACCGTGGAGCGCCCGCTCGACGAGGATCTCGCGCACCGCGATCTCCAGGCCGCCTATGACGCCGGCATCCGGGCCGTCGCCATCGCGCTGATCCACGGCTTCCGGTTTCAGGACCACGAAAAGACACTCGCACGCATCGCGCGGGACATCGGCTTCACCCAGATCTCGGTGAGCCATCAGGTCTCGCCGTTGATCAAGCTGGTCGGGCGCGGCGACACCACGGTGGTCGACGCCTATCTGTCGCCGATCCTGCGCCGCTACGTGGCGCAGGTGTCGGAGGAGCTCGACGTCGCGCGCACCGGCGCCCGGGTGATGTTCATGACCTCGGCCGGCGGCCTCACCGGCGCCGGCCTGTTCCAGGGCCGCGACGCGATTCTGTCCGGTCCCGCCGGCGGCGTGGTCGGCATGGCGGCGACCGGCGAGGCGGCCGGCTTCGACGCCGTGATCGGCTTCGACATGGGCGGCACCTCGACCGACGTCGCGCATTTCGACGGCACGTTCGAGCGCGCCTTCGAGACCGAGATCGCCGGCGTGCGGCTGCGCGCCCCTATGATGCTGATCCACACGGTCGCAGCGGGCGGCGGCTCGATCCTGCATTTCGACGGCGCCCGCTTCCGGGTCGGCCCCGACTCGGCCGGTGCCGTGCCGGGCCCGGCGAGCTACCGCCGCGGCGGCCCGCTCACCGTCACGGACGCCAACCTGATGGTCGGCAAGCTGGTGCCCGAGTTCTTCCCGGCGATCTTCGGCCCTGATCAGGACCAGCCGCTCGACGCCGAGGTGGTTCGTGAGAAATTCGCCACGCTCGCCGCGCAAGTCGGTGACGGGAGAAGCGCCGAGGAGGTCGCCGACGGGTTCCTGAAGATCGCCGTCGCCAACATGGCCGAGGCGGTGAAGAAGATCTCGGTGCAGCGCGGCTACGACGTCACGACCTACGCGCTCAACTGCTTCGGCGGCGCCGGCGGCCAGCACGCCTGCCTGGTCGCCGATGCGCTCGGCATGGACAGCGTGCTCGTGCATCCGCTCTCCGGGCTTCTCTCGGCTTACGGCATGGGGCTCGCGAGCATCCGGGCGACACGCTTCGAGAGCATGGGCGCGCCGCTCGACGGCGCCGCCGCCGCGCTGCGCGCGGCGCGTGAGAAACTCGGCCGCGCGTGCCTGGACGAGCTCGCCGGCCAGGGTGTCGCGGCGGCGGACGCGAGCGTCGCCGTGACGGCGCATGTCCGCTACGAAGGCACCGACACGACGCTCGACATCCCGGTGCCGTTCGACGGCGACACCCTGCCGCCGGCTGCGCTCGAGCAGATCGGCGAAAGTTTCCTGACGCAGCACGCGACCCGCTTCGGCTTCGTCGATCGCGAGAAGACCCTGGTCGTCGATGCCGTCTCGGTGGAGGCGGTCGGCGGCGCCGCGCCGCAGAGCGAGGCGACGCTCGCCGAAGCGCGGCACGAGCCGCCCACCCCGCACACGACCGGCCGCTTCTTCTCGGGCGGCGTCTGGCACGACGCCGGCATTTTTCTACGCACGCAACTGCTGCCCGGCGACGCCGTCACGGGTCCGGCGATCGTCATCGAGCCGAATCAGACCATCGTGATCGAGCCCGGCTGGCAGGCCCGCCTCACCGGGCACGATCATCTGGTGCTGCGGCGCGTGGTCGCGCGTCCGCAGCGCGAGGCGGTCGGCACCAGGGCCGACCCGGTGATGCTCGAGATCTTCAACAACCTGTTCATGTCGATCGCCGAGCAGATGGGTGTCGCGCTGCGGAACACCGCCTATTCGGTGAACATCAAGGAGCGGCTCGACTTCTCCTGCGCCGTGTTCGACGCCGCGGGCGCCCTGGTCGCCAACGCGCCGCACATGCCCGTGCATCTCGGCTCGATGGACCGCTCGGTCGAGACCGTGATCGCGCAGAACGACGTGATCAGGCCGGGCGACGTGTTCGCCCTCAACGCGCCCTACAACGGCGGCACCCATCTGCCCGACATCACGGTCTGCACGCCGGTGTTCGACCCGACGGGCGAGCAGATTCTCTTCTGGGTGGCGAGCCGCGGTCACCACGCCGACGTCGGCGGCATCGCGCCCGGCTCGATGAGTCCCAAGGGTACGACGATCGAGCAGGAGGGCGTCTACATCGACAACTTCAAGCTGGTCGATCGCGGCCGGCTGCGCGAGACGGAGCTGATCGCGCTCCTCGGCGGCGGACCCTACCCGGTCCGCAACGTGGTGCAGAACGTCAACGACCTGAAGGCCCAGATCGCCGCGAACCAGCGCGGCGGCGCGGAGCTGAACAAGATGATCGCCCATTTCGGGCTCGACGTCGTCCAGGCCTACATGGGCCACGTTCAGGACAACGCCGCCGAGAGCGTGCGCCGCGTGATCGACCGCCTCTCCGCCGGCAGCTTCGCCTACGAGATGGACGACGGCTCGGTGATCCGCGTCGCCATCACGGTCGACAAGGAGAAGCGCGAGGCGACCGTCGACTTCACCGGCACGCAGGCGCAGCGGCCCGACAACTTCAACGCGCCCGCGCCGGTGACGCGCGCGGCCGTGCTCTACGTGTTCCGCGTGATGGTCGACGCCGACATCCCGATGAACGCCGGCTGCCTGCGCCCGGTCCGGCTGATCGTGCCGGCAGGCTCGATGCTGTCGCCCGTCTATCCGGCCGCCGTCGTCGCCGGCAACGTGGAGGTGAGCCAGGCCGTCACCAACTGCCTGTTCGGCGCGCTCGGCGCGCTCGCGGCCGCGCAGGGGACGATGAACAATCTCACCTTCGGCGACGATCGTTATCAGTACTACGAGACGATCTGCTCGGGCTCGCCGGCCGGGCCGGGCTTCGATGGCGCCGCGGCCGTCCACACCCACATGACCAATTCGCGCCTCACCGATCCGGAGATCCTGGAGACGCGCTTTCCCGTAGTGCTGGAGGAGTTTTCCGTCCGCCGCGGCTCGGGCGGGAAGGGCCGCTGGAACGCCGGTGACGGCACGCGGCGCACGATCCGGTTCCGCGAGGCGATGGAGTGCGCGCTGCTCTCCGGCCACCGTCGGGTGCCGCCCTTCGGCCTCGCCGGCGGCCTGCCGGGCGAGACGGGCAAGAACCTCGTCCGCCGCAACGACGGCACGCTGGAGGAGCTGCCCGGCGCCGCCTCGACCATTCTCGAGGCGGGCGAGGCCATCACCGTGATCACGCCGACCGGCGGCGGCTACGGGATGGGGTGAATCGGACAAAGTGAGAGACTCCGGCTGCGGCTATGGGCGAACCGCCTCGCGCCTCATGGTGAGGAGCGCTCCGCAGGAGCGCGTCTCGAACCATGCGGCCACGAGGCCGATCTCGTCGATCGCCTCGTCGAGCAGCCGGGAGCGGAGAGCCGCCCCGCCCTTCGCGGCTCGCCTTCGGCGAGCACCTCAGGACGAGGGCGGAGGCGGCGGCAGCGCGGCGGTTCGTCTGCTCAATGCCCGCCGGTCAGCATCGCCTTGTTCTCGGCGAGCCAGGCGTCGAAGCTCTGCGGCCGGCGGCCCGTGATCGTCTGATAATCGTCCGTCACGTCGGCGAAGCGGCCGGCCGCGGCGGCCGCGTCGAACGAGGCGAACACGCGGGCGATCGGCTCCGGCATGCCGTGCGCCACCATGCCGGCGATCAGCGCGTCGATCGTCACCGGCACCACGGCGAGCGGCTTGCCGAGCGCCGCACTCACCTTCGCGGCGATCTCGTCGCGCGTCAGCGCCTCGGCGCCGGACAGCGTCCAGGTATGGCGCCCCGTCTCCGTGCCGGCCAGCACGGTCGCGGCCGCGCGGGCGAGGTCGTCGCGGGCGATGTCGGCATAGCCGCCGGCACCGGCGGCCGAGTACCAGTGCCCCGACGCGAGCGCGGCCGGCAGCGCATGGGCGAGGTTCTCGAAGTACCAGTGATTGCGCAGCACCGTGAAGCCGGGCAGCCGGCTCGCCGCCAGCGCAGCTTCCGTGCCGAGATGATCCGGCGCGAACAGGATCGGCGAGTTCTCCGGCAGCGGCATCGACGTGTAGACGACGTGGCGCACGCCGGCCCGCTCGGCCGCCGCGACGGCGGCCTCGTGCTGGGCGAGCCGCACCCCGGGACGATCGAGCGTGTCGGTCGAGATCAGCAGCACCCGGTCGACACCGGCGAAAGCCTTGTCCAGTGACGCCGCGTCGTCGAAGTCGGCGGCCCGCACCGTGACGCCTTCGGCGGCGTAGTCGGCGAGCACCGCGGGCTTGCGGGTCGTCGCGACGATGCGGCCGGCCGGCACGTTCAGGGTGTCGAGGAGATGGTGAAGGACGCGGCGGCCGAGATGGCCGGAGGCGCCGGTGACGAGAAGGGTGTCGGACACGGGGAAGGCTCCTGAGCGGGGATCGGACAGGCCGATGTGAAAGCTGGTCTCGTCTAAAGACCTGCTCTATATTGGAGCCCGACACCACCGGTAAAGACGGCAGCTTTTCGTCACCTGGTCACCCGCAGGGAACCACCCCACCAGGAACCGTCCACGAGAACCACCCGGGAGGAGCCCCCCATGGCTCGCCGCACCACCGCCCCGCCCCCCGACTGTCCCGTCGCCCCGGCGCGCAGCGCCGCGGTCGACACGCTCGTGCGCATCATGGCCGGCTTCAAGGGGCTCGACTTCGACGCCGCCAACTGTCCCGTGCGTGACGTGCTCGACCACCTCGCCGGCAAGTGGACGACGCTGTTGCTGATCCTGCTGGCCGAGCGGCCGCACCGCTTCGGCGAGCTGCGCCGCGGCCTGCCCGACATCTCGCAGCGGATGCTGACCCAGAGCCTGCGCGACCTGCAGCGCGACGGGCTGGTGAGCCGCCACGTCCACCCGACGGTGCCGCCGAGCGTCGAGTATCGCCTCACCCCGCTCGGCGAGTCGCTGCTGGCGCCGCTCGCGGCGCTGATCGGGTGGGCCGCCGACAACCACGCCGCGATCCGCACGGCCCGTGCCGCCTTCGCGGGCGCCGCGGCGGCATGAGGCGCCACGCGCGACACGGCGGCATCCGCGGCGTGCCGAAGGCCTTTCGAGGGGGGCTGTCAGGCAGGACAGTCGTGGTGCCGGTGGTCGGGATCGAACCGACACTCCTCGCGGAACACGATTTTGAGTCGTGCGCGTCTACCAGTTCCGCCACACCGGCGCGGCGCGGACTATAGCGGCGCGCGACGCCGCCGCCAACCGGCGACGCGGCATCCACGGCCGGGGTCGGCTATGATGACGGCGCCGCCGGAGTCGCTGCTCCGCCGTGCCGCCCCGGAGCCCGCCGATGCACGCCCGCAAACCTGTCCGCAAACCTGTCCGCAAGCCCGCCCGCAAGCCAGCCTCGACGGTCGCCTCGAAGCCCGCCGCGGCATCCGCCCGCGCCACCGCGACAGCGCGCCCCGTGGCGCCGCGACCGCGCCCGGTGAAGAAGGTCGACTTTCCGGTCGAGGACGTCCGCCGCTTCCTGGAGCCGGGGCCGATCGTGCTGGTCTCGTCGTGCTTCGAGGGCGAGACCGACATTATGACGCTCGGCTGGCACATGGTGATGGGCTTCGAGCCGTCGCTGGTCGGCTGCTACATCTGGAACGCCAACCACTCGTTCGGCCTGATCCGCCGCAGCAAGGTCTGCGTCATCAACGTGCCGACCGTCGACCTTGCCGAGACCGTGGTCGACATCGGCAACTGCTCGGGCCGCGACACCGACAAGTTCGAGACGTTCGGGCTGACGCCGCTGCCCGGCGTGATGGTGTCGGCGCCGCTGATCGCGGAGTGCGTCGCGAGCTTCGAGTGCCGGCTCGCCGACGCGAGCCTGATCGACCGCCTCGGCCTGTTCGTCTTCGAAGTGGTGAAGGCGCATGCCGCGCCCACCGCGATCCGGACGGCGCCGAAGACCCTGCATTATCGCGGCGACGGCGAATTCATGATCGCCGGCGAGACGACCCGCAAATGGCGCCGCCGCTTCCGGCCCGAGATGCTGTGAGCCGCGCGACCGGCCCCCGACCTCACCGCCGCTTGAGCGTGTAGATCACGTCGTCCCAGGCGAACAGCGCGGTGTTGCGGTCGCGGAAGTGGTAGGTGAAGTAACCGCCGGCGCAGTCGACGTCGACGCTCGGCACGTCGGCGCCGGCCTTGGTCAGGCCGAGTTCGCGGGCGATGCGATCTTGGCTGCCGTCGGGCAGCAGGCCGCGGAACAGCGCGTCGGTCGGATAGGTGCCGACCTGGTACATGGCGCGCTTGCAGGCGAGGCCCTGGTTGGTCGAGGCGATCGAGCCGGGCTCGAACGTCACCTCGGTCGCGACCAGCTTGCGGGCGTGCTCGACAAGCGTGTTGCGCTCCTTGCTGCGCACCCACGGCGCCGGCGCCGCCTCGACGATCGACCACTTGCCGATCAGCCCGTTCCGCTCGGCCGTGCCGGTCCTGTCGACCTTCTCGGTCTTGCCGGCCTTCTCGGCCGCCTGGATCTGGAGCGCACCGCCTGCACAGAGCACGAGCGCCGTCACGCACGTCAGCGTCCAGGTTCTCATCTGCTCCGGCTCCCCCCAGTCGTCAGTCCACCCGTGGAAGAAAAGCCAAAGCGCGGCAAAATTACGAACGCGCCGCGGCGGGGCGACCCGCGCCGGCGCCATGAATCCTGTGACGAGCGCCGACCGACCCGAGGTCGTTAACCCGCCGTTAAGAGGATGCCTCGCCTTTGCCCGATCGGGGCCGAATGCCCGCCCCGATGTCCCGGTACGAGGCTCCCGCGGCCCGACCGCGACGCACAACCGATCGTACCGGCAGTTCCATGACCCCGCCCACCCTCGCCCGCTGCGGCTTCGACGTGACCCGCGCATCCCGCTTTCCGCGCTTTCGCGCCGCCGTGCTGGCCGAGCTCGTCGCCAGCGCCGCGCTGGCCCTGTCGATCGTCGTGCTGATCACGATAGTCGGGCTGCAGATCGTCGAGGCGGCACCGCTCCAACCGCAACCGTCCGAGCGCGGGCTGCCGATCGCCGGGCTGGTGAGCTTCGGGCTCGTGGCGCTCGGCGGCCTCACGGTGCTGATCGCCGGCCGCGGCCGCGCACTGCACCCGCGCGAGTGACGGCGCATGATGGGACGGTCCTCACCGGAGGTCTTTCCATGCGCTTACCCCGCGCCCGGCTCCGACGCCTCGGCCTGACCGGCCTCGTGATCCTCGGCATGGCGATCGCGGCCGTGACGACCGCGACGGCCGGGTGGTCGACCCGTCGGGGCGGCGAGCTGGGCCAGCTGGTGACCACGTCGACGGCGGCCGGCGACGAGCTCTTCCTGTTCTGCGGCAAGGACGGCCTCGGCGTCGGCATCGTGGCGCGCCTGTCGCCGCGGCCAGGCGGACCGAGCGACCTCACCCGCGTGCCGCTCACCGTCGCGGTCGACGACCGGCCGGCGGTCGCGCTCGCGGTCGAAGGCTTCGAGGGCGCCTGGGTGGCGTTCGATCGCGACGCCGCGACGCTGGCGTCGGCGATCGCGACCGCCCGCACCCTCGTCGTGACCATCGCGCCGAGCCATGCCGACGCCTTCGCGGCGGGCCGTCAGGTGTTCGTGCCGGGCGGCGGCTTCACGACCGCGCTCGACAAGGCGCGTTTCCCGGCCCGCTGCCGCCCCGGATAGAGCCCGCCGCTCACCACTTGTGGAAGATGAAGAACGCCCCGACCGCCACGAAGGCGAAGCCCAGCGCGTGGTTCCAGGCGAGCGGCTGGTTGAGATAGAGCCACGAGAAGCCGGCGAAGATCACCAGCGTGATCACCTCCTGGATGGTCTTGAGCTGGGCCGGCGCATAGACGGTGGCGCCCCAGCGGTTGGCCGGCACGGCGAGGCAGTACTCGACGAAGGCGAGCCCCCAGGAGATCAGCACCACCTGCCACAGCGCCACCTCCTTGAATCGCAGGTGCCAGTACCACGCCGTCGTCATGAACAGGTTGGAGGCGATCAGGAGGACGACCGGCAGCACGTAGGGCGAGGTGACGAAGGACGGCATCTTGCAACCTTTCGGGGGCGACGGCGCGGACGGCCGGGCCCGCCGCGGGTCCGAGTCGTCGATGTGCGGTCCGTCATCTGATCACGCCGCGACGGAAATACGGCGGGCCGGCCGTAACGGGGTCGTAATTCGTGCCTAGCGTCGCGGTTCGCATCGAGACCGACGATGCCCAGCGCGATTGCCGCTCGTCACAACCGCGGAGCCCGCATGCGTCCCGTCCGTCCGTTCCCGACCGCCCTGCTCGCTGCCATCCTCGCCGCCGGACTCGCCGGTCCGGCGCCTGCCCAAAACCCCGCCCAGAGCCCCGCCCAGGCGCCCGCCCGGGCCCCTGCGAAGCCTCCGTCGGCCTCCGCCCCGCCGACCGCCGCACCCCGCCCCTATGCGTCGATCGCCGTGACGATGCCGAAGCCGGTCGCCGATCCGAGCTTCGAGGCGTTCCGAAAGCAGCTCGGCGAGATCGCCGGGCGCAAGGACCGCGCCGCCCTCGCCGGCCTGGTGGCGAAGGGCTTCTTCTGGACCGCGGCGCAAGGCGAGAAGGCCGACCGCAAGAAATCCGGCATCGACAATCTCGCCGCCGCGCTCGGGCTCGACGCCGCCGACGGCGAGGGCTGGGAGGCGCTGGCGAGCGCCGCCGCCGATCCGACCCTCGAGGCCGTGCCGCAGAAGAAGGGGGTGTCCTGCGCGCCGGCGGCCCCGGCGTTCGACGGCAAGGCGTTCGAGCAGCTCCTCAAGAGCACGCGCAGCGACGTCTTCGACTGGGCGTTTCCGGCGCTCGCCGATCTCCCGGTCCGCTCCGGCCCCGCCGCCGACGCGCCGGTGGTCGAGACGCTCGGCGCCGTGCTGGTGCGGGTCGTCGCCGAGCCGCCGCCGGGCGGTGCTCCGGGCGCGGCTCCGGCCGGCCCCGGCACCCCGCCGCAAGCGGGCGCTCCGCCAGCCGGTGGACCGCCGGCCGACCCGCCGGGCGCGTCCCAAACTGCCGCCGCCGCGCCGCCCCTCAAGGTGGTGACGCCGTCGGGCAAGACCGGCTTCGTATCGGCCGACGCGGTGCTGCCGCTGGTGTTCGAACAGCTCTGCTACATCAAGGACGCGAGCGGCTGGAAGATCGCCGGCTATCTGGGTGGCGAGTGAGCGCCGCGGCCGGCGGCGCCTGGACACCGGCCGGCGCGGCGCCCGACCGCTCCGGCGTCACGCCGGGCCGCACCAACAGCGGCCCGTAGACGACCAGAAAGCCCACATAGGCGGCGATCCACAGCCCGCCGGCGAGCGGCAGCAGCGGCAACGTCCAGGCCGGCACGAGCCCGCTGCCGGCCCGCGCCGCCGCAGCGAGCGCGATCGCCAGAACGATGGCGGTCGAGCCGCGCAGCGCCCGCGGCGGCCGGCCCGTGTGGCCGAGGCTCACCCGCGTCATCAGGGCGAGCGTCATCAGGCCGATGCCGCCGATCGCCCAGACATGGATCACGGCCGCCGCCAGCGCCCCGTCGCCCAGGAGCGCGCCGGCGCCCGCGATGAAAAAGCCGAGGGGCGTCATCGCGGCGCCGAGATGCAGGCTCCAGACGAGCGGCTCGTCGAGCGTTTTCAGCGGCGCCCAGCGGGCCTGACGGACGACGAGCAGCACGGCGGCGACGAGCAGCACGACGCCGGCGGCCGGCGCCGCGTCGTCGAGCCAAGGCGATCCCAGCCAGACGACGAGGGCAAAGAGGCCGAGCCCGGCGGCCGCCGTGTCGAGCCGGCGCACCGAGTCCGGCATCGGGGCGCGGCCGGTCTCGACGAGATAATCGCGGGTGAAGGCCGGGACGATGCGGCCGCCGAGCAGCATCATCTGAGCCGTGACGCCGGCGAGCGCGAGGCGGCTCGCGAAGGCACCGTCGTGGCCCGACGCGGCGGCGGCGTGGAACAGGATCTGGGCGACGACCAGGACGGCGAGCGACACCACGGCGGCGGCGGTGGCGACGCTTCGCGCCGCGACGATCTCGTGCGTCACCACGGCGGCGAGAGCGACCGTGAAGGCGGTCGCGACCGCGGCCACGGCGAACGGGCCGAGCCCGAGAAAACCGGCCACCGCGAGGCGGCCGACGATCCACAGCACGACGAGGGCGGCGAGTGGCGCAGTGGCGAGCGGCCGCCGACCGGTCCAATGCGGCACCGCGGTGAGCAGGAACCCGGCCTGGACGGCCGGCACGTAGCCGAACAAGAGCTCGTGGGCGTGCCAGGCGGCCGGCCCGAGCGGCGGGTCGAGGCGCGCGACCAGCGGAAAGGCGGCGCCCCACAGCCCGATCACCGCCACGGCCTGGAGCGCGCCGGCCAGGAAGAACGGCCGGAACGAGGCGCCGTGCCGGGCCGCGCCGGGGGCGCCGCTGCGGTCCGGGGGCGACCGGCCGGAGCGAGACGCAAGTGACGCGAACGACATGAGAGAGACCAACGTCGACCGCTCTACGTATTTATGCGCCATCAATGCAGCTTATAGCTATAGTTTTGAATCGCTTCAGATCGAGATACTTAGTTTTCATTGTTTCTAAACTTTGTAATTAGGGTTTGACTCGCCCTAAGCCAAATTCCTACTCAAGGCAACACGCTTGTTCCGGCGTCGCCCCCGCGCCGCGATCGCCCGCCAGCCAGCGCCTCGTCCGCGCCCGCCAGCCCCGCATTTCAACTCCGTCGCCACCGGCCGCCCCGCCGGGCCGGGCGTCGCATCGTCCGGACCGCCGACGCCGGCCGCCGTCGCTGTCACCCGCGGAGCGCAGGGGACCGCGAATGGCGGCCCTGCCCGGCGCGGCCGGACAAACCCGGATTGCAAAGGAGCCGGTTCGTGATGAGTGTCGTGTCGATCACCCGGAGCCCGACGACCGTGCCCGCCCATTCGCTGCCGATGATCCCGCATGCGCCGGCACCGCTCGCCGGCCGCGCCCGGCCGCGCGCCGCGCTCTCCGCCGCCGTCTCGGCCCTCGCCGTCACGGCCGCGCTGGGGCTCGCCCCGACCGACGCACCCGCCCAGTCGGCGGCGCCGGGCGCCACCGTGACGCTCGACGAGCTGGTCGTGGAGGCGGCGGGCGGCCAGCCGGGCGCCCCGGCGACCACCACCGAGGCGGAGGCGCGCCGAAGGCTCGCGGCGACCCCGGGCGGCACCGCCGTCGTCGATCAGCGTCAGCTCGAGGCACGCTCCGACGTGTCGATCGCGGATTCGCTCAACATCGTGCCGGGCGTCATCGCCAACAGCTTCCTCGGCGGCAACGACCAGCCGAAGATCCACATCCGCGGCTCCGGCCAGCAGACCAACCCGACCGAGCGCGGCCTCCTGATCCTGCAGGACGGGCTGCCGCTCAACCGCGCCGACGGCTCCTACATCGTCGGGCTGATCGACCCGCGGATGGCCGACTTCTTCGAGGTCTATCGCGGCTACACGGCGAACCGGCTCGGTGCCACCGTGCTGGGCGGCGCCATCAACTTCGTGTCGCCGACCGGCTCGGGCTCGCCCGGCGCCCAGCTGAGCGTCGAGGGCGGCAGCTACGGCTATGTCCGCACCCAGGTGCAGGGCGGCGACCGCAAGGGCGACTATGACGCCTTCGTCCAGTACTCCTACGACCAGCGCGACGGCTACCGCACCTGGAACGGCTCCGACCGCACCATCTTCAGCGCCAATGCGGGCGCCAGGATCAACGACACCATCGCGACCCGCGTGTTCGTCGGCTACACGGATCTCGGCTTCGAGATCGCCGGCCCGCTGTCGTGGAACCGGATGAAGGCCGATCCGACCCAGGCGGCGCCCGGACCGATCACGGTGAACGGCGTCGCCACCGAGCCCGGCCCCAACGCGCTGCGCGACAAGCCGCGCCGCGACACCGAGCAGGCGCGCATCGGCTCGCGCACCACCGCGACCTATGGCGAGCACGTGTTCGATCTCGCGCTCGGCTACACCTACACGGACGACACGTTCCGCTTCCCCGTCGGCACCGGCTATCGCATCACCGACGGCGGCGACTTCACCACCTCGGCCCGCTACGCCTATCGGCCCGACAAGACCGCGGCGCTGCCGCTGTTCGAGACGACCGCCATGTACGTGGTCGGCAGCGCCGACCGCACCTGGGCCAACAACTATCGCAGCGCCAGGACGACGACGTTCGGGGCGAACGAGCTCGAGGCGCAGACGCTGTCGGTGTGGTCCGGCTTCAACGTGCCGGTCGGCGCCGTCACGATCTCGCCGGCGCTCTCCTACATGATGGCGACGCGCGACAACACCGACACGTTCGGCGCGGCGCGGCGGCCGACCATCAACGCCGTCTCGGGCGCCACCGGCTCGGTCGCCGCCACCAACACCAGCTTCTCGCGCTCCTACGACGCCTTCAATCCGAGCCTGGCGTTCCTCTACGATCTCGCCCCCGGCAACGTCGTGTTCGCGGCGGTGAGCCGCACCTACGAGGCGCCGACCTTCGACGATCTGCTGGAGGCGACCGGCGGCACGCCGAACACCAGCCCGACCGGCTTCGCGACGCCGGACCTGAAGGGCCAGAGCTCGATCACGGCCGAGACCGGCACGCGCGGCACCTTCGACCGCTTCGCCTGGGACGTGGTGACCTACTATTCGTGGATCGAGGACGAGCTGATCCGCACCACCAACATCTCCGGCGCGCTCTCGACCGTGAACGCCGACAAGACTCGGCATTTCGGCGTCGAGCTCGGCGGCCGCGTGCGGCTCACCGATGCGCTGACCGCGCGCGTCACCTACACGTTCCAGGACTTCCGCTTCTGGAACGATCCGCTCTACGGCGACAACCGCATCGCCGGCGCGCCGCGCCACGTCTTCCTGGGCGCGCTGCGCTACACGATCAATCCGCAGCTCTGGGTCGAGGGCGAGATCCAGTGGGTGCCGGACGACGTGCCGGTCGACAACGCCAACACGCTGTTTTCGGAGGCGTTCGCCACCGTCAACATGCGGGCCCACTACAAGTACGACGCGCGGTGGAGCGGCTACGCCGAGGTGCGCAACCTGTTCGACGCCAATTACGCCGCCTCGACGCTGACGATCGGCCGTGCGACGCGCGCCGACCAGGCCGCCTTCCTGCCCGGCGACGGCCGCGCCGTCTACGGCGGCCTCAAGGCGCGCTTCTGATCAGGAGACGCCGCGCGTGTTTCCAGTGACCTTTCCTCGCGAGGGACACTGATAGCAGACGTCATGTGCACCCAAACATCTCCCGGTCATG
This sequence comes from Rhodoplanes azumiensis, assembly GCF_042682915.1. Lineage (NCBI taxonomy): Bacteria > Pseudomonadati > Pseudomonadota > Alphaproteobacteria > Hyphomicrobiales > Nitrobacteraceae > Rhodoplanes > Rhodoplanes azumiensis. Next base: position 155,070 of record NZ_JBHUIW010000003.1, on the reverse strand, counting down.
GCCGGGCTCGTCCCGGCCATCCACGTTCTTTCTTACGCAGGGCAGTCAAGACGTGGATGGCCGCGACGAGCGCGGCCATGGCGAGTCGGAGTGTCTGGAGGCTGGCATGACTCATACGCACGGCCTCCAGTCTGACTCTCACCGTCATCCTGAGGCGCTCGGCCGGAGGCCGAGCCTCGAAGGATGCGGCCCCGGGCCGTCGCCCTTCGAGTCCCGGCTTTCGCCGGGCGCCTCAGGGTGACGGAGAAAGTCAGCATCAACAGGCTTTGGACTCACTCCAGCGGCAGCGCGTCGATCAGCACGAAGGCGACGATGCAGGGCTCGCCCGAGCGGTTGGCCCAGGCGTGGTTGGTGCCCCGCTGGACCAGCATGTCGCCGGCGACGAGCTTGGTCTCGCCGACATCCATCACGGCCCAGATCTCGCCCGACAGCACGATGGCGTAGTCGATCGAGCGGGTGCGGTGCATGTGGGCATGACGGACCTCGCCGCCCTTGCTGGCCGACTTCGCGGTCGCGTCGATCGCCACGGCGCCCCCCATCGCGGCCGCCTTGGCGGCCCAGTCCGCGTCGGGCGGAAACTGCACGACGCGGAAGACGCTGCCGCCGGCCGGCGGCGCCACCTGGATCGGCAGGCCGCACGGATCGGCCTGCGTCGCCGGGCCGTTGTCGGCCGGGGTCGAGAACGTCTTCCAGAAATCCGTCACCGCGAAGTTCGGCTGATCCATGATCGGCATCACGTGCGGCGACGGGGCGTCGCTCGCGACGATCGAGTTTCCCTCGGCGTCGTGACCGGTGACGACGACACGGAAACGCCGGATCTCCGGCCCCGGCGCGACGGCCGGGCGGGCGGCCTGCTCAGTCATGAGGATGGCTCCTGTTTTCTGATCTCGAACGACGACCGGACGCGCCCCTGACGGTCACGCCTGCGGGATGACGGGCAGCAGCAGATGCGAGGGCCGCGCGGCGTCGTGATAGATTCTGTGCAGCGTGGTCCGGCTGGAGACGATGTGGTTCGGCACGTATTCGGCATTGGTGGCGCCGCCGACGCCGGTCGGCATGTCGGCGCTGGCGATCTCGACGCAGATGCGGTGGCCGCGCCGGAACAGGTTGGCGGTGGCGAGAATCTCGATCGCGTATTCGGTCACCTCGCCGGGCACCACTTTTTGCTGGGCAGCGCGGGTGAGCGGGTGCCACGGCCGCCACGGCGTCGAGCGCTCCGGATCGACCGCCCGGTGCGACGCCTTGAGCCAGCCGCGCGTCACCTCGCGCTCCGGCAGATCGGCCGGGATCTCGCGCTCGCCCTCGCGCACCGAGCGCACCGACACGTCCGGCCCGACATCCTTGACGGTGACGAACCAGTTGGTGTCGTCCTGGTCGATCGCGGCGAACAGATTGAGCACCATCGGCCCGGCGACCAGGAGATCGGCGGGCAGCGGATCGGTGAGATAGCGCAAGCTGGCGACCTTGTTGGTCTGGGTCGGCGGCATCTGCACGAAGGCGTCCGGCGGCCGCTCGTCGTCGACGCTCGACGGCACGAAGGGATCGGGGCGCAGCCGCTCCCAAGAATCGAGATAGAGCTTGGTCCACTGCGTCTCGGGCAGCGGCCAGTCGGCACCCTCGCGCCACTCCTCGGCGCCCATCACCCAGTAGCGCACCGGCGGCTCGTCCATGATGCCGGTGTCGAGACCCTTGAGCCAATGATCGTGCCAGCGCAGGATCTCGCCGTGCAGGGTGTGGAACGGGCGCTCGAGATGGGCGGGCCCGGCGAACATCAGCTTCTTGGGCGCGGAGATCTTCTCGTAGTAGCTATGGGCGCCCTGCAGATGGGTCTTGTACGTGTAGGCGTACCAGCCGGAGCCCGTGTAGGTCGGCACCGTGATGTCGGCGAGCTTCGCCTCCGCCTCGCGCACCGCCTCCTCGCGGTCGTAGGGGTCGATCAGCAGGTCGAAGTAAGGCGGCATGTGCTGGCCCTTCTGGGTCAGCACGTTGAGGATGTGCGGATACATCCGGTAGTCGGGATTGCGCATCGCCTCCTGCCACAGCGCCTCGCGCTCCGGCGGCAGCGCACCCGGCTTGCCGCGGCTCCCGTGGATCGCGGCAAAATGCATGATCAGATAACGGAAGAGATGCAGCACGCCGCCCGGATACTCCTCGCGGAAGCTGCCCAGCACGCCGTAGGCGCCGCGCGGATCGAGCGGGAAGATCGCCTTCAGATGCGGCGGCTTCTGGCGCGCGACATGGAGCTGCTCGGCACCGAACCCGGAGATGCCGACCATGCCGACATTGCCGTCGCACCACGGCTGCTGCGCGATCCACTCGATCAGGTCGTAGCTGTCGAACAGGCGCGAGCCGCCGCTGTCGGACTTGCCGACGTTGCGGGGCGAGCCGATGACGTGCACGTAGCCGCGCGAAACGAAGTACTTGGTGTCGCCCGCTTCGAGCAGGCCGGCCCACAGCGACGACCAGGCCGGCTGCGGCGGCAGCGTGGCGGCGACGTCGGGGCCCTGCAGATCCTTGTTGTAGATCGAGAAGGCGAGCAGCACCGGCAGCTTCTCGTCGGTGTCGGGACGATAGACGTCGACCGAGAGAGCGACGCCGTCGCGCATCGGCACGGCGACGTCGCGCTCGGCGATCAGACCGGAATGGGTCGGCGCGCGGTCGTAGGCGACGGGCGGACGATCGGCGGAATGGGGCAGCCCGGCGGGGCGATTCGAAGCGGTCATGGCGAAACGGAACCTCTCGGGAGAGCGGCCGCCCGCCCGTGACGGGCGGCCCGGATCACGCGGCGCCGGCCGGGCACCGCAGCGGAAACGCCAGTCAGGGCGAGATGTCCTCGAGCACCCGGCCCTTGGTCTCGACGGCGAAGATCGCGACGACGACGCAGGCCACCGCCGCCACCGCACCGAAGGCGAGGAAGACGTTCTCCAGCCCGCCGGCGATCATCATGCCGACCATGGTCGGGCCGATCATCGAGGCGAGGTTGCGCCACGCTCCGCCGGCGCCGACCCCGATGGCGCGGACGCGCGTCGGGTAGAGCTCGGGCGTGTAGAGATAGATGCCGATGGAGAGCACCGACGAGCAGAAGAACGCGGTGCTGACCAGTACCAGAACGCGCTCCGGACTGCCGGCGCCGAACAGCCACAGCGAGCCGAGCGCCAGCGCCACGCCGGCGAAGGCGACCGCGAACCACGGCCGCCGGCCGACGTGATCGATGGTGAGGGCGCAGGTGAGCGTCCCGAACAGCCCGACGATCTGGGTGATCAGGCCGTACTGGAGCGACTGCGCCAGCGGCAGATGGAACACCGTGCGGTACATGGTCGGCACCCACACGACGAGGCCAAACGTGACGATGAAGGCGGCGAACCAGATCGTCCACACGACCAGCGTCCGGCGCAGATAATGCGGCCCGAACAGATCGGCCCACGAGGCCGGCTTCTCGTGGGTGACGACCACGGGCTGCACGGGCGGCAGCGGCGCACCGGTCGCCCGTGCCGTCTCGGCCTCGATGTGCGCGAGCGCCGCCTCGGCCTCCTGATCGCGGCCGCGCGCCGCCAGCCAGCGCGGCGACTCGGGCAGCAGGCGCTGCATGAACACGGCCAGGATCGCCGGCAGCGCACCGATCACGAACATGTACTGCCAGCCGAAGGTCGGCACGATCCAGCTGCCGAGAAACCCGGCCGAGACGAGGCCGATCGGGAAGATCAGCTCGTAGAGCAGCACGAAGCGTCCGCGTCCCTTGGCCTTGGCGATCTCGCTGATGTAGACGGCGGCGATCGGCACCTCGCCGCCGAGGCCGATGCCCTGGACGGCGCGGAACACGAGGAGCGACTCGTAGTTCCAGGCGAACGCGCAGGCGAGGCTCATGATCGACAGCACCAGCACCGACCACACCATCGCTCGGACACGGCCGAATCGCTGGGCGACCCAGCCGAAGAGCAGCGCGCCGGCGAGCTGGCCGACATAGCCGACCGAGATCATCAGGCCGATTTGCGGCGGCGTGAGCTTCCACAGCGGCGCGAGCACCGGCAGCACGAAGGCGATGGCGAGGCCGTCGAAGGCGTCGAAGAAGGTGGCGACGCCGACCACGACGCGGGTCTTCACGTGCCACAGCGAGATCGGCAATCGCTCGATGCGGGCGACCACGTCGTCGACCTTCGAGCAGGCGGGTCTTGTCAGGATCGCGTCGGACATGCGCGACTCTCCCGGAGCAGTCTGTCGGTTGATGCGGCGGACGAGCGGAGCACGGAGGTGCAGCCGCGGCGTGATCGGGCGAAGCCGGACGGGTCGGGAAGGTCGAGCGTCGTCATGACTCCGCCTCCCACACCTGCGGCAGCGCCGCGTTCGGGATCGACACAGAGAAATCGACACAGGGGCTCGTCGAAGCGGCGCGCGTCGTGCGCTGCTCCGAAACCGGCCGGTCAGGGGCCCGGCCCGTGACTACTCGTGGGGGTGTGGTCGATAGGCCGGGAGGGCTCCGGCCGTCGGGTAGAGATCGCGGCGTCGCGGTCGTTGCGTTTGTCTCATCCGTCGTCTCCCGGCCGTGGACACGAGATCCCCGGCGCTAGCGTTTCTTCCCGAGGCGACACCGCGGTTTTCTCCGGCTACAAGGAGAGCGGCGTCTTTATTGAACGCGTTCATTTTTGAACGTGTTCACTTTCGTGTCAAGACGTCAGGCCGCGGCGGACACCGCGGCCGGGTTTGTACGGATGTGGACCGGAGCGATGGTGGAGCGAGACACACGAGAGCAGGCCGGGCGGGAGCCCGCGTCCGAGGACGCGGGCCCGGCGGCTCGCGGCAAACCGGGACGCCGGGAGAGGAACAAGGAGGACAAGCTCCGCCGGATCAAGGAGGCGGCGCGCGAGCTGTTCGTCTCGAAGGGTTTCGACGACACGACGATCCGCCAGATCGCCACGCAGGCCGAGGTCGGCCTCGGCACCGTCTTCATCTACGCCGCCAACAAACGCGACCTGCTGTTCCTGATCGCCAACGAAGGCCTCGACGAGGTCGCGGGCGCGGCCGCCGCCGCCGTCGATTCGAACGCCGCCCTGATCGACAATCTCCTCGCGGTGTTCCGGCCGCACTACGCCTTCTTCGAGCGGCAGCCGGAACTGTCGCGCCTCGTGCTGCGCGAGATGACGTTCTACGACAGCGGCGCGCAGGCCGGCTCGTTCCGGAAGACCCGCGAAGCGCTGATCGAGCTGCTCGGCGAGGTCGTCCGTCTCGCAGCCGAGCGCGGCGAGATCACGATCGACGAGACGACCGCGTTCGTCGGCTGGACGATCTTCTGCATCTATCAGGTCGAGCTGCGGCGCTGGCTGTCGGACGGCACGGTCGACGTGGAGAGCGGTCTCGACCGGCTGCGGCGCGCCCTGCTGCTGCTCATCTACGGCCTCGGCGCGGCCGCCCCTCGCGGCGGCTGAGGCCCGCGGCGCCGTGACCCGCGCCGATGCCGGACGGCGTCACTGCATCCGCAGACGTCGCGCGCGGGCCGCGGAGCGGCGGCAGTGGGCGGCGCTGGCCGAGGAGATGCGCTCGAGCCGTGCGTGGTTCTCCGGCGTGAACGGGTTCTCGCCCAGCGCCTTGAAGAAGCGCACCAGCGCCTGGTGATAGACCACATGGGCGTCGGCGAGCTCGTCCGGCGTGAGCTCGTGCCAGTGTTTTTCGAAGAACGACTTTTGCATCGTGACGAGGAATCGGTTCGACTGGAGAAGGACGGGGCCGCGCCCGGGCGTGCCCCGGACACCGTGATCATTGTGTTCCAACAAATGAGAAGCCGTTACTTTCGTGCGGCGAACTGATTCAAATTGCGGCGACGGCACTCGTCTTCGATTCACCGCGAGGCGTCTCGCCCTCGCCCAGGGGGATTGGTGATCATCCCGACGGCGTCGCCGATCTATGCCGAAAGGGCTTGAAATCCGCCGCGCCGCCTCGATGATCGCCGGCGTGACCCGCCCGATCGACTCTCGCATGCCTGCCATGACGGACCTGCCGATGACGGACCTGCGCGGACTCGTCGTCGGCGCCGGCCTCACGTGGGCGCTCGCCTTCGTCGGGGTCGGGCTCGGCGCCGATCTGCAGGTCTGGGGCGACGGGGCGCTCTTCTCCTACGCCGTCGCGGTCCGCGACACCTGGGGCTTCCACTGGCACAACATCCCGGGCCGCCTCGTCACGCATGTCGTCGCGCATCTCCCGGCCGAGGCGTCGGTCGGACCGACCGGGTCCGCGCACGCCGGCATCGTGCTCTACGGGCTGCTGCTCTTCGCCGCACCGCTCCTCGGGCTCGGCGCGACCGTCGTGGTCGACCGCACGCCCGGGCGCCGTATCTTCGTCGCCGCCTGCCTGTCGACCGCCCTTCTCTGCCCGCTGGTGTTCCCCTGCCCCACCGAGATGTGGATGGCGCACGCGGTGTTCTGGCCGACGCTCGCGCTGTGTCACGGCGCGCCGCTGACGCGCGGCGCCACTCTCGCGATCGCGGCGGCGCTGCTGGCGCTCGTCTTCACCCACGAGGGCGGGGTTGTGCTGGCGGCCGCGATCCTCGCCGTGCAGGCGCTGCGTGGTCCTCGCACGACCCGGTTTCTCCGGACCGCGGCGGCGCTGGCCGTGGCGCTCGCCGCGTGGGCCGTGGTGAAGCTCACGATCCGTCCCGACGACTACATCAGTGCCGTGCTGACCACGGCGGCGTTCCGCTTCGTCGATCCGGACAATCTGCTCGATCCCGTCGTGCTGCTGATCGCCGCGGCGGTCGCGATCTTCGCCGGTCTCGCCGGCGCGCTGCGCCGGATCGGGATCGCGGCGGCGGTCGCGTGCGCCTTCGGCGCGACCGTTCTGCTGCTCGTCGCCTATTGGCTCGTGCTCGACCGGGCGCTGCTCGCCGAGAACCGCTATCCGCTGCGCACCGTGCTGCTGATCGGTCCGCCCGTGCTGGCCGGTCTCGCCGTCGTGAGGACGCTCGACGACGAGGGCCGGCTGCCGACCTGGCTGCGCCGGCCCGCCGCCGATCTCGCGATGCGCGCGCGCCGCATCGGCCCGGTGATCGCGGCCGGCGCGCTCCTGCTGGTGATGCTGATCCACGCGGTGGAGACGACGAAGTTCGTCCTCGCCTGGCGCGACTATGCGGACGCGGTCCGGCGGCTCGCGACCGGCACGGCGTCGGACCCGGCGCTCGGCGATCCGCGCTTCGTCTCGGCCACCCGCATCGCCCCGGCGCTGCAGCGGCTCGCCTGGAACTCGACGACGCCCTACCTGTCGGTGCTGATCGCGCCGGGCTTCGCGCCGACCCGCCTCGTCGTCGATCCGACCGCGACCTATTTCTGGATCTCCTGCGCGACCGCCACGCGAAACGCCGCCGAGACGAGCGGCATCCCGCCGGACGCGCGCGATCTGCTGCGCCGCCTCGCCTGCCTGCACCGGCCGTGAGCGACCGGCGTGGCGGCTACGCCTCCTCGTCGCGCGGCCACATGCGGCGGAAGACGCCGTCCTGACGGATCAGCGCGTGGAACAGCGCGGCGCCGACATGAACCAGCACCAGCCCGATCAGCACGAAGGCGGCGACCGCGTGGGCGACGAACACCGGCTCCGACATCTTCTGGTCCGGCGCCGTCAGGGCCGGCAGCGTGATGCCGAACGCCGTCAGGGCCGGATAGAGCGAGACGCCGATCCAGCCGAGCAGCGGCACGACGATCAGCAGGAGATACATCCAGGTGTGGACGATGTTGGCGGTCTCGGCCTGCCAGGCGGCGATGCTCGGGTCTTCGGCCGGAACGCCCTGGCCGATCCGGTTGGCGAGGCGCACCAGCACCAGGGCGAGCAGCGCCACGCCGAGCAGCTTGTGGACGTCGTAGAACGACAGCGCCGTCGAGAGCCCGGCGAGCGTGCTGCCTTCCGGCGCCCAGGTCATCACGATGCCGATCGTCGCCTGGACCAGAATCAGGACCGCCATGGTCCAATGCAGGACGCGTGCGGTGGTGCCGTAGACGGCGTGCGCGGACCATGGCCTCGGCATCGTGCCCCCCGATGATTCTCACCCGACATTCCCACCCGGATGTCTCACCCGGATGTCGGCGGCTGGTCGTCGTCGTCGCGGGAAGGGATCGTCATCCGGCCGCCACGAGGGCGCCGGGCACGTCCTCCAGCATCGTCACGTGGCGCGGCTGGCGCGCGACGCGGGCGAGCCAGCGCCGGATCGCCGGATAGCCGGCGAGATCGAAGCCGGCCTGGTCGGCGATGTGCGTGTAGGCGTAGAGCGCGATGTCGGCGATGGTGTAGCGGTCGGCGGCGAAGAAGCGGTTCGCCTCGAGGTGCTCCTCCATCACGCCGAGCGCGCCGTAGCCGGCCTCGGTCCAGCCCTCGATCTCGTGCATCTTCAGATCGCGGCCGCCGCGCACCAGCGTCAGCCAGAAATAGGCGGCGCCGATGCTCGGCTCCATGCTGTTCTGCTCGAAGAACATCCAGCGCAGCGCCTCGGCGCGCTCGAAGCGATCCTCCGGCGCGAGCGGCGTGCCGCCGGCGATGTACCACAGGATGGCGTTCGATTCGGGCAGCCAGCGGCCGGCCGCGACCTCGAGCAGCGGCACCCGGCCGCTCGGATTCTTGGCGCGGAACTCGGGCGTGCGGTTCTCGCCCTTGAGCACGTCGATCTCGACCAGTCGATAGGGAATGCGCAGCTGGGTCAGCGCGAGGCGGACCTTGTAGCAGTTCCCCGATCGCTGCATCGAGTAGAGCGTGTACATGCGTTCCCGTCCGCGGCTCCCGCCCGTCGCACCCATTCACCCATCCTGACTGACGCACCGCACCGCCGGTCGTCCGCGCGCATCGCGACAACGTCACGCGCACCCACGTCGTCACCGACATCGCCGCGCGAAGACCCGAGCACCGGCTTCCAGGCCCCCTGACTCGGGGCGGGAAAATGGGTCGTAGGGTGTCCGTGACGGCGAGAGCCCCTTGCGGACGCAACCAGCATTGCATGCTCGAATTGCGACTTCAATTAGGACGCGGCCGAAGTTTCGCCAGTGGTTCGATCGGAGAAGCGGAAGGCAGCGCAGCAATGTCGGCGATCGTTTTTGCATCGCCACAAGATCGTGATCAGCAGCGCGAGACTCACGATCGTGCCGAGGAGAATCGTCAGGTGCTCGGCGGCGGCCCGGGTGGAAAGAGGGCACCACATGGACGCGCTTCGGGAGCGGGTTCGCTCCGGCCCGCATCCGTGCCGCGCGGCGGCGGCGGGCGGCGCACCGGCGCCGGGGCCACCTCTCTCGCATCGCGGGCGGAATCGCGCCGTTGCACGACAAGAGGGTGGCGCCATGGAGCGGCGTGAAGCGTGGGCGCGGGGCGCCTCCGGATCCACGAAACGCCCCCCACCCGACAGCCGTGCCCGCTGCGCGAACGTCGAGCTCTTCCCACGCACGGGGAGAGGTCGAAGCGTTCGCTCCGGTCACGCCGCCCCTTGCCCCGGCGGCGCCCGCGCTCTACGACACTCGGCGCCTGAACCAGGAGCTTCGACAATGGCCTTCCTCGCCGACTCGCTCGCCCGCATCAAGCCGTCCGCGACCATCGCGGTGGCCGACAAGGCGCGTGCCCTCAAAGCGGCGGGCCGGGACGTGATCGGTCTCGGCTCGGGCGAGCCCGACTTCGACACGCCGGACAACATCAAGGACGCCGCCATCAAGGCGATCCGCGACGGCAAGACGAAGTACACGAATGTCGACGGCATCCCCGAGCTGAAGGCGGCGGTCGCCCGCAAGTTCGAGACCGAGAACGGCCTCAAGTACAAGCCCTCGCAGATCTCGGTCGGCACCGGCGGCAAGCAGGTTCTCTACAACGCCTTCATGGCGACCCTGAACCCCGGCGACGAGGTGATCGTCCCGGCACCCTACTGGGTCAGCTACCCGGAGATGGTGCTGCTCGCCGGCGGCACCCCGGTCGAGGTGCCGACCACGCAAGCCTCGGGCTTCAAGCTGACGGCCGAGGCGCTGGAGCACGCCATCGGCCCGAAGACCAAGTGGCTGCTGCTGAACTCGCCCTCGAACCCGAGCGGCGCCGCCTACACGCGCGCCGAGCTGAAGGCGCTCACCGACGTGCTGCTGCGTCACCCGCATGTGTGGGTGATGACCGACGACATGTACGAGCACCTCGTCTACGACGACTTCGTGTTCACCACGCCGGCCCAGGTCGAGCCCGGGCTGTACGACCGCACCCTGACGGTCAACGGCGTGTCGAAGGCCTATTGCATGACCGGCTGGCGCATCGGCTTCGCCGGCGGCCCCGAGCCGCTGATCCAGGCGATGGCGACCATCCAGTCGCAGTCGACCTCGAACCCGAGCTCGATCGCCCAGTGGGCCTCGGTCGAGGCGCTCAACGGGCCGAAGGACTTCATCCCGGCGCACAACGCGGTGTTCAAGGAGCGCCGCGACCTCGTCGTCTCGATGCTCAACCAGGCGAACGGGATCGACTGCCCGACCCCGGAGGGCGCCTTCTACGTGTTCCCGTCCTGCGCCGGGACGATCGGCAAGGTCGCCCCGTCGGGCAAGCGCATCGAGACCGACCAGGATTTCGTCACCGAGCTCCTGGAGGCGGAAGGCGTCGCGGTGGTGCAGGGCTCGGCCTTCGGTCACGGCCCCAATTTCCGCATCTCCTACGCCACGGCGACGAGCGCCCTGCAGGCCGCCTGCGAGCGCATCCAGCGGTTCTGCGGGAACCTGAAGTGACGGGTAAGCAGAGGTTATCGGTTCCGGGCTCGGCGCTTTCGCGCCGCCCCGGAACGACGACGCGCCTCTGCAATGATCTCGCGCCGGCGGACGACCCGGCATCCACCGGCCTTCGTCAAGTCAGCCGAGAAGCTGCGGCGTGCCGGGTGCTCCGCTTGCGCGGAGCACGACGGCGGAGAGGCTTCGGACCTGACGTCGGCGCCGATGCGGCCGTGCCCGGAAGCCGCGCGTGACGCGGGCGCCCGCTCGCGTCGCGATCGGCCTCGCCGTGTCACTGGGGATGATCGGACCGCTGCAGTTCGGCGCCGTCACGGCGCTCGACATCGGCGACCCGCCTGCCGCCGTGGCGATGTTCGCGGCCGCCGTCGTCATCGTCGCCGTCGTCTTCGCCGCGGCGACGGGCTGGCGGTGGAGCCCGCAGGTCGTGCGGTGGACCGCCGTGCTGCTCCTCACCCTGCTGCTCGCGATCGGCGCTGCGCTGCTCGGCTACGCGATCCACGGCGAGCACACCCCGTTCGGGCGCAATCTGATGCTCGGTATCGCGCTGTTCGTCGACGCCGTGGTTCTGGTGCCGGCCGGCCTGTCGGTGCTGGTCCACTGGGCGCTGCTGCGCCGTCCGCCGCCGGCTGGCCCGGGATGACCGACCCCCGGGTGACGGACACCGGGTGACGGACACCGGGTGACGGACCCCGGATCCGGAGCGCGACCGGGCAGCGCCGTCGCGGCCTTCGTCGCCCCGGTCGTGTCGCTGCGCGACCGCCTCGCCGGCGCGACGCTGGGGGCCGGCCGCATCGGCCTCGGCGCCGTCCTCCTGGTGCTGGTGTTCGAGGGCATCGTGCCCGTGCACCTGCAGCCGCAGGCCTTCACCCGGTCGCGCCTGCGGCCGGTGCTGTCGCGGGCCGGCGCCGCCGGGCTGACGACGCGGCCGCCCGAGATCGAGGCCCTGATCGACACGCTCGCGCGCGAGGACCGGAGCTGACGGCGACGCCCTCCCCGGCTCGGTCGCGGCACCGCCGCGGCATCGCCCCATTCTCTGGTATGGTGCCGGAGTTCTCGACACGACGGATCAGGCGGCGGCGGACCCGGCATGGCACGCAGACATATCGTGGCGGCGGGTGGCATCGTCGTCCGCCCCGGCGCGACCCCGCTCGTCGCCGTCGTCCAGCGCCGCAAGGACCGCGTCTGGGTGCTGCCCAAGGGCAAGCTCGACGCCGGCGAGGCGCCGATCGACGGCGCAAGGCGCGAGGTGATCGAGGAGACCGGACACGAGGTCGCCGTGCACGAGTTCCTCGGCGTGATCTCCTATCCGAACCGCGGCACCGTGAAGGTCGCGCAGTTCTGGCGCATGGTGCCACTCGACGCGCCGCCGCGGCCGCTGATGCGCGATGTGCGGGCCGTCGACTGGCTGCCGATCGAGGCGGCCGTCGCCGTCCTGGCGTTGCCGTGGGAGCAGGCGTTCCTCGACGGTCTCGCCGGCCGCGGCCTCGCCGACGCCGCGACCCCGCTCGCGCCGGCCGACCCGCCGGTCGCCGCGCCGGTGACACCGCGCCCGATCGAAGCCGCGGCGGCGATCCCGCTGGCCCGCGACACCGGGCTCCTGCTGCGCCTGTGGCGCGGCCTCACCTCGCCGTGAGGGAAGAGCACCGCCCCCGGGGTCTTGCGGCATTCCGCCACCGCCGGAACCGCGGTACACTCGTGTGGTTCACGACACAGGAGGACGCGATGACCCGCACCGTGACTCTCCTCGCTGCGACGCTGCTCGCCGGGCTCGTGACGGCCGAGCCGGCGCACGCCGCCTATCGGGTGATCCGCTGGTCGACCGGCATCTGCCAGGTGTGGAACTACAGCCTGCCGACGCGCCCCTTCCCCTACGACTACCGGGTTCTCACCGGGCCGCTGCCGAGCTTCTGGGCGGCGTCGCGGGCGAAGTCCCGGCTGTGGCGTACCGGCCGCTGCCTGATCTGATCGGACGCGCCGCGGCGCCGGAGCTTTCACGCCGTCGGCGCGATCCTGCGGCCGGCGCCACCAGGCTGGAGGACTCGTGCTGCAACGTCTGATGCCGCGCGCAGCGATTGCGCTGCGGCCGCGCGCGTGGTCGGAGCTCGCGCCGCTCCTGACCCTGTTCCTGGTCGCGGCGGCGCTGTTCGGCTTCGTCGAGATCGCCGAGGAGGTGGTCGAGGGTCACAACCACGTCTTCGACGAGGCGATCCTGACGTTCCTCCGCAATCCGGCCGACCTCGCCGATCCGGTCGGCCCGGCCTGGCTCGAGAAGGCGATCCGCGACCTCACCGCGCTCGGCAGCGTCACGGTGCTCACCCTGCTGACCGTGCTGGTGCTCGGCTATCTGGTGATCGACGGCAAGCGCGCCGCCGCGCTGTTCGTGCTCGTCTCGGTCGCCGGCGGGGCGCTGCTGATCGACGGCATCAAGCTCGTCGTCGCCCGGCCGCGGCCCGATCTCGTCGCCCACATGGTCGATGTCTCGACCTACTCGTTCCCGAGCGGCCACGCGACCGCGTCGGCCGTCGTGTTCCTGACGCTCGGCGTGCTGCTGGCGCGGATCGGCCGGCGCCGACGCGTCAAGGCCTATGTGATCGGCACGGCGATCGCGCTGACGCTCGCGATCGGGGCGAGCCGCGTCTATCTCGGCGTCCACTGGCCGAGCGACGTGCTGGCCGGCTGGTGTCTGGGCGCCGCCTGGGCGATGCTGTGCTGGCAGATCGGCCTGTGGCTGCAGCGGCGCGGCCGCATCGAGCGACCGGACGAGCCGGCCGCGGAGTGAGGAAGCCGGAGGGGGGCGACGTCGTGAACTGCCTGGTCGTCGTCGCCCATCCACTGGAGACGAGCCTGTGCGCCGCCTTCGCCCGCACGGCGGTCGAGACGCTGACCCGACAGGGCCACGCCGTCACGGTGCGGGATCTCCACCGCCCGCCCTTTCCGCCGGCCCTCACCGAGGCCGAGCGGGCGAGTTTCTACACGGGCGCCTACGACCGCAGCGAGGTCGCCGCCGAGATCGACGCGCTCGTCGCCGCCGAGGCCGTGGTGCTGGTGTTCCCGACCTGGTGGTTCGGCTTTCCGGCCGCGCTGAAGGGCTGGTTCGACCGGGTGTGGGCGCCCGGCGTCGCCTTCACGCACACGCCGGACTACGGCCCGATCCGGCCGCATCTCGCCGGCCTCCGCCACATGCTCGCCGTGACGACGCTCGGCTCGCCCTGGTGGGTCGACCTCGTGGTGATGCGGCGCCCGGTACGGCGCGTGCTGAAGACCGCCATCGTCGGCGGTTGCGCGCCAGGATGCCGGTTCGAGATGATGTCGCTCTACGGCGCCGAGCGCCCCGATCAGGCCCGCGCCGACGCTTTCGCGGCTCGCCTGTCGGCGCGGCTGCGCGCCTGGTGACGGCACCTCGACGCGCGCCGTCGCGCCGACCCGACATCACATACGGCCGGCGCGAGCCGGTCCGCCGACAGGAGGCCGGCATGGCGAAGGGGACGGACTTCATCCTGGCGGCGCTCGCCGCCGAGGGGCTCGACCATCTGTTCATGGTGCCGGGCGGCCTGATCGACCCCTTGCTGCCGGCGATCGGCCGGCAGACCGCCCTCACCCCGATCGTCGCCGCCCACGAGGGCGGCGCCGCCTACATGGCGGACGGCTACGCGCGGGCGAGCGGGCGCTTCGGGGCCGTCGTCGGCATCGGCGGTCCCGGCCTCGCCAACATGGCGACCGCGGTCGCGGCGGCGCGGACCGACTCGTCGCCCGTGCTGGTGCTGAGCGGCGAGGTCGCCCGTGCCATGGAGGGGCTCGGCGCGTTCCAGGACGCCAGCCAAGCGACCCTCGACGACACCGCGCTGATGCGGCCGCTGACCCGCCTGTCGGCGACCGTCACGGACGCGGCCGGCCTGAACCACTGGCTGCGACACGGCCTGACGACGATGCTGGCGCGGCCGCGCGGACCCGTGCATCTGTCGCTGTCGCGCGACGTGCTGACCGGCGACGTCGACGCGGCCTATGCGCCGGTGTCCCCCTATTTCGCCGACCTCGCGCCGCTCGGCCTGCCGCAGGCCGAAGCGGCACTCGCCGCGTTGACGGTGGCGCTCACCGGCGGCCGGACGCGCCGCGCGATGATCCTGGCCGGCGCCGGCGTCGCCGATCCGGCCTCGGCGGCGCTGCTGAAGGAGGTCGCCGAGCGCTGGGCCATCCCGGTCGCCACCACGCTACGCGCCAAGGACGTCTTTCCGGAGGATCATCCGCTGTCGCTCGGCGTGTTCGGCTATGCCGGCACGCGGCACGCCACCGCGGCCGTGTTCGCGGAAAATCTCGATCTGCTGCTCGTGCTCGGCTCCGGCCTGAACGAGCGCGACACCATGCACTGGACGCTGCGCGCCCGCAGCAAGGCCGCCGCCATCCACGTCAACACCGACATGGACGAGCTGACCGCGCATTGCGAGGTGACGCATGCGGTGCCGGGCAGCGCCCGCGCCTTCCTGGATCTGATGAGGAATCGTCTCGACGACGGCGCGGCAGCGGACGCCGGTCGCGCCGCCCGGCGGTCGTGGCTCGACACGATCAAGGCGGCCCCGCGCTTCTACGACACCGACACCTGCGCGCGGCCCGGTGCCCCCATCCATCCGGCGACCGCCGTGACGGCGCTGCGGCGCGCGTTTCCCCGCGACGGCATCGTGCTGGTCGATTCCGGCGCACACCGCGCCTTCATGGGCCACCACTGGACGGCCTACGAGCCCGGCACCTACGTGTCGGCCACCAATCTCGGGCCGATGGGCTGGGCGATCCCGGCGGCGGTCGGCGTCCAGTGCGCGCGGCCCGACCGCCGCGTCGCGGTCGTCACCGGCGACGGCTGCATGCACATGCACGGCATCGAGGTGCAGACGGCGGCGCGCCACCGCATGCCGATCGTCTATGTCGTGCTCAACAACGCCGCGCTCGGCAATGTCTGGCTGCGCGCCCACACCGAAGGCCCGGTGCCGGCGGCGCTGACCTCGCTGCCCGACCACGACTGGGCCGGCTTCGCCCGCGCGCTCGGTGCCAGCGGCTTCACGGTCACGGATCCGGCCCGGCTCGACGAGACGTTCGCGCAGGCGCTCGCCTGCGGCACCACGGCGGTCGTCGACGTCAAGACCGACAAGGCCTGCCCGACGCCGGTCTACGATTTCGCCGCCGGCGTCGCGGCGTGGTCTTATCACGAGTGAGGGACGCGATGACCGTGCTGATCATGGACCCGGACGCGCTGCCGCCCGCCGCCAAGGCGCTCCACGACGAGATGGCGGCACGCCGGAACGCGCAGGGCGAGCATTTCGGCGGCCCCTACATGGCGCTCCTCAACCATCCGGAGCTGGCGCGTCGGATCGAGGCGCTCGGCTACTTCCTGAAGTTCGAGGGTGTGCTGCCGCGCCAAGCCTATCAGTTCGTTGTGCTGTCGGTCGCCAAGGCGACGGGCGCCGCCTTCGAATGGCAGGACCATGTGGCGCACGCCCGCGCCGCCGGCCTGCCCGAGGCGGTGATCACCGCGGTCGGCGCCGGCGACGCGAGCGCCCTGCCCGAGCCCTACGATCTCCTGCACGCGGTGCTGAGCCGCACGCTCGCCTGGCAGGCGGTGCCGGACGCCCTGCAGGCGCGTGTGGTCGAGCGGTTCGGCCGCGAGGGGCTGGTCGAGCTCGTCGTCCTGTCCGGCTTCTATCAGATGTTCGCGGCGATCAACCAGGGTTTTTCGATCGGCGTCCCGCCGCACACCTGATCACGACCGTCCTGTCACCTGATCACGCCGCCGGAAGATGCCGGCGGTTGGCGGCCCGCATCAGGCGCTGCGCAAGGCCTGCGAGCGAGAACAGCGTCACCTTCCCCTTGTCCCAGGTGCCCTGCCCAACGATCTCGTCGGCCGCCATCAGGCCGCTCTCGACCGCCGGGCCGATCCCCTCGCCGAGATCCATGGTGGCGAGGCCGGCCGAGTCGCCGATCAGCAGGCAATGGTCGGCCCGCACGGCGCCGTCGCGGGTGAACAGGTAATAGGGATGCCCGGTCTCGTTCAGGCCCGCCGCGGTCGCCGCGTCGAGCCGGCCTTCGGCGATCAAGTCGTCCAGGAAGGCACGGAAATGGGCGTGGATGTCAGTGCCGCTCTTGCGCAGATGCTTCGCCTTGGCGCCGAGACCGATGTTCACGTGGCCGTCGCCCTTCGGCACCACCCAGGCGTAGCCGACGAGGCCGCGCTTGAAGTAGAGCCGGCAGATGTCCTCGCGGGCCGGATGGAAAAACTCCTTCTCCAGCGTGACGATCTGGCGCGACTTCGACCGCTGGCCCGGGAACACGGCGCGCCGCACCGGGCACATCGTCCCGCCGGCGCCGATCAGCCAACGGCACGCATAGGCGTCGTCGACGATCCAGCGGTCGTCCTCGCGCCGGATCGACCGCACGTCGTGCCGGATCACCTCGGCGCCGGAGCGGGCGAGCAGCCAGGCGTCGAACTCGATGCGGCGGATCGAGTAGTTCTTCCCCGGCGTCGGGAACCAGCGCAGGGCGAACGGCACGCCGCGCAGATGCGAGCGGATGTCGAGCGGCAGCATCGGATGGGGATAGTCGCCGGGCGCGATCTCGAGGTCGCGCAGGACTTTTTCGGTGATCCAGCCGGCGCACAGCTTGAGGCGGGGAAAGGTCGCCTTGTCGAGCACGACGACGTCGCGGCCGTGCCGGCGCAGGCGACGGGCGCAGGTGCTGCCGGCCGGCCCGCCGCCGACCACGATGGTCTCGATCTCGCGCATGGCCGGCAGCGATACGACGACGCCGGACATCGACGCAAGCCGGTCAGGCGGTCGTCACGGCGGCGACGAGAGGAGCCGCCGCGCGGCCGGCCTCGAACGCCTCGCCGAGCAGATAGGCGAAGCCGAGCAGCGCCAGGAAGCCGAGAAAGAGCAGCCCGAACAGCACCAGCGACACGCGCGCGGCGATCCGCGACACGATCGTCAGCCCGATCGCCCCGGCGATCAGCGACACGACCAGCAACACGACGGCGTATTTCAGCATCGAGCGTCTCCTCCGGCTCGGCATGAACGAGCCCGGGCGGCACCCGGTTCCGACCCCGGTCGGACGACCGGAGGACCAGCCGCGAGAGGCACGACAGAAGGCGCGCGGCATGCCCGACCGCCGTAACATGAAACCACACAACGATTGATTGCAGCATCAGATTATAGTACCAAAGAGCTATAGTTCGGGGCGGCGTCAGGAGCGCCCGTGGGGAGCAGGCTCACACCATGGCTGACGGCCGTGCTGGCCGGCACAGCGGCGGGCTGCATCGTGCAGGATCGATCCTACGTGCAGGATCGGCCGAGCGAGTCCGTGGGCAGTTGGCGCATCGAGCATCGCATCGACCGGATCACCGGCAAGCCCGCCCCGAGCGCCACGGTCGTCACCACATCCACCAACAACAAGACAGCCGATATTCGCGACGCGCTGCTCCAGGTGACCTGCTTCGAAGCCCGCCCGGTGGTACGGTTCTCCTTCGACCTGCGAGTCGGCGCGGATCGGAACTCGACCTTCGCCTATCGGGTCGACGACCGCCCCGGCGACGAGGTCGAGGCGACCTTCCTGCAGGACCACCGCACCGTGGTGATCGACGATCCGACGACCGTGGCGAAGTTCATCGAGGACGTGTCGCGCGGCAGCCTGCTGATCGTGCGGACCGCCTCGCTGTTCGCCGGACGCACGGTCGCGGAGTTCCGCGTCGTCGGGGCATCGGCGGCGATCGCTCCGGTGCTCGCGGCCTGTCCGCTGGCCGAGCCCGGGACGCAACCCGAGCCCGCCCGACGGAAGGCCGCCCCCAACGACCGCCGACCGGGATCGGGGTGATGGGGGCAGGGGCCGAGAGGCGGGCCGCGCGATGGTGATGCTGGTGGCGCTCTCGAAATCTCACGTGCCGCTCTCGGCCGAGAGCGTGCGGGCCGAGTTCAAGACGATCTATCCGCGCCACTTCCTGTCCACGGGCGACGACGGCAGCTTCGTCACCGAGGGGCCGCAGCTCCACATGGATGCGATCGTCAAGTCACTGGTGCCGGGAGCCTCCGGCTTCTTCATGCTCCACAGCGTGCCGTTTCCCTATTCGGACCAGTCGAAGCTGCCCGGCCGCATCCCCGATCCGGCGCTGCGGCAGCTCGCCTGCGCGCAGACGAGCTGGATGTCGGTCGAGCTCGTCCACACCTGGGCGGGCGCCGACGACGCCAGACGCTTCGTCGCTCGCGCGATGGCGTGCCTCGCGCCGCCCGACTCGGTCGTGCTGATCTGCCCCGGGAGCGGCACCGCGGTGCCGTTCGACGAGGCCGTGCGCAAGCGCCTCGCCGCCGGCGACATGGTGTGCTGACGGCCGCGGTCGGGTGGTCAGGCTCGGACCGGGCTGCGCTCCAGGAGCTCGATGGAGATGTTCTCGGGCCCCTGGATGAAGCAGAGGCGGATGCCGGGGCGCGGCGAGTGCGGCTCCTTGGTAAACACGACGCCCTTCTGCTTCAGCGCGGCCGCGACGGCGTCGAGCCCCTCGACGAACAGGCCGAAATGATCGAGCCCACGGCACGGCAGGGCGGGCGGCGGGGCGACGCCGTCGCCCTCCGTCACCGGCGCGACGAAGATCTTCATGCCACCGAGCTTCAGGTCGATGCGCGGCTTGCCCTGCTCGACGCTGCGCAGCACCTCAGCGCCGAGCACCCGCTCGAACCACTGCGCCATCGCCTCGGGATCAACGGTGCGCAGGTGGACGTGGTCGAACGTGATGGCGGCCATGGGATGCTCCGGGGAGACGATATGGGAGACGCGGGGGGAGACCCGTCGGGCCGCCACATTACGGCGGCCGGCGTGTCGCGTCACGCTCGGGAGAATCGGTCGGGACTGGAGACGTATGCGGCGCGGTTCACTCTCTCCGGCGGGGAGAGGGCCGAGATGGGGGGCGACGTCGGCTCGGTCATCGAGCGCGCGGCCCGCTCACCCGCCCCCGCTCCGCGCGGGCACGCTCGTCCGCGCGGGGAGCGGGACGAAGAATTCCGCCCTTCCCCCGGGCGCCCGAGGTGCTAAACCGGGGCCGAAAAAATCGACCCCCGTCGGAGAGTTCCCGTGCCCCTGGTCCAGCCTTTCCGTGCCCTTCGCCCCGCGCCGGGCCGCGCCGCCGAGGTGCTGGCGCCGCCTTACGACGTGCTGTCGAGCGACGAGGCCCGCACCCGCGCCGCCGGCAAGCCGTGGAGCTTCCTGCACATCTCCAAGCCCGAGATCGACCTCGATCCCGGCATCGACCCGTATGCGCCGGCCGTCTATGCCAAGGCGCGCGAGAACCTCGACCGGATGATCGAAGAGGGCGTGCTGATTCGCGACGACCTGCCCGGCTATTACGTCTACCGGCTGACCTGGCGCGACCGGGTGCAGACCGGCCTCGCCGTCACGGCCTCGGTCGCCGACTACGACACCAACCGCATCCGCAAGCACGAGCTGACCACGCCGGCCAAGGAGGACGATCGCGTCCGCCAGATCGAGGCGGTCGGCGCCCAGACCGGGCCCGTGATGCTCGCCTATCGGGATTGCGCGAGCCTCGACGCGCTGCTCGCCCAGATCACGCAGACCGAGCGCGCCGTCGACGTGACGGCCGACGACGGTGTCCGCCACGAGATGTGGGTGGTCGCCGGCCCGGCGACGGTGGCCCAGCTCACCCGCACCATCGACGCCCTGCCGAACCTCTACATCGCCGACGGCCATCACCGCTCGGCGGCGGCCTCGCGGGTCGCCGCGGCGCGCGGCGGCCCCGCCGCGCCGGGCAGCGCGGGTTCGTCGAGCGGCGCGGGGTCGCACGGCCGGTTCCTCGCCGTGATGTTCCCCGATCATCAGATGACGATCCTCGACTACAACCGGCTGATGAAGGATCTGAACGGCCGGTCGCCGGCCGAGCTGCTCGCCGCGCTCGGCGAACGCTTCGACGTGACGCTCTCCGACGGTCCGGTGCGCCCCGCCGCGCGCCACGAATTCGGCCTGTTCGTCGACGGCACCTGGTACGCGCTCGCCCTGCATCCCGAGCGGGTGCCGGCCGACGACCCGGTCGGCCGCCTGCCGATCACGCTGCTGACCAAGAACGCGATCGAGCCGCTGTTCGGCATCACCGACCAGCGCCGCGACAAGCGCATCGACTTCGTCGGCGGTGGCCGCGGGGTCGAGGAGCTGGCGCGGCGCGTGCAAGCCGGCGACGCGGCCGCGGCATTCTCGCTCTACCCGACCCAGATGGTGGATCTGATGGCGGTCGCCGACGCCGGCGAGATCATGCCGCCGAAGTCGACCTGGTTCGAGCCCAAGCTCGCCGACGGCATGGTCAGCCACGTGCTGGATTGAGGCGGGCCGCTTTCTCCATGACCCACGTCGCGACCTTGATCGTCGATCCTGCGGCGCCCGACCTCGACGCCGCCACGGCGGCGCTGGCGCGCACCGCGCTGCCGTCACCCGGGCTGCCCGACTGGCTCGCCCCCGGCATCGCGGTCGACCTGCCGTTCACGCCGCGCGGCGCGCTCGACGAGCGGGCGCTCGCGACGCGGCTGCGCGAGATCCTGGCGCCGCGGCCGGTCGATGTCGTCGTCCAGCCGGTCGCCGACCGCCGCAAGCGGCTGCTGCTCGCCGACATGGACTCGACCATGATCGGCCAGGAGTGCATCGACGAGATCGCCGACATGATCGGCCGCAAGGCCCACATCGCGGCCATCACCGAGCGGGCGATGCGCGGCGAGATCGCCTTCGAGCCGGCGCTGGTCGAACGCGTCGCGCTCTTGGCCGGCCTGCCGCTCTCCTTCATCGACGAGGTGATCGAGACCCGCATCACCATCAATCCCGGGGCGCGCGCGCTGGTGCGCACCATGGCGGCGAACGGTGCCCACACCTGCCTCGTCTCCGGCGGCTTCACGCTGTTCACGGCGCGGGTCGGCGCGACGATCGGGTTCGCCGAGCATGTCGGCAACGTGCTGGAGATCGGCCCGGACAAGCGCCTCACCGGGCGCGTGCTGCCGCCGCTGATCGGCCGCGAGGCGAAGCGCACCGCCCTGCACGAGCGTCGCGAGAGGCTGCGGCTCGCCCAGCACGACACCATGGTGGTCGGCGACGGGGCGAACGATCTCGCGATGATCGACGAGGCCGGCCTCGGCGTCGCCTATCATGCGAAGCCCGCCGTGGCGGCCGCCGCCGACGCCCGCATCGACCACGCCGACCTCACGGCGCTGCTCTACGCGCAAGGCTATCGGGCGAGCGAGTTCGTCGAGGCGTGAGCCGGGGGCGGTGGTCGTCATGCCGGGGCGACGCACAGCGTCGAACCCGGAATCCAGCCCGGACCTCGGAACGTGTGGCGGGATTCCGGGTTCGGGCCTTCGGCCCGCCCCGGAATGACCGGCACCTGATCACGAAATGACGACCCGCCGCGCCCGGGACACGAAACCGCACTGGATGACGGCGCGTCACTGAATCGCCGAGCGCACGTCGGGCACGGTGGCGCCGCGGTCGCCACCCGACAGCGTGCTCGGAAACTCGAAGAACTTGCGCAGCACGCCGGGCGCCACGGCCGAGATCGGGTTGACGCGCAGCACCGGCGTGCCGGGCGTGCCGACCACCTCGTAGGTGACGCCGAGCAAGCCTTCCTTGTCGCCGCCGCCGAGGAACAGGCCGACGATCGGGATCTGGCCGAAGGCATTGTTGAGCCCGTAGAGCGGCACGAAGGTGCCGCGCATGCGCACCTCGTTGGCGGCGAAGTCGAGCGCGCCCTCGAGCGTCGCCCCCACCATCGGGCCGCGCACCACGCCGTCGCGCAGCATCAGCCGACCCGGCGACTTGGAGAACTCCACCCGCATGCGCGAGAACTCGACGCCCGGATTCTGGGTGCCGGGCGCGCCGGACGCGGCGACCCGGTCGAGCGAGGCCTCGCCGCGCACCCAGAAGTCGCGGACGTTGAGGACGCCTTCCTTCGGCCGCTGATCGGGGCTCGGCGGATCCATGGCGACCCACATCTGGCCGCCGAACATGCGCGGATAGACGTCGGTGAAGCGGAACAGCGCGCCGGCATCCTTGCTGTCGACATAGATCACCTGGCCGCCGCCGCCGACACGACCGCGCAGGTCGCCGATCAGCGCCGCGTCGGCGCCGATCTTGGCGGAGAGGTTGAAGGCGTCGATCTTGCCGCCGCGCCGCACCAGCTTGAGGTCGACGGCGCGCAGCGCCTCGCCGTTGAAGCCGGCGAGCGCGCCGATCTTGGCGTCGACGTCGAGATCCATGGCCGGGCTCTGGCGCTTGGGATCGTGCCCCGAGCCGCCCATCACCGACTTGACGAGGCCGCGCCCGTCGAACACGTCACCCCGGATCGTCACCTTGATCAGGCCGTCGGCGCCGCGCTCCGCCTTGAGGGTCGCCTTGTCGCCGTCGGAGAGCCCGAACACCGGGAACGAGGCGGCCAGGAAATCGCCGTTCGGATCGATCTCGACGCCGCCCTTCACACCGACGCCGGCGCCGTCGATGCTCAGATCCTCGAAACGCGCCGCCTTGCCGCGTCCGACATAGGTGAACACCGCCTTGGCCGGCTTGCCGGGCGGCTTGGTCCAGCCGGGCAGCAGATTGTCGATTCGGGCCGGGCCGAGATCCGATTCGACGAGCAGTCGGTTGTCCTGGTCCGGGCTGCTCGCGAGCCGACCCGAGAGCTTGATCGGGATCGGGCCGGCGACGACGTTGCCGACGTCGAAGCCGAGCTTGGCGCGCGCCGCGTCGTCGATGGTGGCGGTGAGACGCAGCTCGGCGTCCTCCTCGCCCTTCGTCTTCCTGTACTCGATCACGGCCGGCACGCCGCCGACCTTGACGTCGCCCTTGACCTGATAGCCCTGCTGGGTGGCGGCGACCCGCAGCGTCTGCGCCTCGAGCTTCTGCGACAGGGCGAACTTGTCGACGCCGAAATTGGTGACGTCGGCCGCCACCGTGTAGTTGAACGTGCCGGGTGGCGGATCGGACTCGATGCGGGTCGAGACCGTCACCTGAGCGCTCACCGTGCCGCGCACCGTGGCGGGGTCGAGCGGCACGCCGGCGCTCTCGCGGATATGGTCGAGGGCGAGGAACTCGGCCGCCGCCGGGGCCGGGCCGTCGACCCGCGCCCGCACCTTGGCGGGCGGCTTCGGCCCGTGCGAATCCGGCACCTCGAACAGGCCGTTGGTCACCGTCATCCGGCGCCCCGACGGCAGTTCGGCGACGCCGCGGCCGAGCGCCACGGCGATCTGGCGGCCGCGCACCCGCATCACGAGGTCGGAGTCGCGGATCGGCGGCAGCGCCTCCATCAGCTTCACCTGGGTGCCGTTGGTGACGATCTCGATCGAGAGACCGTCGTCCGGCACCGGCGGGCCGCCGGCCCGCAGCGTCGAGAGCGGCGCGTTGGTGGCGATCTCGATACGGTCGAGGGTGCCGCCCGCCATGTTGTCCATCACCCATTCGCGCACCGGCGGGTTCACGAAGGGCGGCCAGAGGCGCTTGAACGAGGTGGCCGACATGTTGCGGGCCGCCATGCCGACCACGAGGCGCGGATCGCCGCCGGCGAGATCGACGAAGCCCGACATGGCGACGTTGACGTCGCCTCCGCCGGCCTCGCCGTGCTGGATGTCGAGCCGGCGGGTCGCCGGATCGAAGCGGCCGCGGATCAGCACGCGGTTGACCAGCAACGGAGCCTCGCCGTCGGCGGCCGAGCCGAGCACGACGCTGCCGCCGCGCAGCGCGAGCTGCCACGGCTTGCCGGCCGCGGCCGGCGGCTCGGCCTGGCCGATCAGCGTCATGCGGGTGGAGCCGGAGACCAGCTGGAACGGCGTCACGATCAGGCCGCGGGCGGCGTCCCACTCCAGGCTCGCCTCCAGGCGATCGACCGTGACGCGGTTCAGCGCGTCGCCGAGCTCGCCGATCATGCCGGGGCCGACGAGCAGGCGGCCGCTGGCGAAGCTCGGCACGCCGTCAGCACCGATCTCCGCCTTGAGGCTCGCCGAGATCGGCAGATCGGACTCGACCGCACCGTCGAGCCGCAACGCCATCAGGATGTCGCGCACCGAGACCTTGCGGGCCTCGACCCGCACGGCCCGCGTCCCCTGCGGCGTCGTCCTGACGGCCCCGACCACGACCCAGGGCTTGTCGGGATCCTGCGAGCCGAGCGTGACCGACAGCTCGCCGGGCTGCGGCCGGGTCATGCTGACATGGATGTTCTCGAAGCGCGACTGGCGGCCGCTGCGCTGGTCGTCGACGACCAGGTTGCCGCTCTTGAGGCCGACCTCGGTGAGCGCGCCGCCGTCCAGCCCCAGCTTGCCGAGGCTGTCGATCCAGGCGAGCACGGCCGCGAAGCTCTCGGCAGCGCCGCGCTGCGGCTCGGCCGATCCGTTGGTGTCGGTGGCGATGCCGCCGGTCGGCGGCTCGGCCTTCAGGCCGACCGGGGTCGAGCCGGCGGCGGCCAGCACGGGCGAGGTGGCGATCGGGCGCTTGTCGGCCCCGGCGAACACCGTGACCTTGCCGTCGGTCTCGACCCGCAGCGCGATCTCGGCGCCGACCAGGCTGATGCTCTCGGCCCGCGGCCGGCCGGACAGCAGCGTGCCGGCCGTGAAGCCCGCCTCGGCCTTCGGCGCGGTCGCGACCACGGCGCCGTCCTGGTCCTTGACCACGACGTCGCGGATGCGGACCGCCATGCGGCGGCCCTCGTCGAGTTCGATGACCGTGCCGCCGACCTCGACCGTGTAGTTGTTGCCGAGATTCTCCGCGATCGCGGCGGTGAGCCACGGGGTGGCGATGTCGAGCGGGATCGGCCCCATGGTCAACCGCCACCACAGGCCGCCCCCGACCAGGGCGACGAGCAGGACCGGAACCCCGGTGCCGAACAGGCACACCCGGGTGGCACGGCGGCTGCACGTGTAGACGAAGGCCCGGCGCGCATGCCAGGCGGCGCCGCGCAAGTCGAAGGCGGCGAGGTGGCGGAGCGCAGCCGCAGCGGCGAGCTTGGCCGAGCTCGTCGCGCCGGCGCCGAAGGCGGCACAGCCGGCGACGAAGCGATGGCCGAGCGGGCGCGCGTCCACGGGTCTGCCCGAGCGATCGCAGCCCGTCGCCACGCGCCCGGCGCGCGGACGACCGGCCGACGGCGGCGCGGCGTGCGATGAACCGACGGCCGCGGAGGCGACAGTCGAAGCGGAGGACACAGCGGAAGCGGAGGACGACGATCCGGCGCGACCCGCGTGGGCGGCCTGGTCGGAGCGGTCGCCGCAAACGCGAGCCCGGGCGGCCTCCGCACACTTGTGCAGATGCAGGCTCGCCTCCAGGCTGCGCAAGGCAGCGAGTTTCGGACTCAGCTTGTCGTCCGCCATGCGTTCTGGACGGCCCCGTTCCCTACCCGCACAATGCCCCTTCGCGGTTCCGGCGAGGCGGACGCGACGCCCGACACATCGGTCGCTCGGTCAGGGACTTATTCCAGATAACCCCACGCGCCAAAGAGCGCTTCGAAAGCGTCGAAAGGAAGGCAAATGCCCTTGAAGCTGCGCGAAGGCGATCCCGCTCCCGACTTCCGGCTGCCGCGCGACGGCGGCGGCGAGGTGTCGCTCGCCGATTTCGCCGGCCGCAAGCTGGTGTTGTACTTCTACCCCAAGGCCGACACCCCCGGCTGCACCCGCGAGGCGCAGGCCTTCTCGGCCGCCAAGGCTGCTTTCGCCAAGGCGAAGACCGACATTCTCGGAGTCTCGGCCGATCCGGTTAAGAAGCAGGACGCCTTCGTGAAGAAGCACGCCCTCACCATCCCGCTCGCCTCCGACGAGACTCACGCGATGCTGGAGGCGTACGGGGTGTGGGGCGAGAAGTCCATGTACGGCAAAACCTTCATGGGAATCACCCGGACCACCGTCCTGATCGGCCCGGACGGCCGGATCGCCCGCATCTGGCCGTCCGTGAAGGTCGACGGCCATGCCGACGAGGTGCTGGCCGCGGCGAAGGCGCTCTAGGCCGGCCGGAGGAGGCCCGGCGGTACCGGCGCGATTCGCGGACATCGAAAATTCCGCGATATCGCCGTGATTCGTTTGGGAATTCTTTACCATGCAGGGGGACATTCGAGGCTCGTCCGGACCGGCACCAAAGCCGGCCCGCAGGGAGCGTGAATGTCTCAACGGGCCCAACACGATCACGGCCAGCGTGACCGGTCGACGCACGACCGCGCCCCGGCCGAGCGTCCCCGGGAGGCGCACGAGCGCGCCGCACATCACCCCGCCGCACACCCGGCCCCCCCGCGCCACACCGAGCAGAATCACCGCAACGCCGAGGTCTATGCCGAGCTGATCGCCGCCCATCGCGGCGCGCACCATGGGCATCCGGCGAGCGCCGACCACCGTCGGGCGCGGCCCGACTGGTCGCATCCGGCCGAGGAGCCGCCCCATCCTCCGGCGCGCGCCGTGGCGCCGCCCGCCCGGCCGCATCAGCATCAAGCTCCGCATCAGGCTGTGCATCAAAATCCGGCGCCCCGCCCGGCGCCCCGTGCCGCCGCGCCGCCCCGGTCCGGCCGGCCGGCCCGCGCAGAGGCGGCGCCGAAGCGTCAGCCCTTCACGTTCGGCTACGGCCGCCGGCAGGTCCGGCTCGGCCCGGTCGCCTTCTGGACCGTGGTCGGCACGCTGACCATCATGGCCGGCTGGTCGGTGGTCACGGCCACCTACTTCGCCTTCCACGACGACGTCGTCGCCCGCATGGTGGCGCGCCAGGCCGAGATCGAGGCCGCCTACGAGGACCGCATCGCCGAGATGCGCTCGCAGG
The DNA here is from genome assembly GCF_042682915.1 of Rhodoplanes azumiensis. Lineage (NCBI taxonomy): Bacteria > Pseudomonadati > Pseudomonadota > Alphaproteobacteria > Hyphomicrobiales > Nitrobacteraceae > Rhodoplanes > Rhodoplanes azumiensis. Next base: position 127,579 of record NZ_JBHUIW010000003.1, on the reverse strand, counting down.
TCGATCGGGTGACGACCCGGCAGCTCCTCGACCAGGAGCAGTTCGAGCAGAAGCTCGAGCAGGTGATCCGCCGGCAGAGCGTGCTGGAGAGCCGCGCCGGCGCGCTCGGCGGCATCGGCAATGCCGGCGCCGCGGCCGGCGCCGACGTGACGGGCGCGATCCGGGCGCCGGGCCGCAACCTCCCGGCCGAGCCGGCGACGCCCAAGGCCTCGCCGATCAGCGACACCGTGATCTTCAAAACCCCGCCCGACCGCCAGGCGCGGCTCGAATCCCGCCAGCCGCCGACGACGCTGGCGGCGGCGACGAGCCGCAACGTGCTGCCCGGCATCGAAGGCAAGATCGCCCGCCTGCACGGCGCGCTCGATCGCCTCGAGGGCCGCCAGACCGCCTCGCTCGCCTCGCTGGAGGAGACCTACGAGACGAAGGCGAAGCGCATCCGCGGCGTGCTCGCCGATCTCGGGCTCGAGCGCGCCGTCCCGGGCGGACGGGCCGAGCGGGACGTCGGCGGGCCGTTCGTGCCGTACCGGCTCGCCTCGGTGCAGCCGGTGTTCGAGCGGCAGGTGCAGCGCGTCCGCCTCGCCCGCGAGCAGGCCGAGCGGCTGACCCGGACACTCGCGACGATCCCGATCCGCAAGCCGGTCGCCGGCGACGTCGACTTCTCCTCCACGTTCGGCGTGCGGCTCGACCCGTTCCTCGGCCGCCCGGCCATGCACACCGGGCTCGACTTCCGCGGCGCCGTCGGCGAGCCGATCCGCGCCACCGCCAACGGCACCGTGACGACGGCCGGCTGGGGCGGCGGCTACGGCAAGATGGTCGAGATCGAGCACGGCAACGGGCTCGCCACACGCTACGGCCACATGTCCGAGATTCTCGTCCGCCAGGGCCAGAGCGTGAAGATCGGCCAGGTGATCGGCCGCATCGGCTCGACCGGCCGCTCGACCGGCCCACATCTCCATTACGAGACCCGGGTCTCCGGCGAGGCCGTCGACCCCCAGAAGTTCCTCCGCGCCGGCCTGCGCATCGGCGCGCTGTGATTTCGCTTCCGCCCGATCGGGACTTTGTCATTCCGGGGCGCAGCGAAGGCGCGAACCCGGAATCCAGCCGCAAGCTCTGCCGTCGGGATTGGATTCCGGGTTCGCGCCTTCGGCGCGCCCCGGAGTGACCACCGTGCCCTCCGCCGAGAGTCGAACGAATCTTCTGATCACTTCGGCGGCGGCACCGTGCCGGGCGGCAGGATGATCAGCGGGGCGCCCTCGGGCGGCACGATGGCGTATTGCAAGAGGACCGGCGCGACCTTGCCACGGGCCTGACGCGGCAGCGTCAAGCGGCCCCGCACGGTGGCGCCCGGGAAGGTCTTCATCCACTCCGGTACCAGCCCCTCGCCCTGCGGCTCCCACACGATCAGCACGCCGCGCCTCTTCACGTCGGCCATGTCGATCCAGGGGCTGAGCTTGGGGTCGCCGTGGACGATCACGTGCGGCCGGGTCGGTCCGTAGACCGCGACATTGTTGGCGGCGAACTCGGTGCCGGTGACGTAGGCGAGCGGCTGGCCGGTCTTCTCGAAGAAGTCGCGGGTGACGATGTCGGCGAGCCGCCGGCCCGGAAACTGCGTCGCCTTCGGACGGTCGCGCAGCATCGGCTCGACCTCCTCGGTCAGCACATAGGCGAGCGGCATGATGACCAGCACGGCGACGACGCCGAGCGCGAAGCGGATCAGCCGGACGTCCTCGAAGCCGACGCCGCGCCAGGCGACGACCGCGAGCGGCAGCACGCTCCACAGCGGATAGCCCCACATGGCGACCGGCAGCCGGCCGAGCAGCATCGCGACCAGCGTCGTGACGGCGAACGGCCCGAGTGCCATCCAGGCGAGGAAGCGGCGGTCGAAGGCGCCGGGCGCGATCACGTTCGGATCGACGTCGCCGAGCGTGAGCGGGCGCGGTGCGCCGGCGCCCGGGCGCAGCGGATAGAGCAGCGCGAGCAGCGCCAGCGTCGGCAGCAGGAAGCCGAGCTGCCCGAACGTCCATTGCAGCGGATACCAGGCGACCTGCCACCACTGGGCCGCCGTCTTGGCGCGCGCGTCGACATAGCGGAACGGCAGGAAGTCGCTTTCCACCAGCGCCCAGGCATTTGGCGCGATGACGAGCGCGAAGGCGAGCGCCATCACATAGGGGCCGGGTGTCTTCCAGGCTTTTCGCGCCTCGCGGTCGACGAGAAGAAACAGGCCGAGCGTCGCGGCGAGCGCGAAAGCGGCGTACTTCGACCAGAACGACAAGGCGAGGAACACGCCCGCCAGCGCCCAATTCAGCAGCCGCCGCCGATCCTCCTCACGCGTGAGCGCGCGATGGAAGAGCAGCATGGTCAGCGCCCAGAACGGGAGCTGACACTGGTCGTGCGCGAACTTGATCACCGAGAAATTGAAGAAGTGCAGGGCTTCCAGCGCCAACACGGCGACGAGCGCCGGGAAGCCGCCGACGATGTCGCGGCCGAGCCGCCACACGGCCCACATCGCGACCGCCGAGGCGAGCGGGCCGAGCACGTAGATCATCCGCACGTCGCCGGTGAGCCGATAAAGCCCGGCGGCGATCCACCACGGCAGCGGCGGATGCTTCCAGTAGACGAGCTGCCACTCGCGGCCGAGCGCCAGATCCTCGGCGAGGTCGAGCTGCAGGTTGGCGTTGAGGAGCGCCGGCATCAGCGTCCACACCAGCACGTGGCCGACCAGGACGATCAACAGCACCTCGAACGGCTCGCGCCGCGCGTAATCGACGAGCCCGGCGAGACCGGTGCGCTTGCTCATGGGGAACTCCGAAAGCCTACGCCACTCTTCACCTCTCCCCTGCGGGGAGAGGTCGGATCTCGCGCGTCTGCGCGAGATCCGGGTGAGGGGGTGCCGAGAGCTCCATCAGCTCCGTAAACCCTCACCCCGGTCGCGAGCTGCGCTCGCGCCCGACCCTCTCCCTCAGGGAGAGGGTCACGTGCCGCGAGCACGCGCTTCGGCAAGGCAAAGCGCGCGCCGCTCATCCCACCGCCCTGATGATCCGCGCCGTTTTTTCCACGATCTCGCCGATCTCGTCCTCGCCGACGATCAGGGACGGCGACAGGGCGATGGTGTCGCCGGAGACGCGCACGATTGCGTCCTGGCGAAAGAAGCCCTCGTCCATGGCGGCGTAGCCGCGCTTGCCCGGACCGTCCGGATGCGGCGCGAGGTCGATGCCGGCCGCGAGGCCGACGGTGCGGATGTCGACGACGTTCGGCAGGCCCTTCAGGCTCATCACGGCGTCGGCGAACTTTCCTTCCAGCGCGGCACTCCGGGCGAAGAGATCCTCGTCGCGGTAGAGATCGAGGGTCGCGAGGCCGGCCGCGCAGGCGAGCGGATGGGCCGAATAGGTGTAGCCGTGAAACAGCTCCACCACATGCTCCGGACCGCGCATAAAAGTGTCGTAGATGTCCTTGCGGACGATCACGCCGCCCATCGGCACGGTGCCGGACGTGACCCCCTTGGCGAACGTGATCATGTCGGGCACGACGCCGTAGCGTTCCGCTGCGAAGCAGGGCCCCAGCCGCCCGAAGCCGGTGATCACCTCGTCGAAGATCAACAGGAGGCCGTGCTTGTCGCAGAGCTGCCGCAGCCGCTGGAGATAGCCCTTGGGCGCCGGCAGCACGCCCGTGGACCCCGCCATCGGCTCGACGATCACGGCCGCGATGGTCGAGGCGTCGTGCAGGCCGACGATGCGGTCCAACTCGTCGGCGAGATGTGCACCCCACTCCGGCTCGCCCTTGGTGAAGGCCTGCCGCTCACGATCATAGGTCGTCGGCAGATGGTCGACGCCGGCGAGCAGCGTGCCGAACATCTTGCGGTTGGGCACGATGCCGCCCACCGAGATGCCGCCGAAGCCGACGCCGTGATAGCCGCGCTCGCGGCCGATCAGCCGCGTTCTCGAGCCCTGCCCCCGGATGTTGTGCCAGGCGAGCGCGATCTTCAGCGCGGTGTCGACCGCCTCGGAGCCCGAGTTGCAGAAGAACACGTGGTCGAGATCGGCCGGCGCCAGCGCGGCGATGCGCCCCGCCAGCTCGAAGGCGCCCGGATGGCCGTGCTGGAACGCCGTGACGTAGTCGAGCTCGGCCGCCTGGCGCTGGATCGCCGCCACGATGGGATCGCGGTTGTGGCCGGCGTTGCAGCACCACATGCCGGCGATGGCGTCGATCAGGGTCCGCCCGTCGACGGTCGTCACCCGCATGCCCTTCGCCCGCACGACGAGCCGCGGCGTCTGCTTGAAGGCGCGGTTGGCCGTGAACGGCATCCAGTAGGGCGCGAGGTCGTTGGGCACGCCGGCGGCGGCGCTCGCGGGGCGGTTCGGGGCGACCGGCATGGCCAAAAGCTCCTTCCACGGCCCGGGCGGACCCGGCCCGCCCGGCGGCGCGGACCCTAGCCGGATTTGCCGGCCAGCGGAACGGCTTGCCGGGGGCGGCCCCCTGCGTTACGAACCGGCGCCCGCCGCGGCCGTTTCGGGTCGTCAGCCCCACGGCCGCACCTGTCGGGCGCGGCGAAGCGCCCTTTCCGTCACCCTGAGGTGGCCGTGCGGCTGCGCGAAGCGCAGGTGCGTGGCCGTCGAAGGGCGACGGCCCGGGCCGTGCATCCTTCGAGGCCCGGCTTCGCCGGGCACCTCAGGATGACGGGTCGGGCGGGATCAAGACCTGGACCGGACTCGATCATGGCCACCGACAAGAAGAGCAAGCTCAAGGCGCGGCTGCCGCGCGGCCTCGCCGACCGCGGCCCCGGCGACATCGCCGCCACGCAGACGATGATCGAGAGAATCCGGGCCGTGTACGAGCTGTACGGCTTCGAGCCGGTCGAGACCCCGGCGATCGAGTACACGGACGCGCTCGGAAAATTCCTGCCCGACCAGGACCGGCCGAACGAGGGCGTGTTCTCGTTCCAGGACGACGACGAGCAGTGGCTGAGCCTGCGCTACGACCTCACCGCGCCGCTCGCCCGCCACGTCGCCGAGAATTTTCAGCACATCGCCCTGCCCTACCGCTCGTATCGGTTCGGCTGGGTGTTTCGGAACGAGAAGCCCGGCCCCGGCCGCTTCCGCCAGTTCATGCAGTTCGACGCCGACACGGTGGGGTCCGCCTCGCCGGCCGCCGACGCCGAGATCTGCATGATGGCGGCCGACACCATGGAGGCGCTGGGCATTCCGCGCGGCTCCTATGTGGTGAAGGTGAACAACCGCAAGGTGCTCGACGGCGTGATGGAGGCGATCGGCCTCGGCGGCGACGAGAATGCCGGGCGCAGGCTGACCGTGCTGCGGGCGATCGACAAGCAGGATAAGTTTGAGTGGAGCGAGGTCGCGAAATTACTTGGGCCTGGCCGAAAAGACGAGAGTGGCGACTTTACAAAAGGCGCTGAACTCAACGAGGACCAAATCGAGGTCATTCGTGAATTCACCGTCGAGTACAGTGATGGGTCTTTCACGTCGATAACACCGTCTACTCATATGGGTCTTGTCGAGAGTGGGCTGGAGCTGAAAAAGGCGGGCCAGTTCGAACTTCTCGAGATTGAAGCACTGGTACGCAAATCTGGCTACGGTCCGGACCGCATCCGCATCGACCCCTCCGTCGTCCGTGGCCTGGAGTATTACACCGGCCCCGTTTTCGAGGTTGAACTGCTGCTCGACACCAAGGACGAGAAGGGCCGGCCGGTGCGGTTCGGCTCGGTCGGCGGCGGCGGGCGCTACGACGGGCTCGTCTCGCGCTTCCGCGGCGAGCCGGTGCCGGCGACGGGTTTCTCCATCGGCGTGTCGCGCCTGCAGGCGGCGCTGCAGCTCATCGGAAAGATCGATACGACGCCCGCGCCCGGGCCCGTGGTCGTCACGGTGTTCGATCGCAACCGCCTCGCCGATTATCAGAAAATGGTCGCGACGTTGCGCGCGGCAAAAATCCGGGCGGAGCTTTATCTCGGCAATCCGAAGAACATGGGCAACCAGCTCAAATACGCGGATCGGCGCAAGAGCCCGTGCGTGGTGATCCAGGGCTCCGACGAGAAGGCCGCCGGTCAGGTGCAGATCAAGGATCTGATCGAGGGTGCGAAGGCCGCCGCAGCCATCGCCTCGAACCAGGAGTGGCGCGAGAGCCGGCCGGCTCAGTTCGCCGTTGCAGAGGACAAGCTCGTCGACGCCGTCCGCGAGGTGCTGGCGCGCCACGATGTAACGTGGGGATAAGCGACCGGTTCGCCGCGATCTCCTGAGCCGTCATGGCCGGCCTCGTGCCGGCCATCCACGCTCTTGAAGCGTCGCCGGCGGCGAAGACGTGGATGGCCGGGACGAGCCCGGCCATGACGCGGCATGAGCGTGATGCCGCATTCGGGACGCGCCGCGCCGCAGCGTAACCCTCTCCCTGAGGGTCGCGCTCTTGCGCGACAAGAGGGTCGGGCGCGAGCGCAGCTCGCGACCGGGGTGAGGGTTTACGGCGCCGATGGAGGCCTCGGCACCCCCTCACCCGGATCTCGCGCCAAAGCGCGAGATCCGACCTCTCCCCGCTGGGGAGAGGTGAAGCCGCGCTCCGGAATGACAAAGGCGATCCTCACCGCCGGAGCTGGAACGCGAACAGCGACGCGATCATGATGGCGGCGCCCAGCGCCTGCACGGGGGAGAACACCTCGCCGAGAAACGCCGCGCTCAGCAGCGTCGCGAGCAGCGGCTCGAGGTTCATGGTCAGCGCGGTGCGGAACGGGCCGATGCGGGTCGTCGAGATGAAGATCACGGCGACGCCCGTGGTCGTCGTCACGCCCAAGAGCACGATCCACAGCCAGCCGATGGTGACGACCGGCGGCACGAAGTGCAGCGTCACGAGCGAGCCGCCGCAGAACAAGAGCGCCGTCGCGATCGCCGAGTACCAGGTGGAGAGCCGCGCGTCGGCCTTCATCAGGCGCTGCCGGCTGACGATCAGCACGGCGACCCGGCAGGCCATGGCCACCATGGTGCACAGAAGCCCGGCGATCGACAGGTCGGACGGCGAGGCGCCGATCATCAGCGCGAGCCCGCAGAACGCCGTGAAGGCGGCGAGAAGGCCGCGCCAGCCGAGCTTGTCGAGCCCGAGCGCGGCGCCGACCATGCCGGTGACCAGCGGGTAGCTGAAATAGACCAGGATCGCCATCGGCACGGTCAGAAGCTCGATGGCCTTGAAGATGAAGAAGATGATGCCGGCGTAGAGCACCCCCATGCCGTAGGCGGTGCGGCGCTCGTCGCGGGTCAGCGGCAAGGGCGTCGGCCCGAGCGCGATCCACAGCGCGGTGAGGCCGATGCCGAGGATCGAGCGCGTCGTCGCCAGCGTGATCACGTCGGAGCCGGCCATCAGGCCGAGCTTGGTGAGCACGTCGGCGCCGGCGAACGATACCGCCGCGGTAAGGCCCGGGCCGTAGTCGAAGAGTTTTCGGCCGATGGTCGATGAGGGGGAATTCACGGAACCTCGCACGGGTGCGCCCCTCCTTCCGAAGAGGCGGCGCGAGCTATTTCTGGCACACCGGGCAGAAGAAGGTCGAGCGTCCCGACTGCACGATCCGGCGGATCTGCCCCACGCAACCTTGCGTGGCGCAAGGCTCGCCCTCGCGGTCGTAGACGCGGAAGCGGTGCTGGAACAGGCCGAGCGTGCCGTCCGTCCGGCGGTGGTCGCGCAGCGACGAGCCGCCCGCCTCGATCGCCTCGGCCAGCACCGCCTTGACGGCCTCGACGAGCGCGACCAGCCGCGGCGTCGGGACGCCGCCGCGTGCCACCAGCGTCCCGGCCTTCCGCCGCGGCGAGAGATGGGCGAGGTGCAGAGCCTCGCAGACATAGATGTTACCGAGGCCGGCCACCACGGTCTGGTCGAGCAGCGCCGCCTTCAGGGGCGCCGCCTTGCCGGCGAGCGCCGTGGCGAGCCGGGCGGCGTCGAAGCCGGGATCGAGCGGCTCCGGCCCGACCTCGCGCATGAGCGGGTGCTCGGCGAGCTCCGCGGCCGGCACCAACAACATCAGCCCGAAGCGTCGCGGATCGTTGAAGACCAGCCGGGCACCCGACGACATGGAGAACACCACATGGTCGTGGGCGAGGGTCTCGGAGCGCGCGTGATAGTAGGCGCCGGGCACCAGCCTCGCGCCCGCTCGGCCGGCGTCCGGCCCCACTTCCACCCGGAACGAGCCCGACATGCCGAGATGCATCAGGAGCACGTCGCCGGTCGACAGATCCGCAAGCAGGTACTTCGCACGGCGCCGCAGGGCCTTGACGGTCGCGCCCTCCAGCCGGCCGCGGAAATCGTCGGGGAACGGCCGGCGCAGATCCGGCCGCCGCACCTCGACGGCGACGAACCGCGCCCCCTCCATGGCCGGCGCCAGCCCGCGCCGGACGGTCTCGACCTCGGGCAGCTCAGGCATGGGGCGACCCGGGCGCGACCGCGGGGAGCTTCTCGGTCGTCCCGGGACGGCGCGCCGGATCCCGGGCCTGCCCGGGATCCGTCCTATCGAGTGCCGAAGTCGGCAGAAGCCGACTTCGGTGCGCCGAGCCCGGGATCCATGACCCCTGTCTGTCGTGAGCCACGGATTCCGGGCGAATGGATCCCGGGCTCGCGGACCAGAGCCTGTCCTCGGGCCGGCCGCAGGCCGGACCCGAGGGGTCCGCGCCCCGGGATGACGGGCGATCGACGGGAACAAAACGGGACAGCGGGGACATGACCTCAGAGATAGCGCCCCCGGTCGACGCGCGCCAGAACACGGTCCGATCGAATCGGACCGCGTTCCGGTTCTTCTGGTCGCATTTTCCCCGGCGAACCGGGGTCCACTTCGCCGGAAAATGCTCTATGGTCCGGCCCGCAAAACGCGAGACCGTCCGACATCATGCCGACCGATCATTCCCAGAACAGTCCTTCGCAAGACACCCATTTCGGATTCCGCACCGTTCCGCTGGCCGAGAAGCAGGCCCTGGTGGACGACGTGTTCCACACCGTGGCGCGCCGCTACGACCTGATGAACGACCTGATGTCGGCCGGCCTGCACCGCGCCTGGAAGGACGTGCTGGTCACCGGCGTCAACCCGCCGAAGAGCGACCGGCCGTTCCACCTGCTGGACGTCGCCGGCGGCACCGGCGACATCTCGTTCCGCACCGTCGCGGCGGGCGGCGCCGGCACGCGGGCGACCGTCTGTGACATCAACACCGACATGCTGGAGGTCGGCCGCGAGCGGGCGTTCCAGCGCGGCGTCGACGACGTGGTCGAATTCGTCGAGGGCAACGCAGAAAGCCTGCCGTTCCCGGACAAGAGCTTCGACGCCTACACGATCGCCTTCGGCATCCGCAATGTGCCGCGCATCGAACTGGCCCTGCAGGAAGCGTACCGGGTGCTCAAGCCCGGCAGCCGCTTCCAGTGCCTGGAATTCTCGACCGTCGACATCCCGGGCCTCGACCGGCTCTATGACCTCTATTCGTTCAACGTCATCCCGCGCATCGGCAGCATGGTGGCGGGCGACGCGGATGCCTACCAGTACCTGGTCGAGTCGATCCGGAAATTCCCGAAGCCGCAGGCCTTCGCCCGGATGATCGCCGACGCCGGCTTCCGCCGGGTCGACGTGCGCATGATGTCGGGCGGCATCGTGGCGCTGCATTCCGGCTGGCGGCTGTGAGGCACGGCCCTCACCCCGCGCGCCGCTTCACCTCTCCCCGGCGGGGAGAGGTCGACGCGCGCAGCGCGGCGGGTGAGGGGGAGCCGACCTCACCGCACTGCCCGTCCCCCCTCACCCGGGGCTCGCGCCTTCGGCGCGAACCCCGACCTCTCCCCACAGGGGAGAGGTGACAACCGGCGCCGTGCCTCGGTTTGAAATGATCCCTCCCTTTTCCCACCTGATCCGCCTCGCCCGCGCCGGCTTCGTGCTGGCCCGCGAGGGTGTCTTCGCGCTCGTCGATCCGGAGCCCCTGCCCGCGGCGGCGCAGATCGGCGTCAGGCTCGCCCGCCTGCTGGAGCGACCGACCAGCGCCTCGGGTGCGGCGCGGCTCTCCACCGCGCTGGGCAAGCTCGGGCCCAGCTACGTCAAGCTCGGCCAGTTCCTGGCGACCCGGCCCGACGTCGTCGGCCAGGCGATCGCGACCGATCTCGAAAAGCTCCAGGACAAGATGCCGCCGTTCCCGCAGGACGAGGCGGAGACGGCGATCGAGCGGGCGCTGGGGCGGCCCGTCCATGCGATGTTCGCGACCTTCGGCCCGCCGCTCGCCGCCGCCTCGGTGGCGCAGGTGCATCGCGCCGAGATCGAGACGCCGGAGGGCCGGCGCGCCGTCGCCGTCAAAGTGCTGCGGCCCGGCATCGAGAAAGATCTGCGCGCCGACATCCAGGCCTTCTTCTTCGCCGCGCGGCTCGCCGAGAAATTCTCGGCCGAGGCGCGCCGGCTGCGGCTCGAGCAGGTGGTGGCCACCCTCGCCCGCTCGGTCACGGTCGAGCTGGATCTCCGCCTCGAGGCGGCCGCCGCCTCCGAGATGGCCGACAACATCGCGGACGATCCGGATTTCCGGGTGCCGCGGGTCGAGTGGGATCTGACCGCCCACAACGTGCTGACCACCGAGTGGATCGATGGCACGCCGCTGTCCGACCGCGCCGCATTGGAGCGCCGCGGCCTGGATCTTCCGAAGCTCGGCCGCACCGTGATCCAGAGCTTCCTGCGCCACGCGGTGCGCGACGGCTTCTTCCACGCCGACATGCATCCGGGGAACCTGTTCGTCGACGATGCCGGGCGCCTCGTCGCGGTCGATTTCGGCATCATGGGCCGGCTCACCGAGAACGAGCGGCGCTTCCTCGCCGAAATTCTCTACGGCTTCATCAGCCGCGACTACCGGCGCGCCGCCGAGGTGCATTTCGAGGCCGGCTACGTGCCGGCGAGCCAGTCGATCGACGAGTTCACCCAGGCGATCCGGGCGATCGGCGAGCCGATCCACAACCGCAGCGCCGAGGACATCTCGATGGCGAAGCTGCTCACCTTGCTGTTCGAGGTGACGGCACTGTTCGACATGAAGACGCGGCCCGAGCTCTTGCTCCTGCAGAAGACCATGGTGGTGGTCGAGGGCGTCGGCCGCATGCTCGATCCCAAGCTCGACATGTGGACGACGGCCGAGCCGGTGGTGCGGGCGTGGCTCGAGCGCCATCTCGGGCCGGCCGGCCGGGTCGAGGGCGCGGTCGAGGGCGTCGGCGAGGTCGGCCGCTTCCTCGGCGCCGTGCCGGCGCTCCTGTCGCGCGCCGCGCGGCTGTCGGCCCAGATCGACGTCGCCACCCGCGACGGGCTGCTGCTCGCCCCCGAGACGGTCGCCGGCATCGGCGAGGCGGAGGCCCGTCGTAACCGCGGCACCACGGTCGCCCTGTGGGTCATCGCCGTGCTGCTGCTGCTGAACCTGTGGCGGTGAGCGCGGCGATTTTGATCGGCGCCGCGCGAATGTTAGGGTCGCGCCACTCATCGACCTCCGTCATGCCCGGCCTCGTGCCGGGCATCCACGATGCGGCGCAGGCCGCAAACGACGTGGATGGCCGGGACGAGCCCGGCCATGACGATGAAGGGCTTCTCACAATCGGCGACTCCCGAGCCTCATGACCCTCGCCTCGAAAAAAATCCTCCTGGTCGTCAGCGGCGGCATCGCCGCCTACAAGGCGCTGGACCTGATCCGGCGCCTGCGGGAGCGCGGCGCCGGCGTGCGCGTCGTGATGACCCGCTCGGCGACCGAGTTCGTCACGCCGCTGTCGGCCGGCGCGCTCGCCGGCGAGCCGGCCTACACGGACCTGTTCGACGCCAAGACCGAGTTCGACGTCGGCCACATCCGGCTGGCGCGCGACTGCGACCTCGTCGTCGTCGCGCCGGCGACCGCCAACCTGATGGCCAAGATGGCGGGCGGCCATGCCGACGACCTCGCCTCCACGGTGCTGCTCGCCACCGACAGACCGGTCCTGATCGCCCCCGCCATGAACCCGGTGATGTGGGCCGCGACGGCGACGCGGCGCAACGTCGCCCAGCTCGTCGCCGACGGAGTCGCGATGGTCGGGCCGAACGCCGGCGAGATGGCCGAGACGAACGAGGCCGGCGTCGGCCGCATGGCCGAGCCGCTGGAGATCGTCGCCGCCGCCGAGGCGCTCCTCGCCGCCGGCGATCCGGCGAGCCGGCCGCTCGCGGGCAAGAGACTGCTCGTCACCTCGGGGCCGACGCACGAGCCGATCGATCCGGTGCGCTACATCGCCAACCGCTCGTCCGGCAAGCAGGGCCACGCCATCGCGGCCGCGGCTGCGACGGCGGGCGCCGCCGTGACGCTGGTCTCCGGCCCGGTGACGCTCGCCGATCCGCCGGGTGTCCACGTCGTCCATGTGGAAAGCGCGCGCGACATGCTGGCCGCCGTCGAGGCGGCGCTGCCGGTCGACGTCGCCGTGTTCGCGGCCGCCGTCGCCGACTGGCGGGTCGCGAGCGCCGGCACCCAGAAGATCAAGAAAGGCGCGGCCGGCACGCCGCAGCTCGCCCTGGTCGAGAACCCCGACATCCTGAAGGCGATCGCCACCCGGACCACGGGCCGGCCGGCACTCGTGGTCGGCTTCGCGGCCGAGACCGAGAACGTCCTCGTCCATGCGCGAGAAAAACTCGCGAAGAAGGGCTGCGACTGGATCGTCGCCAACGACGTCTCGGCCGACAGCGGCATCGCCGGCGGCGTGATGGGCGGCGACCGCAACAGCGTGCATCTGGTGACGCGGGATGGCGTCGACTCCTGGCCGGTGCAGTCGAAGGACGCGGTCGCGCGCGCCTTGGTCGGGCGCATCGCCGCCGCCCTGAAGGATCCCGCATGAGCATTCCCGAGCTTCGCGTCGTGCGGCTGCCGCACGGCGCCGACCTGCCGCTGCCGGCCTATCAGAGCGAGGCGGCGGCCGGCCTCGATCTGATGGCCGCGGTGCCGGCCGATGCGCCCGTGACGATCGCGCCCGGCGGCCGCGCCCTGATCCCGACCGGGCTCGTGATCGCGCTGCCGCCCGGCACCGAGGGCCAGGTGCGGCCGCGCTCCGGCCTCGCCGTCCGCCACGGCGTCACGGTGCTCAACACGCCGGGGACGATCGACGCCGATTACCGCGGCGAGGTGCAGGTGATCCTCGCCAATTTCGGCGAGGTGCCGTTCGAGGTCGCGCGCGGCAGCCGCATCGCCCAGCTGGTGATCGCGCCGGTGCTCCATGTCGCCGTTCGCGCATCCGAGACGCTGGACGAGACGGCGCGCGGCGCCGGCGGCTTCGGCTCGACCGGCCTGCACGGGGCGCGCTGACGGCGCACGGTCTGCGCCGACGCTCGGACGGCGCGCCGCCGGGCGGAAAATTCGTCATCGACCCGACCGATCGGCGGGCGGCGCGGACCGGGTGACGGTTTCGGGTGTCACCCGACGAACCGGCATGGCGGAATTTCACCCCACCGTCCCCACGTTCACTCTCTGGACTCTTCCGGCGCGACTCGGCTTGAGGCACATTGATCGGCGATTCGCGACGCCGCGTCCGTGCGGCGCGTCGCGGGGCGGCGGCGGGGCGTGTCCCCCGGCGCCGGGGGGTTCAGTTTCCGCGTCCAAAAAAAACCGAGCATACCGCACGCCTTCTCGGGCGCGCGCGGTGCATTGACGAGTCGATCGGGCCGGTCCGGCAGATGCGGATCGGAACCGAAGGGGTGAGCAGGCGATGCGGGACGAGGGCGCGACGAGAAGCCGAGGCCGTCGTCCGCCACGTCGGCGCGGCCCCGCGGTCGTCCTGTGCCTCGCCCCGATCGAGACCATCCGCCCGGTGACGCTGATGCCCGCGATCTCGATCGCGGCCCTGCTGCTCGGCGCGGATCACACGGCCGCCGCCGGGCTGCTCGACGGAACGCCGCTCGATGCCGCGTCCAGGCTCGGCGTCCAGGCTCTGGCGACGCTCGTCTTGTTGATCGGCGTCGTCGCCTTCGCGGTCGTCACCGCGATCGCGCTTCTGCGGACGCGCAGCCGCGCCGCCGCCGAGCAGCAGATCGCCCGCGCGACCATCGCGGGCCTCCATTCCGACATCGACCGGCTGGCCGCGCTGCTGATGTCGGAGCCGCAGGTGCTCGTCGTCTGGACCGCCGGCTTCGGCGAGCCGGAGGTGATCGGCGAGGTGTCGTACATCGCCCCGACGCTCGCCCCGCACGACATCCTCGCCTACGACCAGTGGCTGAGCCCGGAGCTCGCCGGGGCGCTGGGCGACGCGATCGAGCGCCTGCGTGTCAAGGGCGAGGCCTTCGCGCTGCTGCTCACCACGATCCAGGGCCGGCACGTCGAGGCCGAGGGCCGCCCGATCGGCGGCTTCGCCGTGATGAAGCTGCGCAACGTCACCGGCATCAAGCGCGACCTCGCCGAGTCGAGCGTGCGTTGCCAGAAGCTGCAGAACGAGGCGGACGCCCTGCGCAGCCTGGTCGAGATGCTGCCGGCGCCGGTGTGGATGCGCGACACGGCCGGCCAGCTCGTGCTGGTCAACGCCGCCTATGCCCGCGCGGTCGAGGCGAGCGATCCGGCGACCGCGGTCGCCCGGCATGTCGAGCTGCTCGGCCGCGCCGAGCGCGACGCGATCACCCGCACGCTCGACACCGGCAGCGGCTACGCGGGCCGCGTCACCGCGATCATGGCGGGCGCCCGCCGCAGCCTCGACGTGCTGGAGCTTCCGGTCGCGCAGGGGCGCGTCGGCGTCGCCATCGACGCCACCGAGGCCGAGCGGCTGCGCAGCGAGCTCGACCACATCAAGGCCGCTCACCGCCGCACCTTCGACCACCTCGCCACCGGCGTCGCCGTGTTCGGCGCCGACCGCCGCCTGACCTTCTACAACGCCGCCTATCGGACGCTGTGGGATCTCGAGCCCGACTACCTCGCCGAGGCGCCGAGCGACTCGGCCGTGCTCGACCGCCTGCGGGCGGCGCGTCGGCTGCCCGAGCAGCAGGACTTCCGCCAGTGGAAGGCCAACCTGCACCGGGCCTACACGTCCACCGAGAGCGAGACCCACGAGTGGCACCTGCCGGACCGCCGCACGCTGCGCGTGGTCACCACGCCGAACCCGGAAGGCGGCGTCACCTATCTGTTCACCGACATCACCGAGCGGCTCGAGCTCGAGCGTCGCGCCGACGCGCTGACCCGGGTCCAGGGCGAGACGCTGGACAATCTCGCCGAGGCGGTCTCGGTCTACGGCAGCGACGGCCGCCTGCGCCTGTTCAACCCGGCCTTCGCGACCAGCTGGAAGCTCGCGCCCGAGCTGCTCGCCAGCCGCCCCCATGTCGAGAGCGTGATCGAGATGTGCCGGCCGCTCTATCGCGACGAGGCGACGTGGCACCGGCTGCGCACCGCCGTCACCGGCCTCGACAGGCGCGACACCACGAGCGGCCGCATCGAGCGCAGCGACGGCTGCGTGATGGACTTCGCCACCGTGCCGCTGCCGGACGGCGCCACGCTCGTCACGTTCCACGACGTGACCGACTCGGTGAACGTCGAGCGCGCCCTGCTCGAGCGCAACGAGGCGCTGGTCGCCGCCGACGAGCTGAAGCTCGACTTCGTCCACCACGTCTCCTACGAGCTGCGCTCGCCGCTCACCAACATCATCGGCTTCGCCCACTTCCTCGGCGACTCCTCGACCGGGCCGCTCAACGAGAAGCAGGCCGAGTATCTCGGCTACATCACCGTCTCGACCAACGCGCTGCTCGCCATCATCAACAACATCCTCGACCTGGCGACCATCGACGCCGGCGCCATGACTCTCAATCTCGGCGAGGTCGACATCCGCGCCACCATGGAGGCGGCGGCCGAAGGCGTGCAGGACCGCGTGGTGCAGAACGATCTGGTGCTGGAGCTGCGCGCCCAGCCCGGCATCGGCGCCTTCACGGCGGACGGACGGCGGCTGCGCCAGGTGCTGTTCAACCTGCTCTCCAACGCCATCGGCTTCTCGCCGCCCGGCGGGCGCGTCGTGCTGGGGGCCGAGCGCACCCCGGAGGCCGTGGTGTTCTCGGTGATGGACGAGGGCCCCGGCATCCCGCCGGAGCTGACCGACAAGGTGTTCGACTGGTTCGAGTCGGATCCGCGCGGCTCCGACCATCGCGGCGCCGGCCTCGGCCTGTCGATCGTCCGCTCCTTCGTCGAATTGCACGGCGGCACGGTGCGGATCGACAGCGCGATTGGACAGGGCACCACGGTGATGTGTATTTTCCCTCTCGTGACCACGGCGGCCCGCAGCGCCGCCGAGTGAGCGCCCCGGACGAGACTCCGGGACACACCGCGGCAGACACCCCGGACGACACACCGGAAGAGACCGACACCCGTCCATGGAACCCGTCCGGCCCGGCAGCACGCCGATCACGCTGACCCTGGCCGACGAGGAGGCGACCCACCGGTTCGCCGCCGACCTCGCCACGACCCTCGACCCCGGCGACGTCGTGATGCTCTCGGGCGACCTCGGCGCCGGCAAGACGACGCTCGCCCGCGCCCTGATCCGCCATCTCGCCGACGATCCCGAGCTCGACGTGCCGAGCCCGACCTTCACGCTCGTCCAGAGTTACGAGATGGCGCGCTTCACGCTGATGCACGCCGACTTCTACCGGCTGCAGAGCGAGGACGACCTCGCCGAGCTCGGCCTCGCCGAGATCCCGTCCGACGCCGTGGTGCTGATCGAGTGGCCGGACCGGGCGCCCGGCCTCGTCGCCGAGGATCGGCTGGAGATCGAGCTGCGGCTGCGGCCGGACGACGGCCCGGACGTGCGCGTCGCCCATGTGGTCGGGCACGGACGGCTCGCCGGCCGGGTCGAGCGCATCCTGCATCTGCGGCGCTTCCTGGAGAAGGCCGGCGTCGCCGACGCGCGGCGCGAACGCCTCGCCGGCGACGCCTCGGCCCGCTCCTACGAGCGGGTCGCGCTCGCCGACCGCACCATCCTGTTGATGAACGCGCCGCGCCGCCCGGACGGCCCGCCGATCCGCTACGGCCGCAGCTACAGCGCGATCGCCCACCTCGCCGAGGACGTGCGGGCCTTCGTCGCCGTCGCGGACGCGCTGCGCACGCTCGGCTTCTCGGCCCCCGAGGTCTATGCCGCCGACCTCGCCGAGGGCTTCGTGCTGGTCGAGGATCTGGGCGACGAGAAGGTCGTCGCCGGCGACCCGCCCGCGCCGATCGAGGAGCGCTACCGGACCGCCGTCGACCTTCTGGTCGCCCTGCACGGCCACATGCTGCTGCCGGCCGAGCTGCCGGTGACGCCCCAGCTCACCTATCGGCTGCCCGACTACGACCTCGACGCGTTCCTGATCGAGATCGAGCTGCTGCTCGACTGGTACCTGCCGCGGCTCGCCGCCGTGCCGTCGACGCCGGCGCGAAGCGCCTTCCTGTCGTTCTGGCGCGACGCGCTCAAGCCGGTGCTGGCACAGCCGTCGACCTGGGTGCTGCGCGACTTCCACTCGCCCAACCTGATCTGGCTGCCGGAGCGGAGCGGGATCGCGCGGGTCGGCGTCATCGACTTCCAGGACGCCGTGATGGGACCGGCCGCCTACGACCTCGCCTCGCTCCTGCAGGACGCTCGCGTCACCGTGCCGGAAGAGCTGGAGATCGAGCTTCTGGGCCGCTACGCCAAGGCGCGCCGGGCCAACGAGCCGGCCTTCGACGTCGGCCAGTTCGCCCGGATCTACGCGACCGTCGCGGCGCAGCGCGCGACCAAGATCCTCGGCATCTTCGCGCGGCTGGAGAAGCGCGACGGCAAGCCCCAGTACCTGCGCCACATGCCGCGCGTGATGACCTACCTGCAGCGGGCGTTGGCGCATCCCTCGCTCGCCCCGCTCAAGGCCTGGTACGGCGCCTATGTGCCGCCGCCGCCCGGCGGAGCGCGCTGACCGGCATCCCGGCGCTCCCGGCGGCAGCCGGTAAGAGCTTGGAAAGTCTGCGGCATTATAGTCGGACCCCGGCGACCTTACGGAACCGGGACGATGAACACCGAGCGCAAGGCGGGCGACCGCGTCGAGTTCGAGCACGGCTACGCCGCGCGCATCATGGGAATCGACGGCACCTGGCAGCGCGAGGTGCTGCTGGAGGACGTTTCCGACACCGAGGCGAAGCTCACCGTCTTCGGCTCGACCGAGGAGATCAACCTGGACGAGTTCTTCCTCGTCCTCTCCAACTGGGGCCACGCCCACCGCCGCTGCGAGCGGGTGTGGCTGAACGGCGACCAGATCGGCGTGCGCTTCCTCAAGAACGTCCAAAAGGCCCGCCGCGAGCGCAAGCGCCCGAAATTCGAGATGTGAACCGCCCTCCCACGGGCGGAGACCAAGGCTGCGGGGTCATCGGACCGCCATGCCGCGGCGCCACCCTCGGCGCACCCTGGGCATGCGGTCGCAGCGATTCGGTTGCTGTTGAGCCGACCGCCAGAATCGTGTGCAAGAGGAGGCTCCGAGAGGTCGCCGATGTCCGTTCCTGTCGCTGCCGCTGCCGCTTCCGCCTCCGCCGCCCCCCGCACCGCCATGGTCCTGGCCGCCGGTCTCGGCACCCGCATGCGGCCCCTCACCGACACGCTGCCGAAGCCGCTGGTGCCGGTCGGCGGCAAGCCCCTGCTCGACCACGTGCTCGACCGGCTCGACGGCGCCGGCGTCGAGACCGTGGTGGTGAACGTGCATTTCTTCGCCGGCAAGATCGAGGCGCACCTCGCCGGCCGCAGCCGTCCCCGCATCGTCGTCTCCGACGAGCGCGACACGCTGCTCGGCACCGGCGGAGGCATCGTCAAGGCGTTGCCGCTGCTCGGCGACGCGCCGTTCTTCCTGGTCAACGCCGACACGCTGTGGATCGACGGGGTGCGGGCCAATCTCGACTCGCTCGCCCGCATGTTCGATCCGGCCCGGATGGACGCGCTCTTGCTCCTCGCCGCGACCTCGACCAGCGTCGGCTATGCCGGGCGCGGCGACTACCTGATGACGGCCGACGGCCGCCTCAAGCGCCGCGCCGAGCGCGAGGTGGTGCCGTTCGTCTATTCGGGCGTCGCCCTGCTGTCGCCCGCCTTGTTCGCCGACGCGCCGGAGGGCGCCTTCCCGCTCACCACGCTGTTCGACCGCGCCGAGGCGGCCGGCCGCCTGCACGGGCTGCGGCTCGAAGGCGTGTGGATGCATGTCGGCACGCCGGAGGCGATCGCGGCCGCCGAGCGGGCGATCCTGGCGAGCGCGGCGTAGCCGGCCCTCTCGTAGCTCTTCCAGTCCGAGAGCTTTGCATAATTGCTCGGTCATCCCGGGGCGGCACGCAAGCGCCGAGCCCGGGATGACGACTCATGCAAAGCCTTCGCCTTCGCGGAGCGCGACGAAGGAAGGGGCTCGGCGCCTCAGTACAGCGGCGGCAGCTGCGCGACCTTGAACGGCCCGAGCAGCACGGCGCCGTCGGAAAAGCGCAACGGCACCTTCACGGCGCGCTTGCCCTCGAGCTCGGTCGCCGGGCCCAGCGCCTCGACCGACACGCCACCGCCCGCGGCCGGGCCACGCAGCACCGCGCCGAGTCCCGGGAGGAGCTTGTCGAGGCCGGGCGCCAGCTTCTCGCGGGTCGCCTGCGGCAGCAGCTGGTTGACGAGCTGGTCGAGGCCGAGCAGCGGCAGGAGCTTGTCGGCATTGACGACGACGAGCTGCAGCTCGCCGTCGAGCGCCCCGCGCGGCGACAGGCCGAGCATGCCGGTCCCGGTCGCCACGATGTCGCCCTGCTGCAGGCGCGCCCGGGTGATCTCCAGCCGGCCGCCGGCCGCCTGCAGGGTGCGCAGCGTCTCCTCGAGGGGCCGCGGCGCGAGCGAGGGGAGGCCGCGCAGCACCCCGACCGCGTCGAGGTCGAGCGGCACCACCCCGGCGCGACCGAGCACCGGGGCGCTCGCCTCGTCGAGCGCCAGCGCGAGGTCGAGCACCGGGTTCTGCCGGGCCGAGCCGCCGGCGATGCGGGCGTGGAACGCCGCCCGGCCGGCCTGGCCGACCAGGCCCTCGCGACCGCCGTCGAGCGACGTCGCGATCGGCCGGTCGAGCACCACGGACAGCCGCTCCGGATCGGTCGGCAGGCCGCGCAGGCTCGCCTGGGCGAGCGCCCAGTCGATCGACAGCACGGGCGCCGCCCCCACCCCGCCGATCTTGAGCGGGCCTACCGCCTCGCCGACGATCAGGGTCGGCTCCCAGATCTGCGCCACCACGGTCGCGCCCTTGGCGGCGAGCGTGGTCGGCGGCGTCACCGAGCGCAGCTCGGCGACCGGGTCGGTGCAGCGGAACTCGAACCGGAACGGAAAGCCGCCGACGTCCGGATCGGCGCAGGTGTAGACGCGGCCGAGCGACGCCTCGTTCTCCTGCCAGCCGGCCAGCACGGTGCGGGTGACCGAGGCGGCATGGAACCAGAACGCCGTCCAGCCGGCGGCGACGACCGCCACCAGGACGAGCGGCAGCGCGATCAGCCAGGGCCGGCGCTTGCGGCGCGCGGGCAGATACTCGTCTTCGACCGACCTCACGGCTGATCCTTTCGCACTGTTGGCGGCCCCGCCCCGGGCCGGCCGCCGCGACGGGCTTGCCGCGGGCCGGGGGGGCTGTTAGGCGAGCCTTGTGGCAGTCTGGTGTCAACCCGTCCGAAGCGCCGCTTCCGGGTCGCGCCGCGCCGGCGCCAGCGGGAACGAGCGTGCCCACGACCTTCGACATCGACCCGAAAGGCATCGATCACGGCGACGGCGACCTGTGGGTCTTCGGCTACGGCTCGCTGATGTGGCGGCCCGGCTTCCCCTTCGTCGCGCGCGTTCCGGCCCGCCTCAACGGCTTGCACCGGGCGCTGTGCGTCTACTCCTTCGTGCATCGCGGCACGCCGGAGAAGCCCGGGCTCGTCCTCGGCCTCGACCGTGGCGGCACGTGCCGGGGCATCGCGTTCCGGGTCGCGGCGCCGCACCGGGCCGAGACGATCGCGTATCTGCGAGCGCGCGAGCAGGTCACCCACGTCTACCTCGAGACGCTGCGGCCGGTCGTCCTGCTCGACGGGACGCCGGGCAGCGCCGAGCGACGGGTGCGGGCGCTGGTCTACGTGGTCGACCGCAGCCATCCCCAATATGCCGGCCGGCTCGATCTCGAGCAGCAGCTCCATCTGGTGCGCCAGGGGCACGGCCAGTCGGGTCCGAACCGCGATTACGTCATCGCCACGGTGCGCGAGCTGGAGGCGCAGGGCTGCCGTGACGCCGGCCTGCACGCCATCGCCCGCCGGCTCGCCGCCTCCGAGGGCCCCGCCCCTCACGACCGGCCGGCCGACACGCCTTCCGCCTGAGCCGGGCGCCCGGGCGGTGCCACACCGGCGAGCCGCCCCTGCCCTTCGGCGACCAGCCGGGCAGTCGCCGCCTCGATCGTCTCCTGCAGCCGCTCCAGGAAAGCCCGCCGCGGCAACCCGGGCGGGATCGGATCGAGCACCTCGACCAGGATGGTGCCGGGCGGCCGCAGGACGCTCCGCCGCGGCCAGTGCAGGCCGGAGTTCAGCGCGATCGGCAGGCACGGCACACCGAGCTCGCCGTAGAGCAGCGCGATGCCGGGCTTGTAGTCGGGCGGCGCGCCCGGGGCGCTGCGGGTGCCCTCGGGGAAGATCAGGATCTGGCGGCCGTCGGCGAGCAGCGACCGGGCGGCACGGCTCATCTTGACGAGCGCGGCGCGGCCGGCGGAGCGGTCGACCGGGATCATGCCGGCCTTCTTGGCGTACCAGCCGTAGAGCGGGATATGGGTCAGTTCGCGCTTGATGATGAAGCTCGGATCGTCGAACAACGGCAGGAGCGCGAAGGTCTCCCAGGCCGACTGGTGCTTGGCGGCGACCAGGAGCGCGCCCTTCGGCATCTTGTCGAGCCCGCGCCACTCGACCGCGACCCCGCAGACGACCCGCAACAGCCATACATTGGTGCGGCCCCAGGCCTTCGCCATCGCCACCATGGCACGGTGCGGCAGCAGCAGGGCCGGCGACGCCGCCAGCAGGAACGCGACGGTCGTGGCGTAGAAGGCGACCGTGAACAGGACGGAGCGGACGACGATCACGTTGCGGGTCCAGGCGGAACGGCTGCCGGCGGTCGCGGCCGGCGCTGGGCGACGTCGGTGAGATCGACCACGGGCTCGATCCGCATCCGCGCCAGCGCCACGATGTACTTCACGTATTCGGTCATGAGAAGCCGGGCGTTGGCGGCGCTCGACCACCACGGCTCGGCCCGCGCCGGCGTCACCACCGGATAGGGGATCAACGCGACCTCGGGCAGGCGGTGGCCGAGCTCGGCCATGGCGCGCGGCATGTGGTAGCTCGACGTGACGACGACCAGCGAGCGGACGCCGCGGTCGTGCGTCCAGCGCCGCGTCTCGACGGCGTTGCCGATGGTGTTGCGGGCCTCGTGGTCGAGGTCGATGCAGCAGGCGAACAGGCGCTCGAAATCGGGGACGTTGCGGGCCAGCTCGCTCGAATTGGTGGTGCGGTGGACCCCGGTGATCAGCAGCCTCCGGCCGCGCCCGGAGGCGAGCAGCTCGACCGCGTCGACCACCCGGGAGGCGCCGCCGGTGAGCGCCACGATCCCGTCGGCCGTGCCGGCCAGCACCACCTCCCGGCGCGGCACCCGGTCGGCGAAGACGACGAAGCCGACCAGGAAGGCGACGACGCCGAGGCCGCCGAGGCCGACGAGCGCGAGCAGCAGCCGGCGCATGGTGCGGCGGGCGGGGCGCGGCACACCGGCCGTCAGAGGGGTGGCCGTCAGAAGGGTGGCCGTCAGGGGGGCGGCAGGCGGGCGCGCAGCGGCGCTGCCGGACGGCCCCGGGGGGGCGCCGTCCGCGCGGTCGCGCGCCGATCGTCCGTCCTCGACTGCCATGCACTCACGTCCCGCCGCCGAGAATATCGCCAAATCCGGCGCCGGGAAGGCGTCTCCGGCGGCCGGCGAAGGAGGCTCTCCGGGGCCGGAGACGCCGTCAACGCACCTGCTTGAGGGTCGCGGCGACCACCCGGCGCGACGTGTAAGCCGTCACCACGCCGACCAGCGCGACCTGGACGAGCAGCACCAGGTAGCCGCCGAGCCCGAGCGACAGCCCGCCGAACATGGCGGCCGCGTCGGCGCCGCCGAGCCCGAACAGGCGGCCGCCGATCAGCCCGAGAGTCAGGAACAAGAGCACCGCGGCGCCGCCGCCGATCGCCCCGCCCTGCAGGCCGAGGAACAGGAAGTGCCGCATGAACTGGCCCGCCACATAGGCGTCCTTGGCGCCGATGAAGTGCAGCACCTCGACGGTCGGGCGGTTGGTCGCCATGGCGCCACGGGTCGCGAAGGCGACCGACAGCACGGTCGCGGCCGTCACCAGGGCCAGGATGGCGAGCCCGATCGCCACCACGGTGTCGGCCATGGCGCGCAGCCTTCGGGTGAAGCCGCGATGGTCGTCGAGCGTCGCGCCGGCGACCTCGGCGGCGAGCCGCGCCTTGAGGGCGGCGAGGTCGGGCGGCCGCCCCGACGCCGTCTCGACGACGATCAGGCGCGGCACCGGCAGGCTGTCGAGCGACAGGCCGGAGCCGAGCCAGGGCTCGAGCAGGCGGGCCGATTCGGCCTTGTCCTGCGCCCGCACGGCGGTGACGCCCGGCGCGGCGCGGGCGATCTCGACGGCGCGCACGACGTCGACCTCGAGGTCGCGTCCGGCCATCGGCCGCACCTGGATCGTCACCTCGCGGGCGACGTCGGCCTGCCAGTCGGAGGCCGCCCCCTTCACCAGCACCACGGCGCCGGTGGTCAGCGAGGCCAGGAACGTCATGATGGCGACGACGGCGGTCAGCGCCGTGGCGGAGATCGAGCTGCGCGGCACGATCGGCGTCTCGCGCGGCTTGCGGCGCAGGAGGCCGGCGAGCGCCGCGAAGCGGGACGGCCGCTCGGCCGTCTCGTGGCCGTGGTGGTGATCGTGGTGGTGATCGTGGTGGTGATCGTGGTGGTGATCGTGACCGCGGTCAGTCGTAGACATGGATCCGGCCCTCGTGCAGCACCAGGCGGCGCGCGTCGTACTGGTCCATCAGGCCGATGTCGTGGGTGGCGATGACCACCGAGGTGCCCGACTTGTTGAGCTCGATGAACAGGCGCAGCAGCCGCTTGGCGAGGTTGGGATCGACATTGCCGGTCGGCTCGTCGGCGAGCAGGAGCTGCGGCCGCGCGATCACGGCGCGGGCGATGGCGGCGCGCTGCTTCTCGCCGCCCGACAGGATCGGCGGCATCGCCGTCATGCGGTCGCCGAGACCGACCCAGTGCAGCAACTCCTCGACCTCGTCGCGATAGCTCGCCTCCTCGCGACCGAGCACCCGCAGCGGCAGCGCGACGTTCTCGTAGGTCGTCATGTGGTCGAGCAGGCGGAAGTCCTGGAACACGATGCCGATGCGCCGCCGCAGGACGGCGAGCGAATCCTTGTCGAGGGTGGCGACGTCGTGGTCGAACAGCGTGATCAGGCCGCGGGTCGGCCGGAGCGACAGGAACAGCAGCCGCAGCAGCGAGGTCTTGCCGGCGCCCGACGGGCCGGTGAGGAACTGGAACGAATGCGGCTCGATGCGGAAGGTGAGGTCGCGGAGAACCTCCGGACCCAGACCGTAACGCAGCCCCACGTTCTCGAACCGGACCAAGCCGTTCTCCGCTCCGTCCCGCACGATCGGGATCCCTCGCGCCGGCCGCCGCGGAGCGGCGGCGGCGCGTTGCGATTCGCACCCTTTTACTCGAAGCCGGGGCGGCCGGCACGTCCGCCCCGGTGGAACGCGGTCGCCATCCACGACCACGGTCGGCCTCCGCACGCGACCCGCGGCACGCCTCCAGACGAGTGCGCCATCACTTTGGTTTCCGGATCATTAACGAAGCGTGGGCGATAATGCGGGCGAACGGGACTGCGAAGTGTCGGCGTCATGAAAATCGTCTGCCCGCGATGCGAGGCTTGGTACGAGGTGCCGGAGGCGTCCGTCGGACGCGGCCGGGCGGTGCGTTGTGCGGAATGTCGGACCGAATGGACCGCGACCGCCGAGGATGCGGTCCGGGCCGAGGAGGCCGCGGTCCGCCGCGCGGCCGTCCGCCGCGAGGCCGAGCGCGCCACGGCGGCCGCGGCCCCCGCCTTGGCGACCGCCTCGGCCGGCGGAGCCGGCCCGGCCGGTGGAGCCGGCCCGGCCGGGTTCGACACGCCGCCGACGTCGCCGGCCGCAGCGGCCGAGGACGACGGCTGGCCCGACGATCCGATGCCGCCGAAAGCTCCGGCGGGCGCCGACCCGGAGCCCGACATGGCCTCGACCGCGGCCGTCGAGGACGCCCCCTCGGTGGTGCCCGGCCCCGATGCCTTCGCCCTGCCGGAGGGACCGACCCGCGACTGGGACGCCGAGTTCGAGGCGGCCGAGGCGCGCCGGATCGCCCGCGAGCAGGCGAAGCCGCGAACCGAGCGGCGCTTCGCGTTGCCGAAACCGAGCTGGGCCACCGTCTCGCTCGCCCTCCTGGTGGTGATCGGCGCCCTGCTGGCCTGGCGGGCCGACGTGGTGCGGGCCCTGCCGCAGACCGGCCGGCTGTTCGCCGCGGTCGGCCTGCCCGTCAATCTGCGCGGGCTGGCCTTCGACGCCGTCAAGGTCCAGACGGACGTCTCCGACACGGTGCCGGTCGTGGTGGTCGAGGGCGTCGTCGTCAACGTCTCCAAGGTGCGCATCGACGTGCCGCGGCTGCGCTTCTCGATGCGGGACGCGAACGGCGTCGAGACCCACACCTGGACGGCGCTGCCGCAGAAGCCGAGCCTGGCGCCCGGCGAGTCGCAGCCCTTCCGCACCCGCCTCGCCTCGCCGCCGGCCGACAGCCGCGAGGTGTTCGTGCGGTTCTTCAACCGGCGCGACCTCTGAGGCCGCGACCCGCGGCGCCCCGCATCGGGGCGCCGGCGAACCGCCGGCGCGGACGGCTGCCGCGGATGACCCACGGCGCGACGACTCGACGACGGCCGATCGCGCTTCGATACTGACGAATCGATTGTGACGACGAGGAACCGGTGGCCCGCATCCTGATCGCCGAAGACGAGGACACGCTCCGGACCCTGGTGGTGCGCGGCCTCACCCAGGACGGACACGAGGTGATCGCGGCCGCCGACGGCGCCGAGGCGCTCGACGTGCTCGGCCGCGAGGAGGGGCGCTTCGACCTCCTGCTCACCGACATCCGCATGCCGCTGATGGACGGCATCGCGCTCGCCCTCTCGGCGGCGCGCGACTGGCCGGATCTGATCATTCTGCTGATGACCGCCTATGCCGACCAGCGCGAGCGCGCCCACGGGCTCGAGGCGCTGATCCACGACGTGATCACCAAGCCGTTCACGCTGGCCGAGCTGCGCGTGGCGGTCGGCGAGGCGCTGGCCTCCAAGGCGCTGGCGTCCAAGGCGTTGACGTCCCGGGAGGCGCCGCCCGACCAGGCGTGAGCCGGCCGGGCGTCGTTCGATCCGCATCGGCAGGCGATCCTGATCGCCGGCGTGGTCGGAGCGGCCGACGCCGCTCACGCCGGCGCACTCACGCCGGCGCGCTCACGCCGCGGAGGCGACCCGCAGGCGCTCGTCGCCGTTCAGGAGTCGGGCGATCGCCTTCCAGAAATCCGCGACCGCGCCGGGGTCGTGCCCATGCACGCCGGCATCCGGCTTCGCAACACACGGCTCGACGCTCCACCTGGCACCGCTCCAATCGGTCCCGGGCGCGCATTGCGCCACGACCGCAGCGACCATCGTGCGGGTGACCGCGGTGGTCGGGCCCCGCCACACGGTGCCGTGGTCGGCGGTGGGAACACCGACCGTCACCCAGAAGCGACCGTCGCCCGCCGGCGTCACCGCGAGCAACACGGCTCCGACTTCCGTTTCGGTGCTTCCGACGATCGCGTGACCATCACGCAGCGACGACATCATAAGCGAGAAAATATCCACCGGACCTCCTCTCCCGTTCGAATCAGATTCGAGACCACTCGACGACAATGGCGACCGACAACGACCTATCGCTCACTCGCTCGACAGTAGCGTGACGACCGGAGCCCGAGAGAACCCGGACCTTCGGCGACACGCCGGGGAAGCGATCGCATTCCAGAGAACCGAACCGCCGTGCCGGCACGACCCCTGAGGCCTATCGACCGCCCGGCGAGCCGCTCACGGCTGCGCCACGCGACAATGCTAACGTGATCCCGGAATCGGCCATAAGCAGCACAACTACGGACACGCCGTCCGGGACGTCGTCGGTTCGCGGTCATCTGATCAGCTCGCGTCGCTCGGAAAATGCTCGTGTGCCGGGAAGATGCTCACCCGGCCTCGAAACCCCGCAGGGCCGGCACCATGCGACCGCGACTTCGGTCCGTCGGGTGAATCCCTTACGTGCGATTGCCGATCGCGCGCGATGCCCTCGCGGCGGCGCCGATCAGGCGAAGCGCCGCACCGCGACGACCTGCCCGGCTCCGGTCGCCGCGATGCGGGCGACCGCCTCGGCGACGGGCTCGGTCGCGACCGCCATGTGGTGGGCGTTGGCGTGCAGGAGCGTGGTCCGATCCCGCACCATCGCCACATGCCCTTTCCAGAAGACGAGATCGCCCCGATGCAGCGCGTCGAGGTCGGACGGCCCGTCGAGCCGGCGGCCGAGCGTCTTCTCCTGCATGTCGGTGTCGCGCGGGCAGGCGATCCCGCAGGCGGCGAACGCGACCTGCAC
Organism: Rhodoplanes azumiensis; assembly: GCF_042682915.1. Taxonomy (NCBI): domain Bacteria; kingdom Pseudomonadati; phylum Pseudomonadota; class Alphaproteobacteria; order Hyphomicrobiales; family Nitrobacteraceae; genus Rhodoplanes; species Rhodoplanes azumiensis. The sequence goes on along the minus strand of NZ_JBHUIW010000003.1, from coordinate 99,905 downwards.
GAGGCCCGAGCAATCGAGACCGGCGACCGTCTTGCCGCCCCAAAGATACGGCGCGCCGAGGAACTTTTCCGCGACCGCGACCGGATCGGTCTCGTCCGCGGCGACCGGCGCCAGATGGGCGAGCGGCACGAAGCCGCCCGCCGCCGTCACGGCGAAGGTGCCGTCGGTGCGCAAGACGGCGACGCGACTGCCGAAGGGCAGCCAGTCGAGCGGTGGACGACGGACCGAGGGCGCCGGCAGGACATGCGTGCGCGGCACCGTCACCCGATGGGTCGGCGGCGGCCCGGGCGGGCCGAGCGCGGTGGCCGGCACGTAGCCGACATAGCCGTCGGCCGCGAGCTGGCCCCAGGCGAAGCCGTCCTCGCCGAGGTCGTAGACGGTGACGCGCTCGCCGGCCAAGGCCTCGGTGAGCATCTCGGCGTCGGCGGCCGGCGCTTTTCGCACGGGCGCGCAGCCCGCCACCACCTCGTGGACGCGGCCCTCGACGAACCGCGCCGCCGTGACCCGCCCCTCCAGATGCTTCGCGGCGAGATCCGGCCGCGCCGGCGTCAGCCGCGGGTCGAACGGCGGTTTCGACGATGGTTGCGCCCGCGCCGCGACGGGCGCCAATGCGACAGCGGGCAGGAGCGTGAGGAGGGCGCGCCGATTCATGAGGCGGACAACTCGTAGGGTGGGCAAAGCGAAGCGTGCCCACCATTCGTCACCGCGCGGGCACGGCGCGTTCGCGCCTTTGCCCACCCGACCAGGGCTGGATCCCCGCCTTCGCGGGGACGAGCGGATCAACGGTCGCCGAGATCGCGGCGCGCATTCGTCGTCAGCCCCGCGGCGGGCGACGGCGCTCGGCGAACCAGGCCCGGTAGTCGGCCATCTTGGCGCGTTGCGACGACGACGCCCGACCCTTGCAGGTCGACGCCTCCTGGCTGCCCTCGGGGGCACCCCAGCGCAGCTCGGCGCAATCGTTGACGTTGTAGGCCATCTCCAGCGCCTTCACGCGATCGACGACGTCCTTGACCGTGAGGGTCCAGGGCGAGCCGTCGGTGCGCGGATAGGTGAATTTCCGCGACGAGAGCTCGGCCGCCAGCACGGCCTCGAGCTCGGCCTTCACGTCGGCGACGCTCTTGCCCGCCGGCATGGCGTAGCGCTCCGGCCGCCGCGCCACGCGGTCCGGATAGCCCCGCACCACGTCGATGGCGATCAGCAGGCGCAGGTCGCGCGACGGCGTCGCGAAGTCCTCCCAGGCGCCGGTCGTCTCGAAGATCGCGGCGCCGTCCGGCATGTCGGCGGACTTGCCCGTGATCTGATACTTGCGGCCGTTCTCGACCGAGGTGACGCGCGCCCGCACTTGCTCGTCGAGCGCCTGGATCGCCTCCTTCATGGCGCGCAGCGGATCGAGCTGGGACGGCGAGATCACGTCCTCCATGCGGTCGTAGAAGGCCTCGACCGACATCTTTCCCTGCTCGAGCGAGACGTCGCCGTAGTTCGGGTTCTTGGCGATCTCGCGGTTGGTCAGCCGGCGCATGCCGCCGCCTTCCAGAACCACGGGACGGAACCGCTTGAAGCCGGGGCCGCCGAGCGCGGGATCGTCGGCGAACAGGAAGTTGCCGCGCCAGAAGCGCTTGATCGCCACGGTGCCGTCCGGCTGGGCGTCGACGGCCAGCATCACGCCGGCGGCATCGCCCGACTGCGGCACCCGCTTGGCGATCACCAGGAGGTGGCCGTAGGGGTCGGCATAGATGGTGCCGGGCCGCAGCGTCTCCTCGGAGAGCGCCACCGGGTAATAGTCGGTATTGTCGTCGGCGAGGGCGGTGCGACCGGAGCCGGAATGGACACCGTCGCCGATCGACCACTTCAGATAATGCGCGAAGCCCGGCACCAGGCCGGCCGGCCGCGGTGGCGGCGACCACGGCTTCGGCGCCGGCTTGGCGCCGGGGGCCGGCGTCGCGGGCGCGGGCGGCGCGGCCGCCTGCTGGCGCAGCATGCCGAACAGCCCGGGCGACGGCGGCGGCGCGGCCGGATCGGCCGAGGCGACGAGCTCCTCCGGAGGCGGCGCGGCGCGCGGCTCCTCGCGCTGGATGTTCCACCAGGCGGGACAACGCGGCGCCTGGCCACCACCGCCGCGCGTGCATTTCGCGTAGCCGTAGGGCAGCCCCATCTTGAAGGCGAAATAGGCGCGCAGGAAGTACGGCAGGTCGGCGCAGTCGGGCCGGATCACGAGATTCGCCTGATCCTCGGCGAGGCCGAGATGGTTGAACAGCAGATTGCGCGAGCGGTCGCGCAGCACCTCGTGCAGCGCCTTCCAGGAGGGCGGCGGCGCGTCGAGGGGGGCGTCGAACAGCCGCTCGACCCAGGCCGAGAACAGGTTCTCGTTGGCCCGGGTCCAGCTCGCCCGCACCGGCCAGACGCTGCCGGCCTGTGCCTTGGGGCGCGGCGGCTCGTTCGCCTGGACCGCGACCGGGCGCGTGATGGTGGCGCAGTCGGCCGTTGTTCCGCCGGAGCCGGCGCCGTCGCGAGTCAGCGTCACCTGCCAGGTGCCGGCGGCGGGCTGCGCCACCTCGGCGACCCAGAAATACGGCGGGCCGCCGCGGCGGTCGCGCGAGCGCGCCGCGACCGTGCCGTTCGGCGCCGTGAGGGTCAGCTCGCCGTCGAGCGGCTTTTCCGACGTGAACAGGACGCGCAGCGGCGCGCCCTTCCACGGTGCCATCGGCGACGGCAGCACGGCGATCCCGGCCGCCTCGTCGCAGGCCGGCGCCCCCTGCGCCCGCGCGGCGGGGGCCGGGAGGATCAGTGCAGCGGTGGCGACCAGCGAGAACACCGTCGTGACGGCAGCGAGCCGAGTCGTGACGGCAGCGAGCCGACGGGCCGAAACCATGGAATTCCCCCTGTTTCCATGAGCGCGCGGCGGCAGAATACTGTGAAACCTATGGCTGAACGATGGCGGATTCGTCGACCACTCGTTCGCGAACAGTCATCGGCCGCTCTTTACCGCAGTGCAGCCAGTGTTACCGCAGCCGGACGCCCTTCGTCGTGAAACGCCGCGTCTTTCCGCCCACGGCGCCGGGCCGGACCGGGCGCCTCGTGCCGGCGGCCTTGCCGGTGCCGGGCGGCTGGTGGGCCGGCACGAGCTGGTCGGGGCGCGAGCCGATCAGGTCGGCCCGTCCCATCTCCTTCAGCGCCTCGCGCAGAAGCGGCCAGTTGTCGGGATCGTGATAGCGCAGGAACGCCTTGTGGAGCCGCCGCTGGCGCAGCCCGGTGATCGCCGCGACCGTCTCCGACGCGCCGCGCCGCACGCCGCGCAGCGGGTTGACGCCGGAGTGGTACATGGCCGTCGCGGTCGCCATCGGGGAGGGCAGGAAGGTCTGCACCTGATCGGCCCGGTAGCGGTTCTTCTTGAGCCACAGCGCGAGGTTCATCATGTCCTCGTCGGTCGTGCCCGGATGCGCCGCGATGAAATACGGGATCAGGTAGTACTGCTTGCCGGCCTTCTCGGCCGCCGCGTCGAACATCTCCTTGAAGCGGTCGTAGGCGCCGATGCCCGGCTTCATCATCTTGTCGAGCGGGCCGCGCTCGGTGTGCTCGGGCGCGATCTTCAGATAGCCGCCGACGTGATGCGACACCAGCTCCTGGACGTAGTCCGGGCTCGTCACCGCGAGGTCGTAGCGCACGCCCGAGGCGACCATCACCTTCTTGACGCCCTTCACCTCGCGCACCTTGCGATAGAGCCTGATCAGCTCGTCATGCGACGTGTTCAGGTTCGGGCAGATGTCGGGGAACACGCAGGACGGCTTGCGGCAGGACGCCTCGATCGCCGGATCCTTGCACGCCATGCGGTACATGTTGGCGGTCGGCCCGCCGATGTCGGAGATCACGCCGGTGAAGCCCGGTGTCCGGTCGCGGATGCGCTCGATCTCCTGCAGGATCGAGCCCTCCGAGCGGCTCTGGATGATGCGGCCCTCGTGCTCGGTGATCGAGCAGAACGTGCAGCCGCCGAAGCAGCCGCGCATGATCGTCACCGAGAATTTGATCATGTCCCACGCCGGGATTTTTGCATCGCCGTAGGAGGGATGCGGCGCCCGCGCATAGGGCAGGCCGTAGACCGCGTCCATCTCCTCGGTCGTCAGCGGAATCGGCGGCGGGTTGAGCCACAGGTCGCGGTCGCCGTGACGCTGGACGAGCGGCCGGGCGTTACCGGGATTGCTCTCCCGGTGCAGCACCCGGGAGGCCCGCGCATAGGCCTCCTTGTCCTCTTCGACCTGCTCGCAGGACGGCAACCTGATCACGACCTCGCCGCGCACCTGCCGGGCGCCCTCGTCGGCGGCGTCGAGATCGTCGGCGTGCAGTTCGGTACAGGTCTCGGGCACGCGGCGGAACAGCGCGACGCCGCGGATGTCGTCGAGGTCGCGCGGCGCCTCGCCGGCCGCCAGCCGGTGCGCGACCTCGACCACGGCGCGCTCGGCGTTGCCGTAGAGCAGCAGATCCGCCTTGGCGTCGGCCAGCACCGAGCGGCGCACCTTGTCGGACCAGTAGTCGTAATGCGCGATGCGGCGCAGCGACGCCTCGATGCCGCCGAGGACGATGGGCACGTCCTTGAACGCCTCGCGGCAGCGCTGCGCATAGACCAGCGTGCAGCGGTCCGGCCGCCGCCCGCCCTCCCCGCCCGGCGTGTAGGCGTCGTCGTGACGCAGCCGACGGTCCGCCGTGTAGCGGTTGACCATCGAGTCCATGTTGCCGCCGGTGACGCCGAAGAACACGCGCGGCTTGCCCAGCGCCTTGAACGGCTCGGCCGACTGCCAGTCGGGCTGCGCGATGATGCCGACCCGGAAACCCTGCGCCTCGAGCAGGCGACCGATGATCGCCATGCCGAAGCTCGGATGGTCGACATAGGCGTCGCCCGTGACCAGCACGATGTCGCACGCATCCCAGCCGAGCCGGTCCATCTCGGCCCGGCTCATCGGCAGGAACGGCGCCGGCCGGCTCTGCACCCGGTGGCGCGGCCAGGAGAAGAGCGGCCTGGCGGAGAGCAGCGGCCGCACGCCCTCGGGGCGGCTGGCGGTCCGGATCGGTTCGGTCGAAACGGGGGTGTTCATGCGCCCGAGGCTTAACGGCCTCGGCGGCGGAGTTCAACCGGCCGGCCGCCGCCTGACGCGATCGTGTCGCCTCGGGCCATCGCTCGACCATCGGCCGTGACCGCGCGCGTCGGCCCGACGGACGGCCGCGTCAGATCACGCCCACCGGCCACAGGACGAGACCGACGCTGAGCGGCACGCCCAGCCACCACAGGATGATCGGCATGTCAGGCCTTCGGGTCGTCTCACCCGGTCAACCGCGACGGTCCGACACCGTTCCCGACCGCCGGTACGGTGTTCCTGCGACGCTCCGTCTCGGCCGACACGCCGCGCGGCCTTGGTCAGCCCGGCAGCGCCCGCACCCCGATGCCGATGCAGACGATCAGCATCATCACCGGGAGCGCCCATCGGATCTGCCGGCGCAGCTCGATGCAGGCGGCGTGGAAGCGGCGGGTCGGGTCGGCGCAGGCGGCCGTGAGGCCGACCTCGATCATCAGCACCAGCACCAGATAGAGATAACCGAGCGAGATCATCTGGGCGACCGGCGTGTTGAGCGAGATCGCCCCCGGAAAGCTCGCCTCGAACGTGAAGCTCAGCGCCGCGAGACCCAGCAGCGAGGAGAAGATCATGGTGCCCTTGTCCTTCTCCTGCTCGCGCAGCGCCGGCGACCACAGGACGAACAGCGACACCGAGAGCACGGCGAACAGCGGCACGAAGATGCGCAGGATGTAGCGGTCGGACTGGCGCACCAGCTCGACGGTCGCGGCGAGCCGCGAGTAGCTGCGGGCGTTCCAGCCCATCGTCTCCTCGTTGGCGAAACGCAGCCGCCCCGGCCGCCACACCACGAGCGAGGACTCCTCGACGCCCGACAGCAGGCGGTCCGTCTCGGTGGTGATCAGGATCGCCTCCTGCTTGGCGTAGCGCGGCAGCGACAGCGACAGCGCGAGGTTCTGGCGATCGAACGGGAACGCGTCCATGTTCATGCGGAAACGGAAATCCGCCTCGAACCGTTCGATCAGCACGATCTCGCCGCTGGCGTAGGTCGCCACCGCGACGGTACGCGAGTCGCGTCCGCCGATCTGGTTGTCGACGACGAGGCCCGGCGTCCAGATCGAAGCGAGGTAGGAGTCGGCCTCGCCGGCGACGCGGTCGATCCGCGCCGCGCCGACCGCGATCGCGTCGAAGGCGAGTCGCGGATCGGTCCAGCGCTGGGTGATCTCGACGAAGAAGCGCCCCTCCCCGGCCGTCTCCTTCACCTCGAGCACGTTGAGGACGCGCAGCGCGACCCGCACCCGCACCGGCAGCTCGACGCCGGCCGGCAGCGCCGTGCGATCCTCCGCGGCCGCCCCGCCGCCGGACGTGATCAGCACCACCGACAGAAGCACGAGCCGCGCGAGCCACAAGGCCGCGCACGCCGGTGCGACGGCCCGCGTCGGCGCGAAACAGCACCGCGTCACGGCCGCCTCCGCGCCGTGAGCGCGATGCGCAGCAGCACGGCGAAGACGATCCAGACGAGAATGCCGCCGCACAGCGCCGCCACGACGAGCTCGGTGCGCAGCCGGCCGCGGTCGTTCGGGATCTCCTCCAGCGCGACCGTCATACCGACCAGCCGGCCCGAGAAGTCGACGAGCGGTTGGGACACCACGCTGAACGAGCGCCCGTCGATCTCGCGGGTCGTCACCTCGACGTCGCGCAGCGCCCGCATCCGGGTGCTCTTGAGGAGCGCGGCGAACCGGTCGTCGTCGGTCGACAGCGCCAGCACCAGATCGCCGAAGCGCGGCAGCTTGGGATCGAGCGCGACGCCGACCATGGCGGGCGCGATCACCACGGCGACGTCGGCATTGGTCGACGCCTTGACGAGATCGAGGATCGGCCGCAGGTCGAGCCCCACCTCCATGGTGCCGACCGGAACCTTGTCGTGCTCGACGATCGCGATGCCGCGCACGCCGAGGCCGGCGATCCCGATCTCGACGCCGGCCTGGGCCCGGCGGGCGCGGTTCGCCGCGACCACCATGGGGCGGAAGCCGGAGATGTCGTCGTCGAACGTCTCCGGCCGATGCATGCGCAGCAGATAACGAAGGTCGGTCGTGTGGAAGCCGTAGATCTGCACGCCGGCCTGACGGCTGAGATAATCGTAAGGCCCCTGAGAGAGGGCCTGCAGGCGGGCGCGGTCGCGCCGGGCAAGCGCCTCGCCGACATTCGGCCGCCGCGCCGACGTCTCCGCGAGCGACAGCGCGAACTTGCCGGCGTTGTCGAACGCGCCCGTGACGGCGCCGGCGACGAGCCGCATGCGGGTGTCGCGATCGCGCTCGGCGATGGCGTCCTGGGCGCGCATCTGCAGCAGCACCATGCCGCCGAGCACGATCGTGATCACGAGCGCCACGGCGGGCGCGACGAGGCGGACGGCATGCGACGATCGCGCGCGAGACGGAGCGACGGTCTCGGCGACCGGCGGTGCGGTGGTTTCGAGCGGCATCTTGTCCGGGTGGTTCAGCGGGGGATGGCGGGGGTCTGCACGCGCGGTCCGGCGGGTGAGCGAGGCGCTGTGCGCTTCGTGTCACTCACGGTCACGCGGGGGTTCTCGACAGAGGCATGATGCTGCCGCTTGTAGCGTCGTTCCGCGCGACGGCGCAAGCCGCTCCGGCAGGTCCGGAGCCGCGACCCGTCCCGTCCGGGCGCACGCGCCCGCAGGGCCGGGCGACGTCACTTCCACGTCATACGGGTGGGCGAAACGAAGGGGCCTTGCCAACCACGCCGGCGTGGGTATCAAGGCCGGTGTTCGCGACACCGGCCCAGCGCTTTGGTCGCGGCGACATCCCGGATCGTCGTTCCATCCGTCGGCAGGAGCCGCGCCGCGTGACACGTCCTGCGAGCAGCCTCGCCGCGATACAACAGGATCGCCCCACCTTCGGCGTATGGGACGTCGTCGCCGTCGTTCTGGTGCTGGGCGCCCTGGTGCTCGTCGCCGAGGTCGGGCGCGGCGTCGGCCTGCCGCTCGACGCGATCGACGAGACGCCGATCAGCCTCGATCCCCTCGCGCTGCCCGGCTATGCGGCCCGGACGGCGCTGCGCATGATCGTCGCGCTCGGGCTGTCGCTCCTGTTCACGTTCACCTACGCGACGCTCGCGGCGCGCAGCCGCCGCGCCGAGCTGGTGCTGGTGCCGATCCTCGACATCCTGCAGTCGGTGCCGATCCTCGGCTTCATCTCGGTCACCATCGTGTTCTTCATGTCGCTCGCGCCGGGCCGGGTGCTCGGGGCCGAGTTCGCCGCCGTGTTCGCCATCTTCACCAGCCAGGCCTGGAACATGGCGTTCTGCTTCTATCAGTCGCTGCGCACCGTGCCGTCCGACCTGATCGAGGCGTCGCGCTGCTTCCGGTTCGGCGCCTGGATGCGGTTCTGGCGGCTCGACGTGCCGTTCGCCATGCCGGCCCTGATCTGGAACATGATGATGTCGATGTCGGGGGGCTGGTTCTTCGTCGTCGCCTCGGAGGCGATCACGGTCGGCGACACCACGGTGACGTTGCCGGGGATCGGCTCCTACATCGCGGCGGCGATCGCGGCGCGCGACCTCGGCGCCATCCTGTGGGCGATCTTCGCCATGATGATCGTGATCGCGATCTTCGATCAGCTCATGTTCCGGCCGCTGGTCGCCTGGGCCGACAAGTTCCGGTTCGATCAGGAGACCGGCGCGGCGCCGTCGTCGTCCTGGGTCGTCACCATGCTGCGCAAGTCGCGCCTCGTGCGCATGGCGGCGTCGCCGGCCGCGGCGGCGATGCGGTGGAGCTACGGGCTGTCGGCGGCCCGTCAGGGGCGCGGCGCACGCCACGCGGCGGACGCACGGCGCGGCCGCCTCGCCGACGGCGTTTTCCTCGCCGTCGTGATAGCGGCGGTGGCGGCCTCGGTCTGGCAGATCGCCGCCTATGTGCTCGCGGGCCTCTCGCTCGCCGAGGTCGGGACGGCGGTTCTGCTCGGCCTCGCCACCATGGCACGGGTGTTCGTGCTGATCGCGATCGCGAGCCTCGTGTGGGTGCCGATCGGGATCCGGATCGGCCTCGCGCCGAGGGTCGCCGGCATCGTCCAGCCGATCGCCCAGTTCCTCGCCGCGTTCCCGGCCAATCTGCTGTTCCCGATCGCCGTGTCGGGCATCGTCGCGTTCCGGCTCGATCCGAACATCTGGCTGAGCCCGCTGATGATCCTGGGGACGCAGTGGTACATCCTGTTCAACGTGGTCGCCGGCGCGACCACGATTCCGACCGAGCTGCGCGACGTCGCCGCGAACCTGAAAATTCGCGGCTGGCTGTGGTGGCGCAAGGTCGCGCTGCCGGCCGTCTTTCCGTTCTACGTGACGGGCGCCATCACGGCCTCGGGTGGCTCGTGGAACGCCAGCATCGTCGCCGAGGTGGCGACGTGGGGCGACGACCGCCTGCAGGCGATCGGGCTCGGCGCCTACATCGCCGATGCGACCGCGGCCGGCGACACCCGGCGCGTCGTGCTCGGCATCGCCGTGATGAGCGCCTTCGTGGTGATCGTCAATCGCATGTTCTGGCGGCCGCTGTATCTGTGGGCGGAGCGCAAGTTCCGGCTCGGCTGACCGGCCGTCGCGCAGGCAGGAGAAGGGAGCGTCGCATGGACGACAAGGTTCGCGGCAGCGCCGTTTCACGCCCTTCCGAGCGCGCGATCCTGCTCGACGTCCAGGGCCTGCGAAAGACCTTCCCGCGCCCGGACGGCGGCGAGCTCCTGGTGCTCGACGACGTCAATCTGCGCATCCGCGACGACGAGATCGTCGGGCTGCTCGGCCGATCGGGCTCCGGCAAGTCGACCCTGCTGCGGCTGATCGCCGGGCTTTCGCAACCCGCCGGCGGGTTGGTCAGCTACATGGGCGAGCGCGTCACCGGCCCGCCGCCGGGCATCGCCATCGTGTTCCAGAGCTTCGCCCTGTTCCCCTGGCTGACCGTGCTCGAGAACGTCGAGATCGGGCTCGAGGCGCTCGGCCTGCCGTCCGCCGCGATCCGCCGACGGGCGCTCGCCGCCATCGACCTGATCGGCCTCGACGGCTTCGAATCCGCCTATCCGCGCGAGCTGTCGGGCGGCATGCGCCAGCGCGTCGGCTTCGCCCGTGCGCTCGTCGTGCATCCCAACATCCTGCTGCTCGACGAGCCGTTCTCGGCGCTGGACGTGCTGACGGCCGAGACGGTGCGCACCGATTTCCTCGAGCTGTGGTCGGACGGCAAGCTGCCGATCAAGGGCGTCGTGCTGGTCACCCACAACATCGAGGAGGCGGTGCAGATGTGCGACCGCATCCTGCTGTTCTCCACCAATCCGGGCCGGATCATCGACGAGATCACGGTCGACCTGCCGCAGCCCCGCGACCGGCTGGAGCCGAGCTTCCGCAGCCTGGTCGATCGCATCTACATCGCCATGACGGCGGGCGCCGACGCGCAGCGCCGCCTCGCCCGGGTCGACCGTTTGCCCGGTCTCGGCATCGACACGATCCTGCCCGAAGTGTCGACCAACCTGCTGTCCGGTCTCGTCGAGCGCATCGCCGGGGCGCCCTACAGCGGCCGCGCCGACCTGCCGGAGGTCGCCTCCGCCCTGCACATGGAGGTCGACGACCTGTTTCCGGTCGCCGAGACGCTGCAGATGCTGCGCTTCGTCGAGATCGAAGGCGGCGACATCAAGCTGACCGAGGCGGGCGTCGAATTCGCCAACGCCGAGACGGACATGCGCAAGCAACTGTTCGGCCGCAACCTGCTCGCCCACGTGCCGCTCGCCGGCCACATCCGCCGCGTGCTCGACGAGCGTGTCCACCACACGGCGCCGAAGGGCCGCTTCCTCGACGAACTCGAGGACCACATGACGCCCGACGTGGCCGAGCAGACGCTGCGCGCCGTGACGAGCTGGGCCCGTTATGGCGAAGCCTTCGCCTACGACGATCAGAGCCAGAGCTTCAGCCTGGAAAATCCGACCTGAGCGATCGCCGCGCCGGGACGGCGATCAGAGCGAGGAGCCGCCGAGCAGCGAGCCTGTCGAGGCGTTCATTGCGTCGACCATGCTCTGGATGCTGGTCACGGTCCGGTAGTTCTTCAGGACGTTGTCGGTGAATCCCTCGCCGAATCCGAGCACGGTCCGCTCCTCGGCGCTCATCGACGAATACTGACGGATCAGCGCGACGCTGCGGGTCGCCGGATCGCCGCCCGAACTGGTGAAGGCGGAGAGCAGCGTCGTGCGCGTGCGCTGCTCGAGCGCCTTGCGGGCCGCCCGCGCCTCGGAGATCGAGAACTGCCCGTCGGCGTTCTGGGCGACGACCGCGAGCGTGCGGTTGTCGAAGGACTCGAAGTCCACCATCCGGCCGGAGCGCGTCGCATCGAACACCAGCTCGGTGCCGGCGTCGCGGGCACGGCCGGCCTGGGCGTCGAGCGCGGCGCGGGCGCGGGCCGCGAGCGTGTCGGCCGTGGTGGTCTTGCCGGGCGACGTCGTGCCGGGCGCGGGCGCATCCAGCATGGCGCGGACAGGATCGTCGTGGTTGCTCGTGTCGGGCGCCTTGCCGAAGGTGGCCCGCGCCGCGGCGAGCCCTTCGGTGACCGCCTCGCGCCGCGCCGTCCAGCCGGCCGTCGCACGCTCCTCGGGGCTCGCCGTGTCGAGATACGCGGCGGCGGCGGCGTAGAGGCTCGCATAGTCGCCGGTGTGGCGGGCGATCACCGCATGCGGGGCGAGCGCATCCTCGAAGCGCGCCTGCAAGACGGACGCCGCGGCGTTCTTCTCGTCGGCCGTGAACAGGTCGCCGGTGCCGGCCGCGACGACGGCGAGTGTCGCCCGGTCCTGCACCGTGAAATCGACCGCCACCTGGCCGTCGACCAGGGCCGAGCCGATCCCGAGCGACGTGTATTGCTGATCGAGCCAGGCGCGCGCCGCCTGGGCTCGCGCCAGCGCCGAGCCGCCGGCGCTCGTGCCGGCGGCCGTCATGGCGGCCAGAAGCGCCTTGGCCTCGTCCGACAGCGTCAGCACGGTGGCCGAACCGCCGGACTGGATCGATGTGGCGGTCGTCCCGGTGCCGCTCGATGCGGTGGATTGGGTCGGCGCGGTGCCGGCCTTCTGTCCGTAGGAGCCGGTCGTGTAGCTCGACAACGCGCTCGTCAGACTGCTCACAGCCGACATGGGAGCCTCGGCAGAATTGTTTCTAAAGAAACAATTAAGCCGGCATGGTTAACGAAGCGTAAAGGGACGCTGGACGGCTGCGGCCGCACAACGGTTGCTCCGTCGTCCCGGGGCGGCGCGCCAGCGCCGAGCCCGGGATCCATACGCCCTGTCTTCCAGTGAGCCACCGGCACAGGGGATATGGATTCCGGGCTCGCGGACCTGAAGGTCCGCGCCCAGGAACGACGGAGGCTGCTGCGCCCTCGCGCCGCAGATCAGATCCGATAGGCCGCCAGATTGTCCGCGATTCGCTTCGCGAGCGAACGCCCTTCCTCACGCGGCGTCAGCGACCGGCCGGTGAGGCGGTGAAAAATCTGCTGATAACGAGCGGAGAGCTCGGCGACGAGCTCTGCGGGCGCATCCGGGATGATCTCGTCCTCGTAAGGATCGCAGTGATCGACGAACCAGCGACGCAAAAACTCCTTGTCGAAGTAATCGGGCTCCTGGCCGGCCGCGAAGCGCGCCTCGTAGGTGTCGGCCATCCACCAGCGCGACGAGTCGGGCGTGTGGATCTCGTCGATCAGGGTGAGGCGGCCCTCCGCGTCGAGCCCCATCTCGTACTTGGTGTCGACCAGGATCAGGCCGCGGGCCAGCGCCGTCTCCTGGCCGCGCCGGAACAGCTTCTCGGCGACGTCCTCGACCTGTTCGAGCAGCGCCTTCGACAACAGGCCGCGCTCCAGCACCTGGGTGGGCGTGATGGTCTCGTCGTGCGTGTCCTCCTTGGTGGAGGGCGTGAAGACGGGGCGCGGCAGCCGCGCGTTCTTGCGCATCCCGTCCGGCAACTTGAACGCGCCGAAGTCGCGCCGGCCGGCCTGGTAATGCGTCCAGATCGACGTCGAGGTGACGCCGGTCAGATAGCCGCGCATCACGATCTCGATCTTCAGCGGCGTGCAGCGCTTCGCCACCGTGACGTTCGGATCGGGCAACGCGATCACGTGGTTCGGCACGATGTCGCGCGTCTCGTCGCACCAGAAGGCCGCGGTGCGGTTCAGCACCTCGCCCTTGCCCGGGATGTGGGCGACGATGCGGTCGAACGACGAGTGGCGATCCGTGGTCACGAGCACCAGACGGTCCGGTTGCACGTAGATGTCGCGCACCTTGCCCTCGATGCGATGGCCCAAACCCTCGAAGTCGGTGCGGCGCAGGGTTTCCAGGGCCGAGGCATCGTCCATCATCTCGCATCCCTCCCGCGGGCGTGACGCGCGTCGGCACCGGCTGCGGGCGACGCATCGCCCGCGACGTAGCACGAGTCCGCCGGCATGCTCGCGGATTCTTTGGCGTCGTCGCCGCGGTCGGCCCAAGGGCGGTGTCGGCCGCTCGCTCAACCGCGCCCGATGTGCCGGAGCACATGGTCGGGCCCGGCCATGGTTCCGGCATCGCGCAGCCAGGCGCGCGAGACCTCCCGAATCTCGCCCGGCGTCACACCGAACTGCCGGCGGAACGCCCGCACGAAGGTGGAATCGCTGCTGAACCGCAGATCGACGGCGAGATCGATCAGCCGCTCGCGCCGCGTCCCGGGCGCGACGAGCAGCCGCAAGGCGCGCGCGAGACGCCGCTCCTGCACGTAGCGCGTCAGCCCGCCGTCGGCTTCGAACAAGCGGTAGAGGCTGGCGCGCGACAGACGGAACTGTCGGCAGAGCGATTGGGCGTCGAGCGTGTCGGTCTCGAGATGGGCCTCGATATGACGCTTGATCATCGCCAGGAGCAAATGGCGATCGGCCCGACTCGCGGTCTCCGCCACCTGCGCGGTGCTGCCGACGGCCGTGGCGACGACGTCGGCGATCGCCTCGACCGTGTCGAAGGCATCGCCTGTCTCGGGCCCGGGCTTCTGCCGCAAGGCCGCGATCTGGTCGGCCAGAAGCTGCGCGCGGCGGTCGTCGCGTGGCAACACCGACGCCGTCGCCGAATCCGGATGCACGAGCCGCGGCGCCAGAACCGCACGGGGCAGGACGAGCGTGGCGATCCGCGAGCGGGCCTGGCCCGCCTCGACCAACCAGGTCCGGTTCGGCTGAGCCATGTCGACCAGACAGATGTCGCCCGGCCGCACCGTGACGTGACGGCGCCCCGAGGCGAACTGCATCTCGCCTTCGAGGCAGAAGGAGACGAGATAATGGTCCATGTCGCCGCGGGCGATGTGGGCGGGCGTACGCACATAGCCGAGCCCGGTCGAAACGGAATCGAGGAGCAGGGCCTGACCGACCGCCGTCGCTGTCGACGAGAACTGGAAGGCGTCCGGTGGCGCCAAGCTGGTGACGTCGCACAAGTCGATCGCCGCCTCGCGCATGGCCGCGAGCGCCGACGCTCCGCGAAAATGTTCGCCCTTCGGGGGTTCTTCCAAACGAACTCTCGCCCAGTCCAAGAAGCGATGCGCCGAAACCGCGACCTCGTCGCACCCGCCGGTGTCGCACCCGCCGGTTCACGTCGTCAACCTATCACGTGCGAAGCGCCCCGACACAGCGTCCTCGCGCGGGCGGCGGGCGCAGGCCGGGCCGCTGTGGCGCGCCGGCAACATGATCGGCTCGAATCCGGAGCTGAGACACTGGGCACAGCGCGCCTCCACCCGATCGCTAGGCTGTGTTGCTCGACGTTGCTCAGAGGACTACACGTGCACCCCCGTCTCCCGCGTCTCGTCGTCTCATCCGGCCGCGCTGGTCGCTCCCTCCCGGCCGTAGTCCGCCGCCCGCGCCGCTCCCGGCGGTCCGGCCGGCGGTGGCCGCGCCTCATGGTGGTGCCGCTGGGCTGTCTCGTACTGGCGACGCCGGTCCGGGCCGGCATCGACAATTACGGCCTGCTCACCGCCGTCAATTCGAGTCCTGGCACCGTGATCGCGTTCTCGACGCTGACCAACACGACCATCGGCTCCGTCATCTCGGTCGGGGACTATCCGCAAAACGCCCTGTTCTCGCCGGATGGCCGATACGCCTATGTGACCGGCACGGCGAACGCCGTGACGGTGATCGACGTCGCCGCGGGCGCGGTCGTCAACACGATCCCGATCGGCACACGAGGTTCCGGGATGGTGATGAGCCCGGACGGCCAATACATCTATGTGGCCGGGCCGAACAATAATTCGGTCAACGTGATCGCCACGGCCACCAACCAGGTCGTCGGCTCGGCGATCCCTGTCAGCTCCGCCTTTGAGATCGCGATCTCGCCGAACGGTTCTACGCTCTATGTGACGAATTTCTACCAAAACACCGTGTCGGTCGTCGATGCGGCGAGCAGGACGGTGACCGCCACGATTGCCGTGAGCTCCGAACCGAACGCCATCGCGGTGTCGCCGGACGGCAGCAAGCTCTACGTCACGAGCGGCACCAGCACCACGACGGTCGTCTCGGTGATCGATACAGCGACTCGGAACGTGCTGACCACCATCCCGCTCGACTATTACGCCAGTGCCATCACCGTGTCCCGCGACGGCACGCGCATCTATGTGGCCGACCAAGGACAGACTGTCTATGTCATCGATGCCGCCAGCAATGCCGTCCTTACGACGCTGACCATCCCCATCAACGTGCTCGGCGTCACGACGACTCCGGACGGCTCGCGGGTCTATTTGTCCGGCGCCTTTAACGCCTATGTCCTCGATCCGGCGACCAACACGATCGTCGGAACCGTGACCACGCCGTTCAACGACAACCTCAACATCGGCACCGGCTGGATCGGCCCGAACGTCATCGTCGCGACCGGCGGCGCGGTGTCGGCCGGCAGCGACGCGGCGCTGACGGCGCTCGGCTTCGACCAGTACGTCATCTTCAACGGCGGCACCCTGAAGCTCGACGCTTCGTTCAGCACGGCGAAGACAATCTCGCTGCTGGCGCTCGGCGGCGTCGTCGACACCAACGGCTTCGACCTGACTCTGTCCGGCACGATCATCAACAACGGCATGCTGACCAAGGCCGGGCTCGGCACCCTGACGCTCACCGGCGACAACACCTATACGGGCGGCACTTTGGTTCTCGGCGGCCTGATCAACTTCAGCGCAGCGAACAACTTCGGCACCGGGCAGATCTGGCTCGACGGCGGCGGCCTGCAATGGGCGACCGGCACCACGACCGACATCTCGGGGCGGCTCGGCGCCATCGGCCCCAACGGCGGCACCTTCGACACCAACGGCAACAATGTCACGTTCGCCACCGGGCTCACCGGCACGGGCGGCATCACCAAGGCGGGCGCCGGCACGCTGGCGCTCGCCGGTGTCAGCACCTACACGGGCGCCACGCTCGTCAATGCGGGCACGCTCGCCCTGACCGGGAGCGGCAGCATCGCGGCATCGAACGGCGTCGGCATCGCGGCCGGCGCCACCTTCGACATCTCGGCCACCACGGCCGGCGCCACCATCACGACGCTGGCCGGCGTCGCCGGCAGCACCGTCGATCTCGGCGGCAAGACCCTGACGCTGTCGAACGCGTCCTCCACGTTCGCCGGCGATCTCACCGGCCCGGGCGGGCTGACGCTCGCCGCGGGCGTCGCGATGCTGACCGGCGCCAGCACCTACACGGGCGCCACCACGGTCGACGGCGGGCTGCTGTATCTCGGGTCGGGCGGCGCCATCACGGGCTCGGCCACCACGGTGAACGCCGGCGGCACGCTCGCCGGCACCGGCACGGCCGGCAGCGTCACGGTGAACTCGGGCGGCATCTTTTCGCCGGGTGCCGGGACGGCCGGCAGCTCCATGGCGGTCGCCGGCAATCTCACCTTCCAGACGGGCGCGATCTACCAGGTGCAGATCGACCCGAGCACCGCGTCACAGGCCGTGGTCACCGGCACGGCCACGCTGGCCGGCACCGTGCAGGCCTATTTCGCCGCCGGCAGCTACGTCAGCAAGAGCTACACGATCCTCACCGCCGGCAGCCGGAGCGGCACGTTCGACAGCCTGGCGACCAGCAATCTTCCGGCCGGGTTCATCGCCGTCCTCGACTATTCGGTGCCGAACAGCGTGTCGCTCGATCTCATGCTCGGGCTGGACAGCGCCACCGGCCTGTCGCGCAACCAGGCGGCCGTCGCGGCATCGCTGAGCCGCTACTTCAACGCCGGCGGGGCGCTGCCGCCCGGTTTCGTCTCCGTCGTCGGGCTCACCGGCCAGCCTCTCGCCGGGGCATTGACCCAGCTCTCCGGCGAGGCCGCGACCGGCGCGCCGCAGGGCGCGTTCCAGATGATGACGGCCTTCCTGGGCCTGATGACGGACCCGTTCGTCGACGGGCGATCCGCGTCGGGGGCCGGGCGCGACTCAGGCGCCGCCCTCGCCTTCGCGGACGGCAGCGCGCCGCCGTCGCCGGCGTCGGCTGCGTTCAAGGCGCTGGCGAAGGCGCCGCCGGCCGGACCGCGCGAGCCGCGCTGGAGCGTCTGGGGCTCGGCCTATGGCGGCTCCGGCCGGATCGACGGCGACGCCATGGTCGGCAGCCACGACCTGTCGGCCCGCGCCGCCGGCTTCGCGGCGGGCGGCGACTACCGGGTGACGCCGTTCACCACGCTGGGCTTCGCGCTCGGCGGCGGCGGCACCGGCTGGAGCCTGGCGCAGGGGCTCGGCAGCGGCAGCAGCGACGCGTTCCAGGCCGGAGCCTACGGCACGACCACGGCGGGCGTCGCCTATCTGGCGACGTCGCTGGCCTTCGCCGAGCACTGGGTGTCGACCGACCGCACGACGTTCGGCGGCAGCCGCCTCGCGGCCCGCTACGAGGCCCAGAGCTATGGCGGCCGCGCCGAGGCCGGGTGGCGGCTCGGATGGCTCGGCGTCGGGCTCGCGCCCTACGCGGCCGTGCAGGCCCAGGCGTTCGTGATGCCCGGCTTCAGCGAGGGCGATCCGAGCGGCGGCGGCTTCGGGCTCGCCTACGGGGACCGCACCGCGACCGCGTTGCGCGCCGAGGCCGGCGCGCGGCTGGAGACCGTGGCGGCCGTCCGGCCCGACGCCGCGCTGGTGTTGCGCGGAAAGCTCGCCTGGGCGCACGACCGGGTGACCGACCCGACCCTCGCCGTCACGTTCCAGGCGCTCCCCGGCGCCGGCTTCGTGGTGGAAGGCGCGACGCCGGCCCGCGACCTCGCCCTCGTCTCGGCCGGTGCCGAGCTGCGCTTCGCCAACGGCTTCGCCCTCGCGGCCAAGCTCGACGGCGAGGCGGCCGCCCACAGCCGCACCTTCGCCGGCACGGCATCGATCAGATACGCGTGGTGAGGACGCGCCGGCACGGCGCCCGGCGTGACGACGGCCGCGGCAGCGGCCCTACTCCCCGTCCGCCATGTAGGGGCGCGGCAAGGGCGGCAGCTTCTTCTGATGCGGGCGGCCGAAGTCGGGGGCGTCGGAGTCCTGGCCGATCTGCACGATTCCTCGCCGGATCGCCCGCGTCCGGGTGAACAGCTCGAACAGCGTGTCGCCGTCGCCGCGCCGGATGGCGCGGGTGAGCTTCGAGAGATCCTCGCCGAAGGTGCCGAGCATCTCCAGCACGGCGTCGCGGTTGGCCAGGAAGATGTCGCGCCACATCGTCGGGTCGGACGCGGCGATGCGGGTGAAGTCGCGGAAGCCGCCGGCCGAGAACTTCAGCACCTCGGAGCGCGTCACCTGGCCGAGCTCGTCGGCCGTGCCGACGATCGTGTAGGCGATCAGATGCGGCAAGTGGCTGGTGATGGCGAGGACCAGGTCGTGGTGCTCGGGCGTCATCGTCTCGACATTGGCGCCGATGGCGCTCCAGAAGGTGGCGAGCTTGTCGGTCGCGGCCGGGTCGGTGCCTTCGGGCGGCGTGAGGATGCACCAACGGTCGATGAACAATTCGGGAAAGCCGGCGTCGGGTCCGGAGTTCTCGGTGCCGGCGACCGGATGGGCCGGGACGAAATGGACGTGCGCCGGCAGATGCGGAGCGACGTCCTTGACCACGGCGGCCTTCACCGAGCCGACGTCGGAGATGATGGCGCCCGGCGCGAGGCGCGGCGCGATCTCGGCCGCCACGGCGCCGCACTGGCCGACCGGGATGCAGAGGATCACGAGGTCGGCGCCGTCCACGGCGGCCGCGTTGGTGTCGACCACCCGGTCGGCGATGCCGAGCTCGGCGACGCGCGCCCGCGTCGGCCCGGAGCGCGCCGTCGCCACGATGCTGCGCACGACCCCCTGGGCGCGCGCCGCCCGCGCGATGGAGGAGCCGATCAGCCCGACGCCGATCAGCGCCATGCGATTGAACAGGGGTTGGGTCATCAGTCTTGTCTCAGGCTTCGTGGTCATGGCCGGGCTCGTCCCGGCCATCCACGCTCTTGTCGAGGCCACGCCGGAACGACGTGGATGCCGGGCACGAGGCCGTGCATGACGAGTCTCGTTTCGGCGGCAGCGCCGCCGGCGCCTTGCCGCGGAGGACGAAAGCCTACCCCGCCATGAACTCGGCGAGCGCGGCGACGACGAGGCGGTTGGCCTCCTCGGAGCCGATGCTCATGCGCAGCGCGTTGGGCAGGCCGTAGCTCGCCACCGAGCGCAGCACCAGGCCGCGGCTGGTCAGGAAGGAGTCGGCCGCCTGCGCGGTTTTGCCGCCCTGCGCCGGGAAGTGGATCAGGAAGAAGTTGCCGACGCTCGGCGTCACCGTCAGCCCGAGCTTGGCGATCTCCTCGCTGAGCCACGGCAGCCAGCGGTCGTTGTGGGCGCGCGAGCGCTCGACATGCTCGGCGTCCCGCACGGCCGCGATGCCGGCCTCGATCGCCGGAGCACCGACGTTGAACGGCCCGCGCACCCGGTTGACGGCGTCGACGATGTGGGCCGGCCCATACATCCAGCCGAGCCGCAGCCCGGCGAGCGCGTAGATCTTCGAGAAGGTCCGGCACATCACGACGTTCTCGCTCTCGGCGACGAGCTCGAGCCCGGTCGAGTAGTCGTTGCGGCTCACATACTCGGCATAGGCCGCGTCGAGGACGAGCAGGATGTCGGGGCGCAGGCCGCGATGCAGCCGCTTGACCTCGTCATAGGGGATGTAGGTGCCGGTCGGGTTGTTCGGGTTGGCGAGGAAGATCACCTTGGTGCGCGGCGTCACGGCGGCGAGGATCCCGTCGACGTCGGTGGTCAGGTTCTTCTCCGGCACCGAGACGGGCTTGGCGCCCGTCCCCATGGTGGCGATCGGGTAGACCAGGAAGCCGTATTGCGAGTGGATCGCCTCGTCGCCGTCGGCGAGATAGGCCCGCGCGATCAGGTTGAGGAGGTCGTCCGAGCCGGCGCCGCAGACGATGCGGTCCGGATCGAGCCCGTAGACGGCGCCGATCGCCTCGCGCAGCCTCGTCGACGCGCCGTCCGGATAGTCCTCGAGATGCGCGGCGACGCTCTTGTAGGCCTCGATCGCCTTCGGGCTCGGGCCGAGCGGCGACTCGTTCGAGGAGAGCTTGAACACCTTGGCGACGCCGGGGGCGCCGCTCTTGCCGGGGACGTAGGCGGAAATCGACAGGACACCGGGACGCGGCTGCGGACGAACGTTGGACATCACAAGACCTTCGGCAGAATGCACGGTTCTTTCTTCCGTCATGACCGGGCTCGTCCCGGCCATCCACGTCTTCGGTCCTGCGGCGGCGATCCTGCGACGGCGGGTGTGCCAGGGCGGGCGTGCGAGGGCGGAAAGCGCGTGGATGCCCGCCTGCGCGGGCACGGCGTATCGGACTGCGGCGGACGTCAGTGCCCGGTCGGAACCAGGGCGCCGTCCGCCGAGACGGTATAGCGGGTCGCGTGGCCGCCGACCATGGCCTGGGCGCGGACCGAGGCTCCCGCTCCGATCAGGGCCGCCGTCACCTCCTCGAGGGTGCGGCCGGCCGGCACCGAGACGAGCAGGGCCGCCCCGTCGAAGGCACCGTCCGGCACCGCCACAACCTCGGCGAGCATGCCGGCCGCCTGCGCCGCCTTGAGGCTCCAGCCCGACACCCGCACGCTGTAGAGCCGGACCTCGGTGACGAGAGCGTCCGGATGCGGCCGGGCGACGGCGAAGACCGGCAGGCCCGCCGGGTGGTCGGCGCGCTCGACGAAGGGCAGCCGGGCGATGATCTTCGGGGCATCGGGCGCTTCCAGCGCCGTCCACCAGGCGCCGCCGGACGGGCTCGTCGCCGGGACGAGGCCGAGGTCGCCATGCGCCCCGTCGAGCGCCCGGAACACCCCCGGCACCCCGAGATGGCCCTCGAACGGCACCGTGAAGCCGAAATGGAACCGGGCGCTGTCGCGCATCGCCGCCTCGCCGGTGGAGAGATCGGCATGCACCCGGTACGGCGCCTGGACATAGGTGAAGGTCGCGATGATGACGCGCAGAATGCTCTCGGCCGTGTCGAGCGGCAGGATGCCGTGGTGGCGCTCGACCAGCCGGCGCATCATGTCGGCCTCGCGGGCGGGCCGGAACGCCGAGCCGGTCTCGGCCGTGCGCTTCACCTCGATCAGCCGGGCGATGATCTCGCCGCGCTCCATCAGGAGCCGGTGCATCGCCTCGTCGATGCGGTCGATCTCGGCCCGCAATGCCGGCAGCGAGACCACGGGCGACGCGACGGTGGAGGCCGCGGCGGCGACGGGCGGGGACGCGGGGGAACTGGCTTCCATGACGGCCTCCGGGGCGCGAGCTTGTCGCCCATCTCACGGATGGGGTTGATAATTTGCAGCCGGCGCGAACGCAAAGAAAACATTGACAGGGCGCCGCCCCGCCCTATGTAAGCCCCACCCGTGTCGCCCCTCGGGCGCCCGCTGGGCGTCGCAGGCCGGTTGTGCGAAGCCCGGTTTCCGACCACCATGGGCGGTTCCACCCCCGCGATGGTCGCCCCCGCGACACGACGAGAGGCCGGTTTCGACCGCGATGAGCACCACCCCCGCCAAGGCCGAGATCAAGACCGACAAGAAGCTGCCCGTGCTGGTGCGCGAGGCCGACCATCCGCGCTCGCAGCTCGCCGTGTTCGACCAGCGCCGGCCGCTGCAGCTCGACTGCGGCGTCGCTCTCACCCCGTTCCAGGTCGCCTACCAGACCTACGGCACCCTCAACGAGGACAAGAGCAACGCCGTCCTCGTGTGCCACGCCCTCACCGGCGACCAGCATGTCGCCAATGTCCATCCGGTGACCGGCAAGGGCGGCTGGTGGGACATCATGGTCGGCCCGGGCCGGCCGATCGACACCGACCGCTACTTCGTCATCTGCTCCAACGTGGTCGGCGGCTGCATGGGCTCGTCCGGCCCCTCCTCCACCAACCCGCTGACCGGCGAGCCCTACGGGCTCGACTTCCCGGTCATCACCATCAAGGACATGGTGCGGGCCCAGACCATGCTGCTCGATCATCTCGGCATCGAGTCGCTGTTCGCCGCGGTCGGCGGCTCGATGGGCGGCATGCAGGTTCTGGAGTGGTGCGCGAGCTATCCGGAGCGCGTCTTCTCGGCGCTGCCGATCGCGACCGCGCCGCGCCACTCGGCCCAGAACATCGCCTTCCACGAGGTCGGCCGCCAGGCCGTGATGGCGGATCCCGAGTGGCGCAACGGCCGGTACTTCGTCGAGGGCACCAGCCCGCGCCGCGGCCTGTCGGTCGCCCGCATGGGCGCGCACATCACCTACCTGTCCGACACGGCCCTGCACCGGAAGTTCGGCCGCCGGTTCCAGGACCGCGACAACCCGACCTTCTCGTTCGAGGCCGACTTCGAGGTGGAGAGCTATCTGCGCTACCAGGGCTCGACCTTCGTCGAGCGCTTCGACGCCAACAGCTATCTCTATCTCACCCGCGCGATGGACTATTTCGATCTCGCCGGCGACCACGGCGGGGTGCTGGCGAACGCCTTCCGGGGCACGCGCACGCGCTTCTGCGTGATCTCGTTCACGTCGGACTGGCTGTTCCCCAGCGCCGAGTCGCGCGCCGTCGTGCATGCGCTCAACGCCGGCGGGGCGCGCGTCTCGTTCGCCGAGATCGAGAGCGACAAGGGCCACGACGCCTTCCTGCTCGACGAGCCGGAGCTGTTCGCCATCGTGCGCGGCTTCCTCGACGCCGCCGGCCGCGCCCGCGGCATCGTGACGTGAGGAGATCGCGACGTGACAAAAACCCATGTCGATCGGCTCGGTGCTTACCCTCTCCCAGAGGGAGAGGGTCGACGCGCTCTTGCGCGTCGGGGTGAGGGGTTAGGGCGCCAGTTGGTGAGCGCGGCACCCCCTCACCCGGATCTCGCGCCGTTGCGCGAGATCCGACCTCTCCCCGCCGGGGAGAGGTGAAGCCCCGCCAGCCGCGAGTGCGCACCGATCAACCGGACATCGTATGAGGTTCATGCCGTGATGCTGTCCCGCGCGCCGCGCGACCTCACCATGGCCGAGACCGTCCGCGGTCCCGGCGGGGCCCGCGTCGACCTTCTGCTCGTGTCCGAGATGGTCGAGCCCGGCTCGCGCGTCCTCGACGTCGGCTGCGGCGACGGCGAGCTCCTGCGGCTCCTGGAGGCGCGCGGCGTCGACGGGCGCGGCATCGAGCTGTCGCGCGAGGGCGTCAACGAGTGCGTCGCCAAGGGCCTCGCGGTGATCCAGGGCGACGCCGACACGGATCTCGCGAGCTATCCGGACGACGCCTTCGACTACGTGATCCTGTCCCAGACCCTGCAGGCGACGCGGCGGCCGCGCGACGTGATCGAGCACATGCTGCGCATCGGCCGGCACGCCATCGTGTCGTTCCCGAACTTCGGCCACTGGCGCATCCGCCTGCAGCTCCTGCTCTACGGGCGGATGCCGCGCACCGCCAACCTGCCCGAGACGTGGTACGACACGCCCAACATCCACTTCTGCACGATCAAGGACTTCAACGACATGTGCGCGCTCACCGGCGCCCGCATGGAGAAGGCCGTGGCGCTCGACCCGTGGGGCACGGCGTTGAAGATCGACGCCCCCTGGTGGTTCTGGAACCTGTTCGGCGAGCAGGCGGTGTTTCTGCTCAGCCGCAAGCCGGGCTGACGCGACGGCCCGGCCACCGACGCGCGGCGCCTACCTACCGCCGCGGCGGGGTGCGGGCCGGCGGCGTCGCCGGCGCGGCGGCCGGTGCGGCGCCCGGGGCCGGCGGCTCGATCGAGCCGCAATTCTTGTCGACCGCGGTCTGGCGCAGCATCTTCTGCTCGGCGCGCGCCTGCGCGAGGTCGGCCGAGTAGGCGGCCGAGCTGACCACCTGTCCGCCCGGCTCCTGGTTGGCGCGGGCGATCAGGTCGGAGAGCTGCTTCTCGCGGCCGATCGCCGTGGAGAGGCGGGCGGGCAGATCCTCGCAGCGCAGATAATCGTACTTGCCGGGCGCCGCGTAGAGGATGCCGAGATCGAGATTCTGGGCGCAGCCGGCGAGCAGCGGCACGGCCGCGATCGCGGCCACCCGCAGGATCGCCGGCAGACGCGGACGCGCCGTCGCGCGGCGGCCCGCCGCCGACCGAATTGACCTAGACCGGTCCTGTCTCGCAACCCCCACGTCGGTTCGCCGCTCCGCTTTCGCCGTTCCGTCACGACCAGGTTCGTCTAGCACAAGTTTCGGGCCGGAAAAATTCTCGACCGGAAATGCGGTTACCCGCCCGATGGACCGCCGCGGCGCCGGACAGGGCCGTCCCGCAAGCCGGAAAATGGAAGCAGGTCCGGCACGTTGCTCTTTCGCCCCGGGTGTGTAAGGTCGCCGCGCCAACCCCACCGGACCGCTCCATGGCTCGTGACGTGATCGATATGACGCCGCTCCAGTCGCGCGACGACCTCGTCGCGTGGTTCGCGGCCGGCGAGAAGCCGAAGGACAAGTTCCGGATCGGCACCGAGCACGAGAAGTTCCCGTTCACCATCGCCCGCCACGAGCCGCTGCCCTACGAGGGGCCGCGCGGAATCCGCGCGCTGCTCGAAGGCATGCAGATGATCCTCGGCTGGGAGCCGATCATGGAGGGCGAGCACATCATCGGGCTCGTCGACGTGACCAAGGGCGGCGCGATCTCGCTGGAGCCCGGCGGCCAGTTCGAGCTGTCCGGCGCGCCCGAGCAGACCATCCACCAGACCTGCTCGGAGCTGCAGGCGCATCTCGCCCAGCTGCGCGAGGTGGCGGCGCCGCTCGGCATCGGCTTCCTCGGGCTGGGCATGGCGCCGACCTGGACCCGCACCGAGATCGCCGTGATGCCGAAGGGCCGCTACCGCATCATGACGAACTACATGCCGAAGGTCGGCAGGCTCGGCCTCGACATGATGTACCGGACCTGCACGGTGCAGACCAATCTCGACTTCTCCTCGGAAGCCGACATGGTCAAGAAGCTGCGCGTCTCGCTGGCGCTGCAGCCGGTCGCCACCGCGCTGTTCGCCAACTCGCCGTTCACCGAAGGAAAGCCGAACGGCTTCCTGTCGTTCCGCTCGGAGATCTGGCGCGACACCGACGCCGATCGCTCCGGCATGCTGCCCTGGGCGTTCGAGCCCGGCATGGGCTACGAGCGCTGGGTCGACTACGCGCTCGACGTGCCGATGTATTTCGTCAAGCGCGGCGACCGCTACATCGACGTCGCCGGCAAGTCCTTCCGCGACCTGCTCGCCGGCACGCTCGACGCGCTGCCGGGCGAGCGCGCAACGCTCTCCGACTGGGCCAACCACATCTCGACCATCTTCCCGGAGGTGCGGCTCAAGCGCTACCTCGAGATGCGCGGGTCCGACGCGGTGCCGTGGCGGAGCCTGCCGGCGCTGCCGGCCTTCTGGGTCGGCCTCCTCTACGACGACGCCAATCTCGACGCGTGTTGGGAGATCGTGAAGGGCTGGACGGCCGAGGAGCGGCAGAGCTTGCGCGACCAGGTGCCGCGCCTCGGCTTCAAGGCGACGATCGCCGGCCGCACCCTGCTCGACCTGGCGCGCGAGACCCTGGGGCTCGCCCGCGCGGGCCTCGCCCGGCGCGACAAGCAGGATTGGATGGGCCGCGACGAGACGCGCTTCCTCGCGCCGCTCGAGGACATCGTGGCGCGCGGCCGCACGCCGGCCGAGGAGCTGCTGGAGAAGTTCCACGGCGCCTGGGGCGGCTCGGTCGACCCGGTGTTCGCCGAGTACGCCTACTGATCGGACCGAGCGCGGACGGGGACCACCGCCATGGCGAAGGGAACGCCGGCCGTCCAGGCGCTGCAGAAGGCCGCGATCGCCTTCACGCTGCACGAGTACGACTACGATCCGGACGCGCCGCGCATCGGCCTGCAGGCCGCCGAGGCGCTCGGCTTCGCGCCGGCGCGCGTGCTCAAGACGCTGATGGCGCGTGCCGACCGCGAGCCGGTCTGCGTCGTGCTGCCGTCCGACCGCGAGGTCTCGCTGAAGAAGCTCGCCGCCGCGGCCGGCGCCAAGCACGCCGAGATGCTGCCACCGGCCGAGGCCGAGCGCATCACCGGCTATCACGTCGGAGGAATCTCGCCCTTCGGCCAAAGGAAACGCGTGCGGGTGTTCGTAGAGCAGGACGCGACCGTGCATCCGACCGTGGTGTTGAACGGCGGCCGGCGCGGCCTGCAGGTCGAGCTGAAGCCGGCCGACCTGGTCGCCCTGCTCGGTGCGACCGTGACGGCGCTCACGGCCTGAGCGGCGTGCGGGCGGCGAACGCCGCGCCCGGTTCCGCCTGTTCGGAGGTGGGATTTTGCGATAGAGCTCGCCGACCATGGTCTGGTCCACGGGCGGTCCTCGAAACGAGACGACCCACGATGACGCGAGGCACAGTGTCGGTCGAGTCCCACCGCTCCGCTCCGGTGTCCCTGCTGGCTCGCTTCGCTCTCCTCGTGATCGTCCCCCTCGCGATCGTCCCCCTCGTGGGCGTCATCGTCGCCCTGCCGACGGGATGGAGCACGGCGCAAGCCCAGGTCGGCTTCGACCGCGGCGGCGCCGCCTACACGACCTTTCCGGTGCGTAGCGCCGATCCGGCCGCCTGCGCGGCGCGTTGCGAGCGCGACGCCCGCTGCCGCGCCTGGAGCTTCGCCTATCCGACCGCGGAGGCCGGCGCCGTCTGCCGCCTCAAGGCCCAGGTGGAGACCGCCAAGGCCGATCCATGCTGCGCCTCCGGCGTCAAGGGCGCCGGCGTCACCGAGACGAACGACGGCGGCGGCGAGATCGGCATCGACCGGGCCGGCGGCGACTACCAGACACTCGATCTCGCCGCCGACGCCTCCTGGCCTGTCTGCAAGGCCGCCTGCGAAGGCGAGAGCCGCTGCCGCGCCTGGACGTTCCTGCGCGCCGGCTATGTCGGCCCGACGCCGCGCTGCTACCTCAAGACGCGCATTCCGGCGCCGCGCAAGCGCCCGTGCTGCGTCTCGGGCGTGGTGAAATAAAAGACCCGCCCTGCGATCTTGGCGCGCCTGGTGACGCTTCGTTAACGGGCCGGGCTCTAAAATTCCCGCCGAGGAGCGGACCGATGGGAATCGTCTCGTCGCAGTTCAACTGGGTGTCGACGCCGTCGGCTTACGCGCAAATGACCAACTGGCGCGCCAAGCAGAAGGCGTTCAACAGCAACGTCACGGCGAACCTCGCCGTGTTCAGCTACACGTTCGCCGACACGGCGACCACGCTCGGCTCGGGCATGGGCGAGATCGCCGCGAAGCGAGCGGCGGTGCGGATCCAGTCGGAGCTGCAGGCCAAGATCGCCAAGTCCCAGCTCGACATGACGGCCTGACAGCGGCGCGGTCGTAAATCCGGCGCTCCGGCCTCGACGCCGACGCCGTCCACAACGAGAAGGCAGGGACGCGATGAACACCACGGCAGTCGCGGGCGCCGCCGTCGGCGCACAGGCCGGCGAGACGCAGATCGCCATGACGGCGAAGATGATGAAGGTCAACGCCCAGCAGGAGAAGGACATCGCCGACATGGTGCAGGCGGCCGCCGACAACGGCGAGCGCCTCGCCAATGTCGCGGCCGGCGTCGGCCGCGCGCTCGACATCTTCGTCTAGGTCGCGGCCGAGGCGCACCTCGGCGCCGTGGACGAGCCGGGACGCGGCGAAGCGACGCGGCCCATATGTTCGATCCCGTTTCGAGACATGCATTTTTCGTCCGCCCCGGGGTTCGCGCGGGACGCGCAGCACGATCGTGGTCCCGTCACGCGATCTGTGCGATAGGAGGCCCGAAACGGGTGACGGGCCTCCGGCCATCGCGGCCGCGGCCCGGGATCGGGCCGGCTTTCGCCGGCAATCGCGCCTCGGTGTGATCCGACCGCCCTCCCCGTTCGTTCGCCGTTGTCGACCAATTCGACGCCCGGCCCGGTCCGTCGCGTCCACAAAGGATTTTCTGGGATGGCTCGTGTCCTGATCGTCGGTGCCTCCAAGGGCATCGGTTTCGAAACCACGCTTCAGGCGCTCGCCGCCGGACACCAGGTCCGGGCGTTCGCCCGCTCGGCCCCGCGGATCAAGGCCGATCCACGCCTCGAGATCGTCAAGGGCAACGCCCTGAAGGCCGCCGACCTGGACGCCGCGGTCGACGGGGTCGACGTGGTGATCCAGACGCTCGGCATCGGGCTCGGCGACATGATCGGGCCGGTCCGCCTGTTCTCCGACTCGACCCGCCACCTGATCGCGGCGATGCAGGCGCACGGGGTGCGGCGGCTGATCGCCGTCACCGGCTTCGGGGCGGGCGAGAGCCGCAGCAGCATCAACCTGCTCCAGTACGGCCCCTTCGTCCTGGTCTTCGGCCGCGCCTACGACGACAAGAGCCGGCAGGAGAAGCTGATCAAGGAGAGCGGGCTCGACTGGACGATCGCCCGCCCCGGGGTGCTGACCAACGGCCACAAGACGCGCGAGTACCGCGTTCTCGTCGACAAGAAGGAGTGGCGCAACGGGCTCGTCTCGCGCGAGGACGTGGCCGACTTCCTGGTCCGCCAGATCGACGACCGCAGCCTGATCGGCAAGGCACCCGTGCTGGTCTACTGACGGACCGAAACGGGCCACCGGCACGCGGCGGGCGAGAGCATCACCGCGCCAGCGCGGCCTTCACCAGGGCGAGCGCGTCGGGGCTCGCCCATTCGGCGGGTCCGGCCAGCGTCGCCACGGCGCAGCCCGTCGGATCGACCAGCACGGTCGCCGGCAGGCCGAAGGCACCGAGCTCGCGCAAGACCTTGCCGCTCGGATCGGCGTAATAGGCGAGCCCGTCGATCCCGACCTCCTTCAGCCAGGCGCGCGGCTTGTCGGGGTTGCGGGTGTCGACATTGACGGCCACCACCTCGAACCTGTCGCTTCCGGCCTGGCGCTGAAGGGCGTCGAGCGCCGGCATCTCCTTGCGGCAGGGCACGCACCAGGTCGCCCACAGGTTGAGGAGCACGGTGCGGCCCCGCCAGTCGGCGAGCGTCCGCTGCGTCCCCATCCCGTCCGTGAAGGCGAGGTGCTGCAGGGGGCGCGGCGTGTCGGCGACCGCCACGGCCGCGACCTCGCCCTTGGCGAGCGGCGCGAGGCGCTTGGCGAGGTCGAGCGCCGGGCCGCAGGCTGCCGCCTGCGGATTGCGTCCCAAACCCGACAGGCCGTATACCGCCCCGGCACCGACCGCCACGGCGGCGCCGAGCGCGAGGACGACGAGCGTCGCCCGCCGCGACCGGCGCGGCGCGGCGGCGGTCACGGTCTCGGGCGGGGTCGTCTCGGGATCATCGGCCATGGGGCGAACACTGCCTCGGACACTGTCGGGTCGGACACTTCAGGGACGCGGGATGAGCAACACGATGTGGGGTGGCCGGTTCGAAAGCGAGCCTGCCGCGATCATGGCCGAGATCAACGCCTCGATCGACTTCGACCGCGCGCTGTACCGGCAGGACATCGCCGCGAGCAAGGCGCATGCGGGAATGCTCGCAGATCAGGGCATCATTTCGGCGGCCGATGCCACCGCCATCGCAAGCGGGCTCGACGCCGTACTGGCCGAGATCGAGGCCGGCACGTTCGAATTCTCCCGCGCGCTCGAAGACATCCACATGAACGTCGAGGCGCGGCTGAAGACGCTGATCGGCGCGCCGGCGGGCCGCCTGCACACGGCGCGCTCGCGCAACGACCAGGTGGCGACCGACTTCAAGCTGTGGGTGCGCGACGCGATCGACGGCATCGACGCGCTGCTCGCCGACTATCAGCGGGCGCTCGCCGAGAAGGCGCTGGCGCATGCCGGAACCGTGATGCCGGGCTTCACCCATCTGCAGACCGCGCAGCCGGTCACGTTCGGCCACCACCTGCTCGCCTATGTCGAGATGGCCGGCCGCGACCGCGGCCGCTTCGCCGACGCGCGGGCGCGGCTGAACGAATGCCCGCTCGGCTCCGCGGCCCTCGCCGGCACGTCGTTCCCGCTCGATCGACACAAGACCGCGGCGGCGCTCGGATTTGCGCGCCCCACCGCGAACTCCCTGGATGCCGTCTCCGACCGCGATTTTGTTCTCGAGACGCTCGCGGCCGCGGCGATCGCGTCCGTGCACCTCTCCCGTTTCGCCGAGGAGATCGTGATCTGGACGTCGCCGCTGGTCGGCTTCCTGAAGCTCACCGATGCGTTCACGACCGGCTCGTCGATCATGCCGCAGAAGCGCAACCCCGACGCCGCCGAGCTGGTGCGGGCCAAGACCGGCCGCGTCTGCGGCTCGCTTACGGCGCTGCTGATGGTGATGAAGGGGCTGCCGCTCGCCTATCAGAAGGACATGCAGGAGGACAAGGAAGGCGCCATGGACGCGATCGCGGCGCTCGAATTGTCGCTCGTCGCCATGGCCGGCATGGTGCGCGACATGACGCCCGACACGGCGCGCATGCGGGCCGCCGCCGGCAGCGGCTACGCCACCGCGACCGATCTGGCCGACTGGCTGGTGCGGGTGCTCGGCATGCCGTTCCGCGACGCCCACCACGTCACCGGCCGGATCGTCCAGGCGGCCGAGAAGGCCGGCGTCGACATCGCCGAACTGCCGCTCGAGGCCCTGCAGGCGGTGGAGCCGCGGATCACGGCGGCCGTGTTCGAGGTGCTGACCGTCGATGCCGCGGTGAAGAGCCGCGCGAGCTACGGCGGCACGGCGCCGGACAATGTCCGGGCGCAGGCCGAAGGCTGGCTCGCCCGGCTGGACGCCGACGCGACGGCGTGAGCCGGCCCCGGACACGGCGAGGCCGGCACCCGGAGTGGTCCGCGGCCGGCCCGCGGAGCTGATCGGTCGGCGGGGGTCGGCTCCCGCCGACCGATCGGGTCGGCGGAACACCGTGATGCAAGGATCACACGGTCGCGGCGAAAAGCACATCGGCCTCCCGAAAAGGCCCGAATTTCGCCTCCACATGCTGTAGGGTCGGCCATCGTGACCGGCGTCCGCCGGTGCGCGGGCGTTTCCGCGCCGGATGGACGGCTCGTCGCACGGAGTGGGTTCGATGGGGGGCGACAGGCTCGTGAGTCGCACGCGCGTGATCAGGGTTCTGACGGTCGTGGCCATGGTCGGAGCGCTCGGCGTCGCCGGGTGCGGCCGCAAGGGCGCGCTCGAGCCGCCGCCCTCGGCCCAGGCCGCGCCGGCCGCACCGGCCGAGCAGCAGCAGGGCTGGCGCTCACCGACCATGGTGCCCGATCTCAATCCGCCGCAGCAGCCGATGACGCTGCCGCCGGCGAAGGACCGCAAGTTCCCGCTCGACCCGCTTCTCAACTGAGCGGCTTTGGCCTAAACGCTGCCGTTGCGCCTGCACGTCGCGAGACCCGCTCCGGCCGACCGGAGCGGCGCGACGACGTCATGCCGCGCCGACCCCGCTCCCGTCCGAGGCGCCCATGCACCATTTCCAGTATCGCGACGGCGTGCTGCACGCCGAGGCGGTCGATCTCGTCCGCGTCGCCGAGGCGGTCGGAACGCCGTTCTACTGCTATTCGACCGCCACGCTGACCCGGCATTACCGGGTGTTCGCCGAGGCCTTTTCCGACGTGCCGGCGACGATCTGCTACGCCATGAAGGCGAACTCCAACCAGGCCGTGATCCGCACGCTGGCGGCGCTCGGCGCCGGCGCCGACGTGGTCTCGGGCGGCGAGCTCAAGCGCGCGCTGGCCGCCGGCATCCCGCCGGAGCGGATCATGTTCTCGGGCGTCGGCAAGACGGCCGACGAGCTGGCGCTCGCCGTCGACACCGGCATCCTGTGCGTCAACGTCGAGTCCGAGCCCGAGCTGGAGCTCTTGTCCGCGATCGCCGCGGCGCGGGGCAAGCGGGCCGGCATCTCGCTGCGCGTCAACCCGGACGTCGACGCCGGCACCCACGAGAAGATCTCGACCGGCAAGGCGGAGAACAAGTTCGGCATCCCGATTTCTCGCGCCCGCGCGGTCTATGCGCGTGCGGCCGCCCTCCCCGGCGTGACGGTCGAGGGCGTCGACATGCATATCGGCAGCCAGATCACGGCGCTCGGGCCGTTCCGCGACGCCTTCGCGCTGCTCGCCGACTTCGTCCGCATGCTGCGGGCCGACGGCCACGCCATCACGCATATCGACTTCGGCGGCGGGCTCGGCATTCCCTACGACGAGAGCGACGACGAGCCGCCGCACCCCGAGGCCTATGCGGCCGTGGTGAAGGAGGCGACCCGCGATCTCGGCTGCCGGCTGCTGTTCGAGCCGGGCCGGCTCCTGGTCGGCAATGCCGGCATCCTGGTGACCCGGGTGATCTACGTGAAGCGCGGCGAGGCGAAGACCTTCGTGATCGTCGACGCCGCCATGAACGACCTGGTCCGCCCGACCCTCTACGACGCGTTTCACGCGCTGCGTCCGGTGGTCGTCCCGGCCGCGGGAGCGGCGGAGATCGTCGCCGACGTGGTCGGCCCGGTGTGCGAGTCCGGCGACTTCCTGGCGCTCGACCGCACCCTGCCCGAGCCGCAGCCGGGCGACCTGATCGCCGTGATGTCGGCCGGCGCCTACGGGGCCGTGCAGGCCGGCACCTACAACACCCGCCCGCTCGTCCCGGAGGTGCTGGTGAACGGCGCCGACTGGGCCGTGGTCCGCCCGCGCCCGTCGATCGACGACATCATCGGTCTGGACCGGATGCCGGGGTGGTTGTGACGTCGAACGGCGACGTTCTCACAGCGGATATGCGTCACTTCGCGGAGACCCCGCCGGACAGTTTCGTGCGATCGGCGAGCGTCGGCATTCCGCCGAGTCGATCGCCGATCTCGCGCCTGGCCAGACGCAGCTCGTAGAGCGCCTGCAGATTGAGCCAGAATTCCGGACTGGTGCCGAACCAGTGACCGAGCCGCAGCGCCGTATCGGCCGTGATTCCGCGCTGGCCGTTGATGATTCCGGTAATGCGGTTCACCGGCACGTCGAGCTGACGCGCCAGCTCCGCAGCCGAGATCCCGAGCCCGGACAGCTCTTCGGCGAGATGCTCGCCCGGGTGGATGGCGGTGCGTGCCATTGGACTTCGTAATGATAGTCGACGATCTCGACTTCGATCGGGCCAGGCGACCCCTCCGGCCACGCGAAGCAGATGCGCCATTGGTCGTTGATCCGGATACTGTACTGACCTTTTCAGTCGCCCTTCAGGGCTTCGAGCCGGTTCCCCGGAAGGGCCGCGAGATCGCTCAGCGCTGCCGCGGCGTCCAAGCGGTCGAGCCTGATCTCGGCTTGTCGGGCAAATCCCGAAAACTGCTTCACATGCTCGCCCTCGGCGAACCGTCTGGTCCGCTCGTCACGGTAGCTGACGATCATGACCGTACACCGGAATTACACTTTACGTAAGTCGTAACGATTTTAGGAACCCTGGGCAGGCGGCCCGGAGGACGCGCAATGATACCCCCCCCCTCGGCCCGGAACTTGCCTGACTGAGCTTCGGCAAAGCCTGACAATGGCGTGATCGGCCGCCGGGGCGGACGCATTTCGGCCGTGCCGGCGTGCCAGGAACGACCGTCGCGTGTTATAGCCGGAAGGCGACACCCCCGGAGAGCCGCTTGAGCGACCAGACCCGCGCCCCCGAAAAGCCCGCGCCCTACAAGGCCGCGCCCGACAAGCTCGCGTCCAACACGCTCACATCGCCGTCGTCGCCCGCCGCCGACGTGCTCGGCACCGCTCTGATGCGGGCCCGCTGGGTGGTGTTCTGGGAGCGCCTGTGGCCGGACCTCGCCCTCGTCGCGACCGTCCTGGGCGGCTTCGTAGCCGCCTCCTGGCTCGGCCTGTGGCTGTGGCTGCCGCCGGCCGGGCGGGCGATCGGGCTCCTCGCCTTCGCGGGCCTGCTGATCGCCGCCCTGGTGCCGCTGGTGCTGCTGCGCTTCCCGGGCCGGACGACCGGCCTCGCCCGGCTCGATCGCGATTCGGGCCTCGCCCACCGCCCGGCGACCGCCGCGACCGACAGCATCGCCACTCCGTCCGAGGATCCCTGGGCGCTGGCGCTGTGGCGCGCCCATGTCGAGCGTTCGCTCGCCACCGCCCGCGCCCTGAAGGTCGGGCTGCCGGCGCCGCGGCTCGCCGCCCGCGACCCGGTCGCGGTGCGCATGCTGGTGCTGCTGCTCGTCGCCGTGTCGTTCGTCTCGGCCGGCGGCGACCGAATGCGGCGGATCGCCGCCGCCTTCGACTGGCACAGCGCGGTCGTCCCGTCGAACTTCCGGCTCGACGCCTGGGTGTCGCCGCCCGTCTATACGGGGCGGGCGCCCGTGATCCTGCCCGGCGTCCGCCCGGGCGAGACGGCCCATGCCGGCATCCCGGCCGCCGTGACGGTGCCGGCCGGCAGCGTCCTGGTGATCCGGGCGAGCGGCCAGTCCGGGCTCGACGTCTCGGTGACGGGCGGGCTGGTCGAGGTGGCGCCCGACGCCGCCCTCAAGCCCCCGGCCGGCGCCGAGGAGCGGCGCTTCACCGTGAAGGAGCGCGGCACCGCGACCGTGCGGGGCACCGGCCACGATCTCGCCTGGAGCTTCGTCGCGACCCCCGACCGGGCGCCGACCATCGCGCTGACCAAGGATCCGGAGCCGCAGGCGCGCGGCGCCCTCCAGCTCACCTACAAGGTCGACGACGACTACGGGGTGGTCGAGGCGCGCGCCACCGTCGCCGCGAAGCCGTCGGCGGCGCAGCCCGGCGACCCCGGCCAGCCCGCGGCGACCCCGCGGCCGCTGTTCGACCCGCCCGAGACCACCTTGTCGCTGCCGCAGGCCCGCACCCGCTCGGGCGTCGGCCAGACCACCAAGGATCTCACCGAGAATCCGTGGGCCGGCGCCGAGGTGACGCTCACCCTTACGGCCAAGGACGAGGC
The DNA here is from genome assembly GCF_042682915.1 of Rhodoplanes azumiensis. Taxonomy (NCBI): domain Bacteria; kingdom Pseudomonadati; phylum Pseudomonadota; class Alphaproteobacteria; order Hyphomicrobiales; family Nitrobacteraceae; genus Rhodoplanes; species Rhodoplanes azumiensis. The sequence continues at coordinate 64,567 of NZ_JBHUIW010000003.1, read as the reverse complement.
CGGCAACGAAGGCCGCAGCGCGCCCGTCGACCTGCGCCTGCCGGAGCGGCTGTTCGTCAAGCCGCTCGCCCGCGCCCTGATCGAGCAGCGCCGCATGCTGGCGCTCGACGCGGACCGCCGCGACACCGTCGCGGTGGCGCTCGACGCGCTCGCCATCGCGCCCGATCGCTTCACGCCCGAGGCTGGAACCTATGTCGGTCTCCGCTCGATCTTCTACACGCTGGTGCGTGCCGAGAGCGACGAGCAGCTGCGCGACGTCGTGCGCGAGCTGTGGGCGATGGCGACCCAGATCGAGGACGGGACCGTCTCTGACGCCGAGCAACGGCTGCGCAACGCGCAAGACGCGCTGCGCCAAGCGCTGGAGCGCGGCGCCAGCGAGGAGGAGATCAAGAAGCTGATGGAGGAGCTGCGCGCCGCCATGCAGCAGTTCATGCAGGCGCTGGCCGAGGAGCTCCGCAAGAACCCGCAGATGGCGCGTCCGCTCGACCGCAACACGCGAGAGCTTCGCTCGCAGGATCTGCAGAGCATGCTCGACCGGCTCGAGCAGCTCGCCCGCTCCGGCGCCCGCGACGCCGCCCGCGCCCTGCTCGACCAGCTCCAGTCCATGATGGAGAACCTGCAGATGGCCCGCCCCGGCCAGCAGGGCGACATGGACGACGAGATGATGCAGGCGCTGGACGAGCTCGGCGACATGATCCGCAAGCAGCAGCAGCTGCGCGACCGCACCTTCCAGCAGGGGCAGGACCAGCGCGGGCAGCGGGGCCAGCGCGGCCGCCGCGGCCAGCCGCCGGAAGGCGAGCAGCCGGGCGATCCCAGCGACTACAGCCAGCTCCAGCAGAACCAGCAGGCGCTGCGCGACCAGCTCAAGAAGCTGATGGAGCAGCTCAAGCAGAAGGGCTTCGGTCAGCCGCAGGACGGCAAGGGCGAGCAAGGCGGCGACCAGCCGGGCGGCGATCCGTTCGGCCGCGCCGAGGAGTCGATGGGCGACGCCACCGGCGAGCTCGGCCAGGGCAATGCCGACGGCGCCGTCGACAGCCAGGGCCGCGCCCTCGACGCGCTGCGCAAAGGCGCCCAGGGGCTCGCCCAGCAGCTCCAGCAGCAGATGGGCCAAGGGCCGGGCCCCGGCCAGCCCGGCCGCGGCCAGGCCCGCGCCCAGCAGGACACCGACCCGCTCGGCCGGCCGCTGCGCGGCCGCGACTACGGCGACGACACCACGGTCAAGGTGCCGGGCGAGATCGACGTGCAGCGCGCGCGGCGGATTCTCGAGGAGCTGCGCCGGCGCTTCGCCGACCCGCTGCGGCCGCCCGTCGAGCTCGACTACATCGAGCGGCTGCTGAAGGATTTTTGAAGACCTTGCAGGGTGGGCGCGCATGCGCGCCCACCCCGTCCACCCGAACAGACCACTTTTTTCAACTGGGTGGGCAACGGCGCGACGCGCCGTCGTACACCCCGACGGCCCTATGCGGCATCGCTCCAGCGGGCCGGCGAGAATCCTACGCGCCCTCGCCCTTCCGCCGCCCGAACGCCCACACGAGAAAGATCACGGCGAGCGCCAGCGCCAGGCTGAACCACGTGATGGCGTATTGCAGGTGGTTGTCGGGCAGGTTCGGCCGCAGCAGCACGGGCCGCGGCAGGCCGCCCGGTGGCGCGGGCGTCTCGAGGTCGAGATAGAAGGCCGGCACGGCGAGCCCCCTCACGGCGGCGATCGCCGCGGGATCGCGGGCGAACCAGATGTTGCGGCCGGGATCGTCGGCGGGCGCGAAAGTCGGCCGGGTCTCGGGCCAGCGCATCAACGCGACGATCTCGACCGGGCCGGTCACCTGGCCGGCGGCGCGCGCCTCCGGCGCCTTGTCGGCATCCGGCACGAAGCCGCGGTCGACCAGCACGGTCTCGCCCCCGGCGAGCACGAGCGGCGTGAACACCCGGTAGCCGAGCCCGGTCGGCGCCGTGCGGGAGCCCGATCCGATCGCATAGACCAGCGCCTCCAGGTCGTGCCGGAACGTGCCGGAGACCCGCACGCGGCGAAACTCGTCCGCCTCCCGCGACAGGCCGGGCCACGCCGCCGGCGGCGGCAGCGGCACCGGCTCGGCGGCGAGCCGCTCGGTCAGTGTCGCGATGAGGGCGCGCTTCCACGCCATGCGCTCGAGCTGCCAGACGCCGAGCCCGATCAGGATCGCGACGCCGACCAGCGACACCAGCCCGGGCACCAGCAGGCGACGCAGCGACGAGGGCGCCGGACGCGCGGCGCAGCGCGCCGTCATGACGCGTCTTCGGGGCCGAAACGCCCCTCCGCCGCCTTGTGGCGGTACTGCAGCGCGATCATCAGGCCCTTGGACGGGCGCAGCGGCGCCAGCGTCGTGATCAGGATCAGCGGCAGCCACAGGACCGCGTGCAGCCAGAAGGGCGGCTGATAGACGATCTCGGTGATCAGCGCGGCGGCGACGACGACGAAGCCCGAGAACGACATCACGAAGAAGGCCGGGCCGTCACCGGAGTCGATGAAGGCGAGGTCGAGCCCGCACACCTCGCAGCGCGGCCGCACGGTAAGGAAGCCGGAGAACAGATGCCCCCGGCCGCAGCGCGGGCAGCGCCCGCGCAAGCCCGCCGCCAGCGGATCGGGGACGGCCGGGTGCACGGGCTGCGGCGGAGGGTCGGTGCGCTCGTCCATTCCGGTCGTCTCTCCGCCGGTCGATGCCGTCCCGGTCAATGCGCGGCCGCCGAGCCCGATCCCCACACATAGATGCAGGCGAACAGGAACAGCCACACGACGTCGACGAAGTGCCAGTACCAGGCGGCGAACTCGAAGCCGAGATGCTGGGTCGGGGTGAAGTGGCCGGCCAACGCCCGGACCAGGCAGACGATCAGGAAGATGGTGCCGATGATCACATGGGCGCCGTGGAAGCCGGTCGCCATGAAGAAGGTCGCGCCGTAGATGTTGCCCGAGAAGGCGAAGTGGGCGTGCGCGTATTCGAAGCCCTGCACCATCGTGAAGGTGAGGCCGAGCGCGACCGTGCAGATCAGGCCCCACTTGAGCCCCTCGCGGTCGCCGTGCAGCAGCGCGTGATGCGCCCAGGTGACGGTGGTGCCCGAGGTGAGCAGGATCAGCGTGTTGAGGAGCGGCAGGTGCCAGGGATCGAAGGTCTCGATGCCCTTCGGCGGCCACACGCCGCCGAGCAGCTCGGTGCGCACCACCTGGTTGGCCTGGTCGGGGAACAGCGCGACCGTGAAATAGGCCCAGAACCAGGCGACGAAGAACATCACCTCGGAGGCGATGAACAGGATCATGCCGTAGCGGTGCGAGATCTGCACCACCTTGGAGTGGAAGCCGCCGTGCTCGGCCTCCTTGATCACGTCGCGCCACCAGCCGGCCATCACGGCGAGCACGCCGACGGCCCCGACCGCGAACACCCACGGCGCCGCGGCGAACGACTTGTGCATCCAGAAGATGGCGCCGACCGCCATGACGAAGGCGGCGAGCGAGCCGAGCGCCGGCCACGGGCTCGGATCGACCAGGTGGTAGTCGTGCTGCTGCTTGGCGTGGGCCTCGGCCATGATGGTCTCCGTCGGTCGTGCGGGGGCCGCGGCGCGTCGCGCCGCGCGGATCGTCGGTCAGGAGCCGCTCGCGCGCGCCGTCGCCGGCGCACGGGTCGGATAGAACGTGTAGGACAGCGTGATGGTGTTCAGATCGTCCTGGTCGGGATCGGCGGCAAGCTTGGGATCGACGAAGAACACCACCGCCATCTCGCGGCGCTCGCCGGGCTTGAACACCTGCTCGGTGAAGCAGAAGCACTCGATCTTGGAGAAGTAGGCGCCCGTGGTGGTCGGCGCGACGTTGTAGGAGGCCGTGCCCGTCGTCTCGCGCGCCGCCAGATTGGTGACGGCGTAGTAGATCGTCACGACCTCGCCGAGCTTCACCTCGACCTTGGTCTGCTCGGGCTCGAACCGCCACGGCAACCCGCGGGCGATGTTGGCGTCGAACCGCACCGTGATACGGCGGTCGAGAATCGCCTGCGGCGCCGCGGTGGCGACCTGGGTGGTGCCGCCGAAGCCGGTGACGCGGCAGAACCAGTCGTAGAGCGGCACGGCCGCATAGGCGGCCCCGACCATCAGGCCGACGAAGACGCCGCAGGCGAGCGCGACGCCGACGTCGCGCCGCGTCGCCGCGCGCTGGCGGGCGAGATCGGACACGGGCGGGGTCGGCGTCCTCGGGGTCGTCGGGGTCACGATCTCGGAGCCTCGTCCTGACTGCTTCGATCCGACGGCGTCGGACCCGTGGTTTCGGAGCGCCGGGTTCGCCGCGCGCGTCTCACAGCGGCCGGTTCATCACGCCGGGGCCGAGCTTGACCAGCGTGACCACGTAGAACAGCAGCACCAGCCCGGCGAGCACCAGCGCGATCGCCACCGAGCGCGAGCGCTGGCGGCGCTTCTGCTCCGCCGTCAGGACGATGCCGTCGTCGCGCTGCAAGGGACGCCCGCTCATGCCGCACCCCCGAGCCAGCCGTCACCGATCCCGAGCGCGGCCGCGCCGGCCGCGATCAGCGGCGCCACCCAGCGGTCGATCAGCAGAACGGCGAAGAGCGCGAACAGATAATAGAGCGAGAAGCCGAAGAGCCGCTTGGCGAGCCGGTCGGTCGCCTGCGGATCGGTCGCCCGCCACAGTCGCACGGAGAGCCACACGATCTTCGCGCCCGCACAGGTCGCGACGAGGCCGTAGAGGATCCCGGCGCCGCCGAGCAGAGCCGGCGACACGCCGACCGGAGCGAGAACGAGGGCGTGCAGGAGGATCTGCCGCTTGGTCTCGGCGACTCCGGAGACCACCGGCAGCATCGGAACGCCGGCGCGCGCGTAATCGTCGCTGCGCCACAGCGACAGCGCCCAGAAGTGCGGCGGAGTCCAGAAGAAGATGATCAGGAAGAGGAGCACCGGCTCGAGCGACAGGCTGCCGGTGACGGCGGCCCAGCCGATCATCGGCGGCACGGCGCCGGCGGCGCCGCCGATCACGATGTTCTGCGAGGTCGCCCGCTTCAGCCACATCGAGTAGACGACCGCGTAGAACAGGATCGTGAAGGCGAGGAGCCCGGCGGCGAGCCAGCCGGCGACGAGACCGAGCACCGCGACCGAGCCGACCGACAGCGTCGCGCCGAAGGCGAGCGCCTCGTCGGGCCGCACCCGGCCGGCCGGGATCGGGCGTCGCGCCGTGCGCGACATCACCCGGTCGATGTCGGCGTCCCACCACATGTTGAGGGCGCCGGCGGCCCCCGCTCCGACCGCGATGGCGACGAGCGCCGCGAAGCCGATCACCGGATGCAGACGATCGGGGGCGACCAGCATGCCGGCGAGCGCCGTGAACACCACGAGCGACATCACCCGCGGCTTCATCAGCGCGACGTAATCCCTCACCTCGGCGACGCTCGGCTCGGGCCTGGCGACCGCGGCGAACGGCGCGCCGGCGAGCACCGGAGGTTGGCGGGACAGGTCGGCGCCGTCGGTGACGAGAGACATGCCTTGCACCTCGGGCCGCGCCACACGACACGCGCGGCGGTGGTTTGATGGGCGAGCGTCACCCGCGCACACCGGCGCGAGATCGAGAGGAGCGGCGACGCCGCCGCTCCGGACAGGCCGGTGTCAGCGGATGCGCGGCAGCACCTCGAACTGATGGAACGGCGGCGGCGACGGCAGGGTCCATTCCAGCGTCGTCGCGCCGGCGCCCCACGGATTGCCGGCCGCGTGCTCCCTGCGCTGGAAGGCGCGGACGATGCCGAAGAAGAAGATCAAGAGCGCGACGCCCGAGATGTAGGAGCCGATCGACGACACCATGTTCCAGCCCGCGAAGGCATCGGGATAGTCGGCGATCCGGCGCGGCATCCCGGCGAGCCCGAGGAAGTGCTGCGGGAAGAACAGCATGTTGACGCCGACGAAGGTGACCCAGAAGTGCAGCTTGCCGATCCACTCCTCGTACAAGTAGCCGGTGAACTTCGGGAACCAGTAGTACCAGCCGGCGAAGATGGTGAAGACGGCGCCGAGCGACAGCACGTAATGGAAGTGGGCGACGACGTAGTAGGTGTCGTGCAGCGCGCGATCGACCGAAGCGTTGGCGAGGACGACGCCCGTCACCCCGCCCACCGTGAACAGGAAGATGAAGCCGAAGGCCCACAGCATCGGGGTGCGGAACTCGATCGAGCCGCCCCACATGGTGGCGATCCAGGAGAAGATCTTGATGCCGGTCGGCACCGCGATGATCATCGTGGCGGCGACGAAATAGGCCTGCGTGCCGGTCGAGAGGCCGACCACGTACATGTGGTGGGCCCACACGATGAAGCCGATGAAGCCGATCGCCACCATGGCGTAGGCCATGCCGAGATAGCCGAACACCGGCTTCTTCGAGAAGGTCGCGACGATCTGGCTGATGATGCCGAAGCCCGGCAGGATCATGATGTAGACTTCGGGGTGGCCGAAGAACCAGAACAGATGCTGGAACAGCACCGGGTCGCCGCCGCCCTCGGGGGCGAAGAAGGTGGTGCCGAAGTTGCGGTCGGTGAGCAGCATCGTGATGGCGCCGGCCAGCACCGGCAGCGCGAGCAGCAGCAGGAACGCCGTCACCAGCACGGACCACACGAACAGCGGCATCTTGTGCAGCGTCATGCCGGGCGCGCGCATGTTCAGGATGGTGGTGATGAAGTTGATGGCGCCGAGGATCGACGAGGCGCCGGCGAGATGCAGCGACAGGATGGCGAAATCGATCGCCGGGCCGGGATGGCCGATGGTGGAGAGCGGCGCGTAGATGGTCCAGCCGGAGCCGGCGCCGGTGCCGCCCGGCTCGCCCTCGACGAACAGCGACATCAGGAGCAGCGTGAACGAGGCCGGAAGCAGCCAGAACGAGATGTTGTTCATCCGCGGGAACGCCATGTCGGGCGCCCCGATCATCAGCGGCACCAGCCAGTTGCCGAAGCCGCCGATCAGCGCCGGCATCACCATGAAGAACACCATGATGAGGCCGTGCGCCGTGGTGAACACGTTGAAGGTGTGGGCCGAGGCGAAGATCTGCATGCCCGGGCTCTGCAGCTCGAGCCGCATGCCGATCGACAGCGCGGCGCCGATCACCCCGGCGAACATCGCGAACACCAGATACATGGTGCCGATGTCCTTGTGATTGGTCGAGAAGACCCAGCGCCGCCAGCCGGTCGGATGGGCGTGGGCGTCGTGCGCGTCGTGAGCCGTTACGGTGGCGTCCATGGTGCTTCCTCGGAGGTCTCGTGAGGCGGCGCGCGACGACGCGCGCGACCGCCGGCTCAGTCGGCGACGGCCTGCGCGGCGACGGCCGGCGCGGCGGCGTCCGGCGCGGCGGCAGCGGCCGCTGCGACCGCGATCGGCGCGTCGACGGACGGCGGGACGGCGGCGAATTTCTTCTTGGCGTCCTCGACCCAGGCCGTGAAGGCCTGCTCGCTCACCACCCTCACCGCGATCGGCATGAAGGCGTGATCCTTGCCGCACAGCTCGGAGCACTGGCCGTAATAGACGCCTTCGCGCTCCGCCTTGAACCAGGTCTCGTTGAGACGGCCCGGGACGGCGTCGATCTTGATGCCGAAGGACGGCACCGCGAAGGCGTGGATCACGTCGGCGCCGGTGACCTGCACGCGCACCACCTTGCCGACCGGCACCACCATCTCGTTGTCGACGGCGAGGAGACGCGGCTGGCCGGGCTTCAGCTCGCCCTCCGGCACCATCAGCGAGTCGAACTCGAACTTGCCCTGGTCCGGATAGGCGTAGCTCCAGAACCACTGCTTGCCGGTCGCCTTCACGGTGACGTCCGCCTGCGGGGTGTTGAGCTGGACGAACATGATGCGGAAGGACGGCACCGCGATCACGACGAGGATGATCACCGGCACCACGGTCCACAGCACCTCGATCAGCGTGTTGTGCGTGGTGCGCGACGGCGTCGGGTTGGCCTTGCTGTTGAAGCGCAGCATGACGACGACGAGAAGGACGAGGACGAGCGCGACGATCGCCGTGATGATCCACAGCAGGAGGTCGTGGAACCAGACCACGTCCTTCATCACCGGCGCGGCCGGCTCCTGCATCCCGAGCTGCCAGGGCGACGGCTGACCGAGACCGGCCAGGGCCGCATCGGGACCGGCGAAGCCGCCGAACCCGATCATCGTCAGGGCGGCCAGCGCCACGCAAAGCACTCGGAGAACACCCGTCATCGTGGTCACTGCTCCTTCGTCGTCGGCGGAGGCGAGCGGCCCGTCCGGGCCGTCGTCACAACGGGGCGAAAAGCACAGATCCAAAACCGGATGAAGTCGGGAGGTTCCGCGGCGCACACAGCTCGGGCGCACTGACGGACGGCCTCGACGGCACCGGGGGTCTGCACCGCGATTGAAACTCTTCAAACCACAAATCCGCCCCACTCGCAATGTGCCTGCACGGGAGATCGCGCCGCGACGACGCAATTGCAGCACGACACCGCACCGGCTGCGCGTGCCGTGCGCGGCCGACGCCGCCGAAACCCCCGGTGCGGCCGTCGCGCCGATGACGTAACTTAGCCTCGGGACCGCGTGATTCCGTCTCGCTTGGACGATCACGACAGTCCACCGATCCTGACACGTGCGGCCGCCGACATGGTGCCGCCGCACCGTCCGCAAAGGAGCCCGCGATGGGTGCGTACTCGTTTCGACAGGCCGTCTTCGCGGCCGCGCACGTCGCTCGTTCGATGTCGCAGGTGCCGCCGGTGCGGCGCCTCGCCGGCGCCGGTCTCGGGCTCGCGGTCGCTCTTCTCGCGTGCGGTGCAGCGGTCGCCCCGGCGGCCGCGCAAGGCGCCGTGCGGTCCGTCCACGAGGACTGGCAGATCCGTTGCGAGACGCCGCCCGGCGCCCAGTCCGAGCAGTGCGCCCTGTTCCAGAGCGTGGTGGCCGAAGACCGCGCCAATGTGGGCCTCACCGTGCTGGTGCTGCGCACCGCCGACCAGAAGACCCGGCTGATGCGCGTCCAGGCGCCGCTCGGCGTGCTGCTGCCGGCCGGGCTCGGCCTCAAGGTCGACAATGTCGACGTCGGCCGCGCCGGCTTCGTGCGCTGCCTGCCGCGCGGCTGCTACGCCGAGGTCGTCCTCGACGAGACCTTGATCAAGCAGTTCCGCTCCGGCCAGACGGCGACCTTCTTCATCTTCCAGACGCCCGAGGAGGGCATCGGCTTCCCGATGAGCCTGAAGGGATTTGGAGACGGCTTCGACAAGCTGCCTTGACACCGCCGTCGTGAACCGATCATCACGCCCGGCGAGCTTTCGCGGGGCGTGATTCGGACGCGCGCGATCGGCCGGCGTGATCGGGTCGCGTGATCGGGATCTCGCGAATCGCAGGAGACGCCCATGTCCTCGTCCGCTCCGCACGCGTCCGCCCCGCCCTCCTCGGGGCGTCCCCGCCGTCGCGCCGCCGCGGTGCTCGGGGCGCTCGGCCTCGCGCTCGTCGCGGCCGACGCGGCGCTGGCGCAGGCGCCGTGTCAGAACACCGGCCGGTTCGAGGACTGGCTCGCCCGCTTCAAGCAGGAGGCCGTCCAGCAAGGCATCTCCCACCAGGCGATCGCCGCGGCGACCCCCTACCTCGTCTACGACCAGCGCATCGTGAACATCGATCGCGGCCAGAAATTCTTCGCCCAGAGCTTCCTGCAGTTCTCCGACAAGGTGCTGCCCGCCTACCGGCTGCAGAAGGGCGCCGAGCAGCTGAAGGTCCACGCCGCCCTGTTCGCCCGCGCCGAGGCGCAGTTCGGCGTGCCGGGGCCGATCATCGTCGCGTTCTGGGGCCTGGAGAGCGACTTCGGCGTCGCCATGGGCAAGGACCACGCGATCCGCTCGCTCACGACGCTGGCCTACGACTGCCGCCGCTCGGAGATGTTCCGAGGCCATCTGTTCGACGCGCTGCGCATGATCGAGCGTGGCGATCTGCGCGCCGAGGAGATGGTCGGTTCCTGGGCCGGCGAGCTCGGCCAGACCCAGATGATGCCGTCCGAGTACATGAAGCACGCCATCGACTGGGACGGCGACGGTCACCGCAACCTGTTGAAGAGCGTCCCCGACGTGATCGGCTCGAGCGCCTCGTATCTGCAGGAGCTCGGCTGGCGGCGCGGCGAGCCGTGGATGCGCGAGGTGAAGGTGCCGGCCGTCATGCCGTGGCAGGAGGCCGATCTCGCCATCCAGCATCCGCACGCCAAGTGGTCCGGATGGGGCGTGACGCTGCGCGACGGCAAGCCGCTGCCGGCCGGCGGGCCGCCCGCCTCGCTGCTGCTGCCGATGGGCCGGCTCGGGCCGGCATTTCTGGTCTATCCGAACTTCCAGGCGTACCTGAAGTGGAACGCCTCGCTGGTCTATGCGACCACGGCCGCCTATTACGCGACGCGGCTCGCCGGCGCGCCGCCCATGTATCGCGGCGCCCCCGACATCCCGGTGCTCAGCCAGGAGCAGGGCAAGGAGCTGCAGGAGCTCCTGAACCGCGCCGGCTTCGACGTCGGCACGCCGGACGGCAAGATCGGCGCCGGCACCCGCACCGCCGTCAAGCAGGCCCAGCTCAGGTTCGGCCTGCCGGCCGACTCGTATCCCACGCCCGAGCTGATCGCCCGCCTGCGCGCCGGGCGGTGAGCTCGACAAAAGCCGGCGGTTCAGCGAGTGATCTTACCCTCTCCCTATAAGAGGGCTTTACAGAATTCGTCATGCCGGGGCGCGCCGAAGCCGCGAACCCCGGAATCCAGCGGCAAATTCCACATCCTGGGCTGGATTCCGGGTTCGGCGCGGTGCGCCGCCCCGGAATGACCGAGTCATGCAACGCTCCCCGGCGGGGAGAGGTGAAGCGAGCGGCCGCGGCGTCCTCACCGCGCGACGCGCACGCGCGGGCGGCTGGTCTGGCCGTCGGTGTCGCCGGCCTGCATGGCGGTCTCGATGTCGCGGGCCGCGGTGATCACCAGCGGCGCCAGCTTGGCCCGCAGGGCGTCGTCCCAGCGCGCCTTCGGCACCAGGAAGCTGAGGCTGCCGAGCACGGCGCGGCGTGGCCCGAACACCGGTGCCGCCACGGCGGCGCGGACCTGGTCGACGTCGCCGGCCGCCGTCGTGTAGCCGGCGCGCCGGAACGCCGCGAGATGGCGGCGGAAGTCGTCCCAGGAGTGACCGAGCCCGGCCGCCGCGATCTCCTCGGCGTTCGCCGTGAACAGCGACTTGAGGGTGCGGTTGGGCAGATGCGCCAGGATGATCTTGGATGTCGCCCCGCGGAACAGCGGCATCGGCCGGCCACGCTGGAACACGATCGGCTCCTGATGACCGGTGCCAATCTCCTGGTGAACGCACATCACCCGGTCGTGGAACAGCCGGCACAGCAGAACGGCGCCGCCTTCGGCCGCCTGCTGAACGAGGTTCGCCATGATGTCGCGGGCCGCCTTCAGCATCGGATCGCAGAGCTGGATCTGGCGGTCCATCTGGATGATGGCGGGGCCGAGCGTGTAGCTGGCGCCCGACACCGGGCTGATCAGCCCGGCCTTGGTCAGCCGCTTGAAGTAGCGATAGGCCGTGGTCGCCGAGACCGCGAGCTCGCCCGCGGCATCTTCCACGGTCCATTCCGGACGTTCGACGGTAAACAGACCCAGCACGGCGAGCAGCCGGTCACCGCTGCTGGGCAATCCCCCTTCGTCCTTGGAGCGGCCCCCACCCTCGCCGCGCGCGGGAGTCGGATAAGACACGATCGTCACCCCCCGAAAACGTGTTACTTGCTCAGTGTTGACACAACCTGAAGACGATTCAAGCTTTTCTTTCAAAGATTGCAACTTTAACTTACATTTACATAAGTTGGAAACGGCTTGCTTTGATCTGGAACAGGTTTTCCTGTGGCGTCGACTCGGCGTCTTGTTGCGCCAACGGCCCGCACGGACGCCGGAAATGCGGCGCCACAATTTGGACGCGCACCCGTCCCGGGCGCCCAGTGACGGAACGTTACCGCCGTCCCGCCGTTCTGGTGAGGGCACCGCGGCCCCCTCGCGGTGCAGATCGACGAACCGAATCGGGCGACCCGCGTGCACGAGTTTACCCCTACACGACCGGAACACGACCGCGAGATTGCATCGCTGCACACGGTGGCCATGCTGGCGGCCGACCCGCCGCGCCGTCCGCCGGTCGACGATCCGACGCCGAGCCCGGCCGATCCGGGACCGCTCGACGACCCGCCGCCGACCCGCCCGAACGATCCGGTCGAGGAGCCGCCGCCGAACGAGGACGAGCCCGGCCCGATCGAGGAGCCCGCGCCGGGCCACGAGGACACGCCCGACCTCCGGATCTCGGTCGTCCAGTAGACACTTGCGTGGTCGGTCGTGGTCTTCTTCGCCTCCGCGGCGAACGCCGCCGACCTGACGGTGAGCGCGATCGTTGCGCGGGAGATCCGGGCGCTCACCATCGCGGTGTTCTCTGCGCTCGCCGCCGGGCCGGGTGGCGTCGCCGGACCGTGGCTGGTCGGCACGCTGATCGATTCGGGCTCGCGCGCGGGCGGGTTCGCGGGCTATCCGTTCGGGGCGGCCCTGATGGTCGCGGCCACCGCCGTGCACCGGCGCTGGGGTCTCGCCGCGGAGCGCCGCAGCCTCGCGGTCGTGGCGCGCCCGCTCGCGGCCGTCGATCGAACCCGCTGGAGTGACCGGATGACCCGAGCCGGAACGATGATGCCCGCCGCCGAGGCGATCGATCTCGACACGATGGCGCTCCTACTCGACATCGACGGAACGCTGCTCGACTTCGCGCCGACACCGCGCGAGGTGTGGGTGCCGCCGACGCTGCGCCGGACGCTCGGCGCTCTCCTCGCCCGCACCGACGGCGCGCTGGCGCTGGTCAGCGGCCGCGCGCTCGCCGATCTCGACCTCCTGTTCGCGCCGCTGGAACTGCCGGCGATCGGCGGCCATGGCGCCGAGCTGCGCGTCGCTGCCGGCGAGCGCTCGGACCCGGCCCGCACGCCCGCCCTCGACCCGATGGTCAAGCGCAAGCTGGCGAGCGTCGCCGAGCTCGGCCCCGGCGTGCTGATCGAGGACAAGGGCTACTCGCTCGCCCTGCACTGGCGCCTTGCCCCCGACAAGGGCGACGCCGTGATCGCGATGGTGCGGAGCATTTGCGACTCGTTCCCGGACCTGCCCCTGGAGGCGCTGCCCGGCAAGGCCGTGATCGAGGTGAAGTCGGCCACCTTCGACAAGGCGACCGCGGTCGCCGAGCTGATGCAGCGCCCGCCCTTCGCGGGACGTCGGCCCGTCTTTCTCGGCGACGACGTCACCGACGAGCGGGTCTTTCCGATCCTGCCGCCGCTCGGCGGATTCGGCTTCGCGGTCGGCCGCGACATCCCCGGGACGGCCGGATCATTCGCCGACCCCACCGCGGTCCGCGCCTGGCTCGACGGACTCTTGGAGCGAGAGACGTAACATCACCCGTCATGCCGGGCGCGGACCGTCAAGGTCGCGCCCGGAATCCATACGCCCGGCATCCGTCATCCTCGTGCCGCGCCGCGTCGATACGGGGCCGCGGCGAAATTCGGCGCCGGCTCGCGCGACGCCGGCTCACTCGGCGGCGTCGCGCTCGGCGGCGTCGCGCTCGGCCTCGCGGCGCGGCGGACAGGCCTGCTCGCCGTCGTCGGTGAGGGTCGGCCGCTCGCCGGCCGCAGCGGCGGCGGGGTCGGCCTCCTCGACCACGTCGGCCGCGATGGTCGGATCCTGCGGGTCGCGCGCGACCGGAACCAGCGTCAGGTCGTGGCTCTCCTCGATCGCGACCAGCTTCCTGGCCATCTCCCAGTGAACCTCGGCCTGCCCGTGCGGGCAGCCCTGCTCCTGCCAGATCCGAAAGGCGCGCTCGCGCACGCGCTGCTCGTGGTCGTCCATGGGGGTCTCCTGCCGCGTTTCCGCGGGCCAAAATGCGTGGGACATCATCGTCGAGCACGAAGGCTGTGCCGGTGCAGTTCCCGCACGGGCGGGAAACCCACCAGCGACGAGTGAGCTTAGACCCGCGACGCGACGGGACGACGACCTACCGTGACGGCCGCCCGCGCGCCATGCGTCGCCTCGAAGACCGCGACCGGCAGCGGCCCGAACAAGGCCTTCGCCGGAACGGTGCCGGACGGTGGCGCGACGCCGGGCCGCAGCGCGTCGGCCTTCACCGTGAAGCCGTCGAGCACCACGGCGGCATCGAGCGCTTCGGCCTCGAGCCAGCGACGGCCGCCGTCGGTGAGCGGCGCGAAGTGACGCAGCACCGCGACGATCACGGCGTCGCGCCGCCCGGTGCGGGCGTAGGCGAGCACGTGCCCGGCCTGCGGCCCCTCGACCGGCAGCGGCACGTAGCCGCCGTCGGCGAACACGGCCGGCAGGGCGCGGCGCAGCTCCAGCAGCCGGTGCGTCAGCGCGAGCTTGATCCGCCCGTCGGTCCAGGACGCCGCGAGGGCGTCCCAGCCGGGGGTCTCGCCGATCGACGCGAGGATGGAACGGCGTGCATCGAAATCGACGGCGCGGCGGTTGTCGGGATCGACCAGCGACAGATCCCACAGCTCGGTGCCCTGATAGACGTCGGGCACGCCCGGGATCGTCGTTTTGAGGCCGAGCTGGGAGAGGCTGTTCAGCGCCCCGAGCAGCGCCGTGCGGCCGGCGATCTCGGCGAAGTCGGCGAGGACGTCGGACGACGCCCCGGGATCGAGCAGGCGGGCCACGAAGGCCGTGACGGCGCCCTCGTAGGCGTCGTCCGGATTGTGCCAGCTCGTCTCCTGCTTGCCCTCGCGCAGCGCCTTCACGGCATAGGTCTGCAGCCGCTCGATCAGGCCGGCATCCGGCGCGCCATTCGTCGGCCACGCGCCGATCAGCGCCTGGTAGAGCATGTATTCGTGCGCGTCGGAGGGCGCGCGGCGCGGCTTCCTGGTGATCAGCGGCTCGTTGCGCTGGCGCCAGCGCCGCACCGCGGCCTCCCAATCGGCCGCGATCTCGGCGATCGACAGGATGCGCATGCGCGCGTCCTCGCCACGCTTGGTGTCGTGGGTCGCCGTCGCGACCATCGCATGCGGATGCGCGAGCCGCGCCTTCATGCGGTAGTCGAACTCGCCCGGCGACAGCGCCGGCAGCACCGGCTCGCCGCCGACCTCGTTGAGCGCGATCAGCCGGTGGTAGCGATAGAACGCCGTGTCCTCCAGCGCCTTCGCCGTCACCGGGCCGGTGAGCTGCTGCACCTTGGCGGAGAAGCGCCGCACCCGCGGGATGCTGTAGCCCTGGCGCCCGGGGGCGATCAGGTCGAGGGTCAGCACCTCCTGGAGGAAGTCGAGCACGCCGACGTCGGGGCCGTACCAGCGCGCGCGCGCCCGCGCGATGGTCTCGACGATGCGGGCGCGGTCCTCGGCCGAGACCTGGCCGCCGGCGCCGATGTAGGTGCGGTAGACCGGGAACTGGACGATGTAGGCCTGCAGCGCGGCGCGCAGGCGCTCGAAGGTGAAGTCGCGGCTCTTCCAATGGCCGGCCGCGATGCGGGCGAGCAGGCGGCACAGCACCGTGAACTCGGACGCCAGCATGGTGTCGAGCACCCGCAGCTTGGCGTCCTCGACGATCCGCTCGAAATCCTGCCGCTCGCCCAGAATGTCGCGATAGAGCGCGTCGAGCCGCGGCATGCCGGCGTCGTCGAGCAGCACCCGGAGGAGATCGTTGAGCACGTCGTAGCCGGTGGTGCCGGCGATGCCCGGCATGGCGGGCATCGGCTCGCCCTCGGCGAGGATCTTCTCGGCGACGATGTAGAAGGGCTGCGCCCGCGCCGGCCCGGGCCGCACGGCGCGCACGACGCGCGACAGGCGCCGCGCGTACTGCACCGGATCGAGCAGCCCGTCGACGTGATCGAGCCGCAGGCCGTGCAGGCGGCCGTCGCGGATCAGCGCCAGCACGCGGCGGTGGGCGGCGTCGAAGGTCGCGAGGTTCTCGACCTTGATGCCGGCGAGGTCGTTGATGTCGAAGAAGCGCCGGTAGTTGATCTCGGTGAAGGCGACGCGCCAATGCGCGACGCGGTAGTGCTGGCGCTCCAGCAGACGATGCAGCCGGGTCGGGTCGGCGGCACCGGGCCGATAGGCGGCGAGGCCGCGCGCGATCACGGCGGCGCCGCCCGGCACGGCGGCGAGCTCGGCCTTGAAGGCCGGCGCGTGCTCGCGGGTCGGTTCGTTCGGGTCGGGAAACCGGTTCGCCAGCGCGAGCAGCTTGCGCCCCGCATCGGTGTCGGTGGCGCCGGCCTCGGCCACCACGGTCTTCAGGATGTCGCCGTAGCGGTTCGGCCGGATCGGCAGCCGATGCTCGAAGTACCAGACCGAGAAGGAGCCTTCGGCGGCGTCGTATTTCAGCACGAGGTCGCCGTCGTCGAGCGCCTCGCCGTAGGACTTGCCGAGGATCGGGATCAGCAGGCCGCCGTGCGGGCGATAGGGCAGCGTCTCCCATTCGATGTCGAAGGAGGCGGCGTGCGGCGACCTCTGGCCCCATTCGAGCACGTCGAGCCACCAGGCATTGTCGGCATAGCCGACGCCCATGTGGTTCGGCACGAAGTCGAGGATCAGGCCGATGTCGGCCTTCTCCAGCGCCGCGGAAAGGCGGTCGAAGGCGGCGTCGCCGCCGAACTCGGGATTGAGGGCATCGTGGTCGACGATGTCGTAGCCGTGGGTCGAGCCGGCCCGCGCCTTGAGGAACGGAGAGGCGTAGAGATGGCTGACGCCGAGGCTCTTCAGATACGGCACCAGCGCCGCGGTTTCGTCGAAGCCGAGCGTGGACGAGAGCTGTAGCCGATAAGTCGCGGTCGGAACGACGGGCGGCATCGGGCCTCCTGGCACGGGCGGGACTCGCTGGGCACGGGCGGCGCGGCGCCGCCCGGAGCCGGCGCGGACGTCACGGCGTTCCCGCGAAGACGGTGACGGAGCGCGAGGGGGTCGCGAACGTCGTGCCGGGCTTCGGCGCCTCGGTCCTGGGATCGTCGGGCGCCACGGTCGCCAGCACCCGGGTCCAGGCCGCGCAATCGGGCCATGTCGGCAGCACGACATCGACCGGATGAGCGGCCGCGTTGAACAGGATCAGCAAAGGAGCACCCGAGGGATCGAGCGGCGCGAGCACGTAGGACAGGAACCGCGCTTCCGCAAAGGCCCAATCCGCGCCGTCCATCTCGGTTCCACCGGGCGTCAGCCATTTGACGTCGTACTGGTCGCCGCGGCGGCCGACCAGCCAACGCCGGCCCTGCAGCTGCGGATAGTCACGCCGCAGCGCCGTGAGCTTTTCGACCAGCGCGACGAGATCGTCGCCGTCACGGCCGAGGCCGGACCAGTCGACCCAGCCGACCTCGTTGTCCTGGCAGTACGGGTTGTTGTTGCCGCCCTGCGAGTTGCCGACCTCGTCGCCGGCCAGCATCAGGGGCACGCCCTGCGACAGGAAGAGGGTGGCGAGCAGACCGCTGCGCACGCGGCGACGGACCTCGCGGATTTCCTTGTCGGTGGTCGGCCCCTCGACGCCCCAGTTGGCGCTGATGTTGTCGTCGGAGCCGTCGCGGTTGCCCTCGCCGTTCGCCTCGTTGTGCTTGCGGGCGTAGCTGACCAGATCGGCGAGCGTGAAGCCGTCGTGCACGGTGACGTGATTGATGCTGGCGCGCGGCATGCGGCGGCGATGCCGGAAGCGGTCGGCCGAGCCGGTGACGCGCGCGGCGAGATCGCGGATCTGGTTGGCGTCGCCGCGCCAGAACGACCGCACGGTGCGGCGGAACTGGTCGTTCCATTCCGACCAGCCGGGCGGGAAGCCGCCGAGCTGATAGCCGCCGAGCCCGATGTCCCACGGCTCGGCGATCAGCTTGACGCGCGACAGCACCGGATCCTGGCCGATCGCGGCGAAGAAGCCGGAGGTCGGATCGAAGCCGTGCGGCTCGCGCCCGAGCGTCGTCGCGAGGTCGAAGCGGAAGCCGTCGACGTGGCACTGCTCGACCCAGTACCGCAACGAGTCCATCACCATCTGCAGGACGCGCGGATGGGTGAGGTTGAGCGAGTTGCCGGTGCCCGTGAAGTCCTCGTAGTAGCGCGGCGCGTTCGGCCGCAGCCAGTAGTACGAGGCGTTGTCGATGCCGCGGAACGACAGCGTCGGGCCGAGATGGTTGCCCTCGCCGGTGTGGTTGTAGACGACGTCGAGATAGACCTCGAGGCCGGCATCGTGCAGCTGGCCGACCATCGACTTGAAGTCCTCGACGCCGGTCTCCGGCGTGCCGTAGCGCGGCTCCGGCGCGAAGAAGCCGATGGTGCCGTAGCCCCAGTACTGGCGCAGCCCCTTGTCGACCAGCATGCGCTCGTCGACGAAGGCGTGCACGGGCAGAAGCTCGATCGCCGTGATGCCGAGCCGCTTGTAGTGCTCGATCATCGACGGCGCGGCGAGCCCGCGGAACGAGCCGCGCAGATGCGACGGCACGTCCTCGCGCAGCATGGTCAGCCCGCGGACATGCGCCTCGTAGATCACGGTCGAATGCCACGGCACCGCGGGCCGCGGATGGCGACCCCAGGTGAAGGCGTCGTCGACGACGACGGCCTTCGGAACCCCGCGGGCATTGTCGCGCTTGTCGAAGGAGAGATCCCCCCGGGCGCTGCGCATCCGGTACGCGAAGTGCGCGTCGCTCCACACGAAGTGCCCGGTCAGCCGCTTGGCGTAGGGATCGAGCAGCAGCTTGTGCGGATTGAAGCGGTGGCCGCGCTCCGGATCGTAGGGCCCGTAGACGCGATAGCCGTAGACCTGCCCCGGGACGACCTGGGGCAGATAGGCGTGCCAGACGTCCTCGCTCACGGCCGGCAGGACGACGCGGTCCGTCTCGCGCCGTCCGGTGTTGTCGAACAGGCAGAGCTCGATCTTCTCGGCGTTCGCCGAGAAGATCGCGAAGTTCGTTCCGCGGCCGTCGAAGGTCGCGCCGAGCGGATACGGCACGCCCGGCTCGACCTTCATGACGTCACGCCTCCGGGACCAGGACGACCCCGGCGAGCGGCGGGAGCACCAGGCTCAGCACGGCGCCGTGGTCGGTGTCCTCGGCCTGGATGCGGCCGCCGTTGCCGATGTTGCCGCCGCCGTAGATCTCGGCATCGGAGTTGAACACCTCGCGCCAGCCGCCGCCGAACGGCACCCGCAGCCGGTAGTTCTCCCGCGGCGCCGGCGTGAAGTTGACGGCGACGAGGCAGACCGAGCCCGGGTCGCGGCCGCGGCGCAGCCAGGCGAAGACGCTGTTGTCGGCGTCGTCGACGACGAGCCACTCGAAGCCGCCCGGCTCGGCATCGAGCTGATGCAGGGCCGGCAGCGTCTTGTAGAGCCGGTTGAGGTCGCGGACGAGCGACTGGATGCCGGCGTGCTCCTTGTATTCGAGGAGGTGCCAATCGAGGCTGTGGTCGTGCGTCCACTCGCGCTCCTGGGCGAACTCGCCGCCCATGAACAGGAGCTTCTTGCCCGGGTGCCCGTACATGAAGGTGTAGTAGGCGCGCAGATTGGCGAACTTCTGCCAGCGATCGCCCGGCATGCGGCCGAAGATCGAGCCCTTCCCGTGCACCACCTCGTCGTGGGACAGCGGCAGCACGAAGTTCTCGAAGAACGCGTAGAGCATTCCGAACGTGACGTCGCCGTGGTGATGCTTCCGGTAGATCGGATCCTTCGCCATGTAACGCAGGGTGTCGTGCATCCACCCCATGTTCCACTTGAAGCCGAAGCCGAGCCCACCGCTGTCGGCGGGGCGCGACACCATCGGCCAGGCGGTCGATTCCTCGGCCATCGTGGTGGCGTTGGGGAAGCGGCCGAACACCTCGGTGTTGAAGCGGCGCAGGAGGTCGATCGCCTCGAGGTTCTCGCGACCGCCGTACTTGTTGGGGATCCAGCCGCCCTCGGGGCGCGAGTAGTCGAGATAGAGCATCGAGGCGACGGCGTCGACGCGCAGGCCGTCGATCTTGTAGCGGTCCATCCAGAACAGCGCGTTGGCGACGAGGAAGTTCGCGACCTCACGGCGACCGAAATTGTAGATCAGCGTGTTCCAGTCGAGATGCCGACCCTGCATCGCGTTGGCGTGCTCGTAGAGCGCCGTGCCGTCGAACTGGGCGAGACCGTGGGCGTCGTCCGGGAAGTGCCCCGGCACCCAATCGAGGATGACGCCGACGCCGTGCTTGTGGAACGCGTCGATCATGCAGGCGAAGTCGTGCGGCGTGCCGAACCGGCTGGTCGGCGCGTAGAGGCCGGTCGGCTGGTAGCCCCACGAGGCGTCGAACGGATGCTCGGCGATCGGCAAGAGCTCGACATGGGTGAAGCCCATGTCGGCGACGTATTGCGGCAGCTGCTCGGCGAGCTCGCGATAGGTGAGCCAGGAGTTGTTGAGGTACGGATTGCGGCGCCACGAGCCGAGATGGACCTCGTAGATCGAGATCGGGGCGTCGTGCCGGTTGATGCCGGCCGGACCGGGCGTGATCTGCGGCAGGCTCGCCGGATCGACGATCACCGAGGCGGTGAGCGGGCGCACCTCGGCCGAGAAGGCGTAGGGGTCGGCCTTGAGGAGAGGCGCCGAGGTGTGCGGCCCGACGATCTCGTACTTGTACTTGTCGCCCGGCTTGGCGTCGGGAATGAAGATCTCCCAGAAGCCGTTGCCGCGCACCCGCATGGCGTGGCGGCGACCGTCCCAGAAGTTGAAGTCGCCGACGACGCTGACCCGACGCGCGTTCGGCGCGAACACGCCGAAGGCGACGCCCTGGACGCCCTCGTGCACCATCGGATGCGCGCCGAGCCGGTCGTAGATCTGCAGGTGCGTCCCCTCGCCCATCAGATAGAGGTCGAGGTCGGAGAACACCGGGCCGAACCGGTAGGGGTCGTCGAGCGCGATCGCCTCGCTCTTGCCCCATGTCGCCAGCAGCCGGTAGTCGCGGCCGTTCGACGGCACCGGGCCGGAGAACAGGCCGGCGTCGTGGATGCGCTTGAGCTCGGCCTCCTGGCCTTCCGGATAGCGGACGCGAACCTGGCGGGCGCCCGGCAGGTAGACGCGCACGATCGGCTGGCCATGATCGACATGGGGTCCGAGATAACGGAACGGATCGGCGTGATAACCGCCGATGATGGCATGGGCCTCCGCGGTGACGACCTCAGTCATGGCTGCGCGCCTTCGACCGGAAAGAGAGCCCGCGCCAGCCCGGCGAGCGGCACATGGACCCAGTCTGGACGATTGGCGAACTCATATCCCACCTCGTAAACGGCCTTTTCCACAATGAAGAAACGCAGGAGGCGGTCGGCCGCGGCCTGATCGGAAGGCCACAGCCGGCTGCCGGCCGACGTTTCGCGCATGCACATCAAGAACGCATCCGTCGCCGCATTGCGCCAGGAGTCAAGTACCTCCATGAGTCGCTGCGGTCCGTCGGCGGCTTTCTCCCGGTGACGGATCAGGGCGGACGTCGCGGCGTAGTCGAGCGAGCGCAGGAAGCCGGCAGCATCGCGGGCGGACGGCGCCTTGCGAACCCGCTCGGCGTGTGGTCGCTCGGGCTCGCCCTCGAAGTCGACGATCTGCACGTCGTCCTTGGCGATCAGAATCTGCCCCAAATGGAAATCTCCGTGATGACGGATCTTGTCCACGTCGAGCGGTCGCACGTCGCTCGACCCGGCGAGCAGGCCGGACAGGGTCGCGAGCGCCTCCTCCCGGCGACCGAGCAAGAGCTGAGCCGACGGCTGGGCCGTCGCCGGGAGGCCCGGCTGCCGCCGCGCCAGCGCGGCGAACATCGCCTCGGCGTTGCGCACGAGCTCGGACGTCCAGGTGTCGACATCCGACATGGTGACCGGCTCGGGCGCGAAGCCCGCGACATCGGGACGGCTCGCGAGGGCCAGATGCAATTCCGCGGTGCGGCGGCCGATCTGGCGGATCCGGTTGATGAAGGTGACGTCGGGAGCCGGACGCGGCTCGGTCGCGCCCGGCAGCATGGCGACGTCCTCCAGCCAGCGGTCGAGCGAGGCGGCGGTGTGCGACCAGGCATCGCCCTGATTCTCGACGAAGCGATGCAGGACGGCGACGGCCGAGCGCCGCTCGCCCTCGACGAGCTCGATGGTCCCCATCAGGGGCGGCGTGTTGGCGAAGGTGGTCGCGTCGGTGAGGAACCGCCCCATCTCGACCTCGGGGTTCACCCCGTCCGTGATGCGGCGGTAGATCTTCAACACGAAGGCGTTGTCGATCAGCGTCGTCGAGTTGGTCTGCTCGACGTCGGCCCCCCGCACCATGACGATCGGCGGCAACGTGCCGGCGGCGAACCGCTCGGTCGGCAGGAATTCGAGCGTCGCCTCGCCGTCGCCGCGGCGCGCGCCCGCGTGAATCTGGCCGACGAGGCCGGACACGGCCTCGCGGTCGGCGACCGCGTCGACCAGCGCGCCCTCGCGGTTGGTGAGCCGCACCGGAGCGAGGATCGCGGCGAGCGGATAGTCGGCGTTGCGGTCGATATGGCCCCAGCGCACCGCGAGCGGCAGCGCGTAGCGGGCGACGGCGCCGCTCGGGCCGACATGGTCGACGACGGCGAGCACCGGCGGAAACGCGCCCTCGCCGAGCGGCACGAGCCGCGACACGCGCGTCTCGCCGCCCGCCATCCCCTTGCCGGCGAACCAGCGGCGGCCGGACAGGAAGGCCGGCAGCACCTCGCGCTCCAGCGGCTGGCGCACCCTCGCCTTGCCGAGCGAGCTCCAATCGCCCTGGAGCACCAGGGTGATCCATTCGCGCGGCATGATGGTCTCCGGGCCGGGACCGCCGCTCTCCTCGGAAAGCTGGAACCAGAAGAAGCCGTAGGGCGCGAGCGTGACGGCGAACGGCCCGTCGTCGATGCGCTTGAACCGCACCCGGCCGATCATCTCGATCGGCACCCGGCCGCGCCACGCCGACAGGTCGATCTCGGCCCACTGGGCCGAGCGTGACAGATTGGCGACGCAGAGAATCACCTCGGTCTCGTGATGGCGCAGATAGGCCAGCACCGACCGGTTGGACGGCCGCAGGATGGTCATGCCGCCGCGGCCGAACACCTTGCTGGACTTACGGACCCCGATCAGCCGCTTCATCCAGTTGTAGAGCGACGAGGGCGAGCGCGCCTGCGCCTCCACGTTGACGGCCTGGTAGCCGTAGACCGGGTCCATGATGGGCGGCAGATAGAGCTTCGCCGGATCGCAGCGCGAGAAGCCGCCGTTGCGGTCGGACGTCCACTGCATCGGCGTGCGCACGCCGTTGCGATCGCCCAGATAGATGTTGTCGCCCATCCCGATCTCGTCGCCGTAGTAGACGACGGGCGTCCCCGGCAGCGACAACAGGAGGCTGTTCATCAGCTCGATCTTGCGCCGGTCGTTGTCCATGAGGGGCGCGAGGCGCCGCCGGATGCCGAGATTGATGCGCGCACGCGGATCGGCCGCGTAGGTCGACCACAGATAGTCACGCTCGGCGTCCGTCACCATCTCGAGCGTCAGCTCGTCGTGATTGCGCAGGAAGAGTGCCCACTGGCAGTTGCTCGGAATGTCCGGGGTCTGGCGCAGAATGTCGTTGATCGGGAAGCGGTCCTCCTGGGCGATCGCCATGTAGATGCGCGGCATCAGCGGGAAGTGGAACGCCATGTGGCATTCGTCGCCGTCGCCGAAATAGGCGCGCACGTCCTCGGGCCACTGGTTCGCCTCGGCGAGCAGGAAGGTGCCGGGTGCGTAGGCGTCGAGCTCGGCCCGCAGCTTCTTGATGAGGGCGTGGGTCTCGGGGAGGTTCTCGTTGATGGTCCCCTCGCGCTCGACCAGATACGGGATGGCGTCGAGGCGAAAGCCGTCGACCCCGAAGTCGAGCCAGCGGCGCATCACCTGCACCATCGCCCACAGGACACGCGGATTGTCGAAATTGAGGTCGGGCTGGTGCGAGAAGAAGCGGTGCCAGTAGTAGGCGCCGGCCTCCTGGTCCCAGGTCCAGTTGGATTTCTCGGTGTCGGTGAAGATGATCCGCGTGTCGAGGAACTTCTGGTCGGTGTCGCTCCACACGTACCAGTCACGGGCGTTCGAGCCACGGCGCGAGCGCCGCGCCCGCTTGAACCACGGATGCTGGTCGGAGGTGTGGTTGATCACCAGCTCGGTGATCACCTTCAGGCCGCGCCGGTGCGCTTCCGTCATGAAGCGCCGAAAATCCTTCATCGAGCCGAAGTCGGGATTGATGCGGCGATAGTCGGCGATATCGTAGCCGTCGTCGCGCCCCGGGCTCGGATAGAACGGCAGGAGCCACAGCGCCGTGACGCCGAGATCCTGGATGTAGTCGAGCTGGTGGGTCAGGCCGTTGAAGTCACCGATCCCGTCGTTGTTGCTGTCGAAGAACGACTTGACGTGGATCTGGTAGATCACCGCGTCCTTGTACCAGAGCGGGTCGCCGGACGGATCCGGCGCCGTCGCGGCGGCGATGTCGGACAGAAGGTTCATGGGCTTCCGAGGCTGTTGACGAAGTCGTCCGGCAATCGGGGTGCCGCGCGATCAGGCGACGCAGCGCAGGATCACGGCGGGATCGTGGTCGGCATCGATCGAGAGGCGCACCCCGCCCCATTCGATCAGCCGCCACTCGCCGGTGACGAGGTTCTCCACGGCCCGCACCGGCCGGCGCGCGCCCTCCGGGCCGATCCGCATGTCGCCGACATGCAGCCAGACGTCGTGGCGCCCGGGCGCGAGCGCGACGGCCGTCGCGACGACATTGTCGCGCCCGACCGATTCCTTCACGAAGCCGATCACGTTCGGGCTGTCGACCGGCGCGAAGGCGAAGTTCGACGTCTGCTGCAGAGCCGGGTTGGCGCGGCGAACGCCGTTGAGCATCGCGATGTAATCCTTGATGTGGCCGGGCGCGTTCCAGTCCCGCGGCCTGATCTCGTACTTGTCGGAATCGAGATACTCCTCCTTGCCGGGCGCGAGCGGCACGTGCTCCAGAAGCTCGAAGCCGGCGAACACACCATAGCTGCCCGCGAGCGTCGCGGCGAGGGCGAGGCGCGACTTGAACATCCACGGTTCCCCGCCCTGCAGATGATAGGGCAGGATGTCGGGCGTGTTGACGAAGAAATTCGGGCGAAAATACTCGCGTTCCGGATGGCGCGTCAGCTCGGCCATGTAGGCGGACAGTTCGTCCTTGCCGGTGCGCCAGGTGAAGTAGGTGTAGGACTGCGAGAAGCCGAGCTTGGCCAGCGCCTTCATCGGCTTCGGCCGGGTGAAGGCCTCGGCCAGGAAGATCAGGTCGGGGAAGCGCGCCTGCACGTCGCGAATCATCCACTCCCAGAACGGGAACGGCTTGGTGTGCGGATTGTCGACCCGGATGATGCGCACGCCCTGCTCGGCCCAGAACAGCACGACGTCGCGCAGCGCCTGCCAGAGTGCGACGCGCTCGGCGCAGTAGAAGTCGGGATTGGTGATGTCCCCGTACTTCTTCGGCGGGTTCTCGGCGGATGTCATCGAGCCGTCCGGCCGCCACCTGAACCACTCGGGATGCTGCTTGATCCACGGATGGTCGGGCGAGCACTGCGTCGCGAAGTCGAGCGCGATCTCGAGCCCGTGGCCGCGTGCCGCCGCGACCAGGCGGCGGAAATCGTCGAGCGTGCCGAGGGCGGGATGGATCGCGTCGTGGCCGCCCTCGGCGGCGCCGATCGCGTAAGGCGAGCCCGGATCGCCCGGCTCGGCCTCGAGCGCGTTGTTCTTGCCCTTGCGGTTCGTCGTGCCGATCGGGTGGATCGGCGGGAAGTACAGAACGTCGAAGCCCATCGCGGCGATGTCGGGCAGCCGCGCGACCACGCCATCGAAGGTGCCGTGACGGGCCGGATCGTCGGTCTCGTTGCGCGGGAACAGCTCGTACCAGGCGCCGGCGCGCGCTCGCGCCCGCTCGATCATCATCGGGAAGGCCTGGCTCCAGGTCAGATCGGGCCGCGGCTCGACGGCCGCGATCGCGGCGGCGAGATCGGCGGCGAGCAGCGGGCCCGCATCCTCGCCGGCATCGAACCGGTGCAGCGCCGCCTGCAGCTTACCCGCCGTGTCGCCGGCGCGCGGCAGCGCCGCCGCGACCAGGGCGCGCCCCTCCTTCAGCTCGAGCGCGATGTCCTGTCCGGCCTTCTGCTTGGCCAACGTGTCGCGCCGCCAGGTGGCGAAGCCCGAGGTCCAAGTCTCGATCGCGAACACGTGGCGGCCGAGCTCGACGGGGACGAAGGTGCCGTGCCAGCGGTCGTTCTCGACATGCAGCATCGGCGCCGTCCACCAGCCGCGCTCGCCCTCGCGCCGCCAGCGCAGCGCCGCCACCGTCACGTCGTGCCCGTCACGAAAGATGTCGGCCCACACGTCGACCGGCGCGCCGACGATCCGCTTCACCGGATACCGGCCCGCATCGACGGTCGGATAGACGTCCTCGATGACGTGGCGACGACCGTAGACGTCCGAATCGAGCGGCGTCGCGTCCAGGGCCGAGGTGAGGCGCGGATCGTGCGTCATGATCGACCATGTTCGTGTGTCGAGGCCATCGTCGTGTGTCGAGGGTCGTGTGTCGAGGGTCGTGTGCCGAGGGTCGCATGTCGAGGCTACCTGACGGCGCCACCCGACGGCGAACGAAAACGAATCAGGCGCGCCGCGGTTCCATCGCGCGGGCTCGGCGCGGCCGGCCCGCCGGACCTCGCCGCGTCCGTATGAAGCATCGAATCGCGGCTCGGTTCCAGCGCGACCCGGGCGCGCCGAAGCGCCCCGCGCGCCGACACGCCGCAGGGGCGGCCGGAACCGTCGACGACCCAAGTCGTTGTTCCCCGCGCAAATCGTCGGACCCCGGCGCAACGATGCCGGGGCGGTCATCAGGAGGATCGTCTTGGGTATCGTCGTGGTGTCCAATCGGGTGGCGCGCGCCAAGGCCGACGAGCCGATGACCGGCGGCCTGGCCGCCGCCCTGCTGCCGGCCGTGAGCGAGTCGGGTGCCATCTGGGTCGGCGCCAGCGGGCGCACCCGCGACGCCTGCGGCGGCAAGGAGCCGTTGGTCGAGGTCGAGGCGCTCGGCAAAGGCGCACTGGCGACACTCGACCTGCCGACAGAGCACTACCGCGGCTATTACGAAGGCTTCGCCAACTCGGCCCTGTGGCCGGCGCTGCACTCGCGGCCCGATCTGATCGCCACCAGCCCGCAGGACTACGCCTCCTATCGCGAGGTGAACGGCCACATGGCGCGCGCGCTGCTGCGCTTCTGTCGCGCCGATGCGACGATCTGGGTCCAGGATTATCATTTCCTGCCACTCGGTGCGGAGCTGCGCAAGCTCGACGTCAACCTGCCGATCGGCTTCTTCCTGCACACGCCGATGCCGGGCCGCGACGCCATGGTGGCGGTGCCGCATCATCGCGAGCTGATCGAGGCGATGCTCGCCTACGATCTGATCGGCTTCCAGACGATCGACTCGCAGCGCAACTTCGAAAGTTATCTGAGTCGCGAGCTCGGCCTCGCCGTGACGCGAGCCGCGGCGACCAGCACGGCCCCGCGCGGCGCCACCACGGTGCGGTCGCGCCGCGGCGAGACGCGGCTCGGCACCTTCCCGATCACCATCGACGCCGAGACGTTCGCCAGCCGCGCCACCAAGGCGGCGGCGCGTCCGGAGGTGTCGCGGCTGCGCTCCAGCCTGCACGGCGGCAGGCTGGTCGTCGGCGTCGACCGCGTCGACTACTCGAAGGGCATCCCCAACCGGCTGCGCGGCTTCGCGCATCTCCTCGACACCGAGCCGGCGCTCCGGCGCGAGGTCACGTTGATGCAGGTCGCGGTGCCGTCGCGCGGCGACATCCCGGCCTACAAGGCGCTGAGGGCCGAGATCGCCGGTCTCGTCAGCGACGTCAACGGCCGCTTCGGCGAGCCCGACTGGACGCCGATCCGCTATCTCGCCAAGGGCTACGCCCAGACCACGCTCGCGGGGTTCTACAGGACCGCTCGTGTCGGCCTGGTGACGCCCTTCGCGGACGGCATGAATCTCGTCGCCAAGGAATACGTCGCGGCCCAGAACCCGTTCGACCCGGGCGTGCTGGTGCTGTCCGAGCTCGCCGGCGCGGCGCGCGAGCTCGACGCGGCGCTGCTGGTCAATCCGCACGACACCGCGGCGATCGGCGAGGCGATCGGCGCGGCGCTGCGCATGTCGCTCGAGGAGCGCATCGCGCGCTGGCAAGCGATGATGAAGGTCTTGCGCGCGACATCGGTCCAGCTATGGTTCGACGACTTCGTTCGCACGCTCGACGACTCGGCCTACATGGCGCTGCCGATCGTCTCGCAGGTTCCCACGGTGCCGGCGGTCGGGACGCACGGCGCCGAGGCGCCGGTGGTGCGGTTCGAGCGCCACTGATCCGACCGCGACGGGTGACCGAACCGCGACGGGCGAGCACGGGACACGTCTCGCGACGTGAGTGTCGAGCGGCATGAGTGAAGGCGAGCTGAGCCGTCGCGCCGAAACCTTCGGCGTCGAGACGAGCTACTACGACGCGCGCGGCCAGTTCCGCGAGGTGAGCGACGACGCGCTCGCCGCGGTCCTCGACGTGCTGGCGCGCAGCGGGCCGCCGCTGGGCGCCGAGCCGCACATTCATGTCCGGCGCAAGGGACACATCGACCCGATCTACGGCGTCTGCGGCGACGGCACGACGTGGCGGCTGACGCGGGCCGGCCGCACCGTCGCGTCGGGCACCTGCGAGCACGGCGCCGTGGTGCTGCCGGAGAAGACCAAGATCGGCTCCTATCAGCTCCAGCTCGAGCCGCCGGGACCGCGCCCGCAGGCCGTGCTGGTGGCGCCGGAGGCGGCGTGGCAGCCCAAGGCGTTCGACAAGGGCGGCCGGGTCTGGGCGCTCGCCGTCCAGCTCTACGGCGTGCGCTCGGAGCGCAACTGGGGCATCGGCGACTTCTCGGATCTGCGCGCGCTCGTGCGCCTCGCCGGCCGGCTCGGCGCCGCCGGTGTCGCGCTCAATCCGCTGCACGCGATCGCGCTCGACGACCCCGGCGCGATCAGCCCCTACTCACCGACCTCGCGCCTCTTTCTCAACCCGCTGTATATCGACGTCGCGGCGATCCCGGAGTTTCCCGGCGCCGCGGCGGGCCTCGGCGACGACGTCGTGCGGCTGCGCGCCGCCGCCCAGGTCGACTATGCCGGCGTGATCCCGCTCAAGCTGAAGGGCCTGCGCATCGCCTTCGAGGCGTTCCGCGAGCGGGCGAGCGAGGAGCGCCGCGCCGACTTCGCCGCCTTCAAGGCCGAGCGCGGCGACTGGCTCGCCGGCTACTGCGCCTTCATGGTGCTGCGCGCCCGCCACGGCGGGCCATGGTGGAACTGGCCGGAGGAGTGGCGGGCGCCCTCGCGCGAGGCGATCGCCTCGCTCGCCGCGAGCGCCGCCGACATGGAGTTCCACGCCTTCGTGCAGTGGACGGCGGACCGCCAGCTCGCCGCCTGCAGCGCGGCGGCCGCCGAGGCCGGCATGCCGGTCGGCCTCTATCTCGACGTCGCGGTCGGGGTCGCGGCCGACAGTGCCGACGTGTGGTCGAGCCAGGGCGCCTATGTGCGCGAGCTGTCGGCCGGCGCCCCGCCCGATCTTCTCAACACGGCCGGACAGGACTGGGGCCTCGCCTCGTTCAATCCGCGCGTCCTGATGGCGACCGACTTCGCGCTGCTGCGCGAGACGCTGCGCGCCGTGATGCGCCACGCCGGCGCGATCAGGCTCGACCACGTGCTCGGCTTCAACCGGCTCTACATGGTGCCGCACGGCTTCAAGGCCGACCAGGGAACCTATGTCCGCTTCCCGCTGGAGGCCATGATGGCGGTCGTGGCGCAGGAGAGCCAGGCCGCGCACTGCATCGTGATCGGCGAGGATCTCGGCACCGTGCCGGATGGCTTCCGCGAGACGCTCGCCGGCTGGAACGTGTGGTCCTACCGGATCATGCTGTTCGAGCGCGAGTGGACGACGGACAGCTCGTTCTCGCCGCCGGCCAAGTATCCGGCGCAGGCGCTGGTGTCGTTCTCGACCCACGACCTGTCGACCTTCTCGGGCTGGATGTCGGGCCACGACCTCGACGTCAAGCACGGGCTCGGACTCGATCCGGGCGAGACCGCCGACGAGCGCCGGCAGGCGCAGACCCGGATCGCCGAGGCGCTGCGCCGCGACATCGCCGCCGAGCACCTGTCGTTCGACGGAATCGCCCGCTTCCTCGCCCGCACGCCGAGCCGGCTGATGGTGGTGGCCGCCGAGGACGCCTTCCAGGTCGCCGACCAGCCGAACGTGCCCGGCACCATCAACGAGCACCCGAACTGGCGCCAGAAGCTCCCGGTGCGGCTGGAGGACTTTTCGGCCGACCATCGCCTGACCGAGATCGCCCGGATTCTCCGCGAGGAGGGCCGCGCGTTCGGGTGAGTTATTTGGACGTCATTGCGTCCTGATAATCGAGGTCGTTCCGGTTCGCGGCGCCCTGCGCCGCGCCCGGGACACGATGCCTTTCCTCGCGCGACCCTGTTGCCGTTGCGCAATCGCCCGGTTCATCCTAGGTCCAGACCGATCGCAAGGACCGACCCCACCCGACCGAACGGAACCCCATGGCCGCGCAGACCCATCTCTTCAAGTGCCTGTCCGACAATTTCGGCGTGCTGATCCACGATCCGGCGACCGGCGCCACGGCGTCGATCGACGCGCCCGAGGCGTGGGCCGTCGACGCGGCCCTGAAGGAGACCGGCTGGACCCTCACCGACATCCTGGTGACGCATCATCACGGCGACCACACCGGCGGCGTCGCCGAGCTGAAGGAGCGGCACGGCTGCAAGGTGACGGCGCCGCGCCACGAGAAGCAGCCGATCCCGGCCGTCGACACGACCGTCGCCGAGGGCGACACGGTCAAGGTCGGCGACCTCACCGCCCGGGTGCTCGACACGCCCGGCCATACGGCCGGCCACATCGCCTACGTGTTCGACGCCGACAAGGTCGCCTTCGTCGGCGACACGCTGTTCTCGATCGGCTGCGGCCGGGTGATCGAGGGCACGCCCGAGCAGATGTGGGCCTCCCTCCTCAAGCTGCGCGCCCTGCCCGACGACACCGCGATCTATTGCGGGCACGAGTACACGCTCGCCAACATCAAGTTCGCGCAGACGATCGAGCCCGACAACGCGGCGCTGGCGGCACGCGCCGCCGAGGCGCAAAAGCAGATCGCCGCCGGCCGGCCGACGATTCCCGTGACGCTCGGCGCCGAGAAGCAGGCCAACCCGTTCCTGCGCGCCGACGTGCCCGCCGTCGCGGCCGCCGTGAAGCTCGCCGGCAAGCCCGCCGCCCAGGTCTTCGCCGAGGTGCGCGAGCGCAAGAACCGGTTCTGATCCCTTGCCGAACGCTCGGACTCTCTCCGTCACCCTGAGGTGGCCGCGCGACGCGCGGCCCTCGAAGGGCGACGGCCGCAGCGCAGAGGCCGTCCCCTTCGAGGCTCGCCCTGCGGGCGAGCACCGCGAGATGACGGGGTAAGACTGGGAAGGGATCGACCATGACCGCCGCCGAGGTGATCGCCCTGCTCGGGCTGCAGCCGCATCCCGAGGGCGGGCACTACCGCGAGACGTTCCGCGATCCGGTCGAGGTGGCGCCCGGGCGCGCCGCCTCGACCGCCATCTACTTCCTGCTGGCGAAGGGCGAGCGCTCACACTGGCACCGGGTCGACGCCGCCGAGGCGTGGCACTGGCACGCCGGCGCGCCGCTGGCGCTCGACATCGCGCCGGCCGGAGAAGCGCCCCGCACGGTCCGGCTCGGGCCGGATCTCGTCGCCGGCGAGCGGCCGCAGGCCGTGGTGCCGGCCGGCGCCTGGCAGGCCGCCGAGAGCCTCGGCGACTGGACGCTGGTCGGCTGCACGGTGGCGCCGGGCTTTCTGTTCGAGACCTTCGAGCTCGCCCCGCCGGGCTTCTCGCCGCCGGCCGGATGAGCGCAGGGAGCAATATTCCCTCGTCATTCCGGGGCACCGCGCAGCGACGAGCCCGAAATCCACGCCGACGCGCCGAGCCTGTCGCTGAATTCCGGGTTCGCGCATTCGCGCGCTCCGGAAATGACGGGCCGTCGCCTCAGTGCCCGTCGAAGGTCAAGAGCGTGCGCACCGGCACGTCGAGGGCGCGCAGCTTGTCGGCGCCACCGAGATCCGGCAGGTCGATGACGAAGCAGGCGGCCAGCACCTCGGCGCCGAGCTGGCGCATCAGCTTCACGGCGCCTTCCGCCGTGCCGCCCGTGGCGATCAGATCGTCGACCAGGATCACCCGCTCGCCGGCCACCACGGCGTCCTCGTGGACCTCCATCTCGTCGAGGCCGTATTCGAGCGAATAGGCGATGCTGACCCGCTTGTGCGGCAGCTTGCCCTTCTTGCGGATCGGCACGAAGCCGGCCGAGACCTGATGCGCCACCGCGCCCCCCAGGATGAAGCCGCGCGCCTCGATGCCGGCGACCTTGTCGATCTTCATGCCGGCCCAGGGCTGCACCAGCTCGTCGACGGTGCGGCGGAACGCGCGGGCATTGCCGAGCAGCGTGGTGATGTCGCGGAACAGGATGCCGGGCTTGGGATAATCCGGGATGGTCCGGATCGAGTTCCGGAGATCGCTCTCCAACGCGGTGCTGATGGTCATCGGACGGCCTGATGGGGGTGGGACAATGGAACTGCCGGGCGGCTCGCGCTTGCAGGGCGGCTCAGGGTGGCGAAGCATGACGCCGAACGCAACGGAGACCCCCCATGGACGAAATCACGCAGAAGACCGTCGTCGTCGATCTCCGCATCCCCTTTTTCCGGCTCGTGTTCTTTCTCGTCAAGCTCGGCCTCGCGGCAATTCCGGCCGCCCTGATCCTCGCCGCGCTCGGCTTCGTCCTCTCGGCCGTGTTCGCCGCGCTGTTCGGCGGCCACGTGGACATGTTCATGCGCCGCTGGACGCTGTGAGGCTTCGCCGGTCGTCCGGGGGCGTGCCGAAGGGCGAGCCCGGGATCCATACGCCCTGTCTCCCGTGAGCCCCGACACCGGGGCTCTGGATTCCGGGCTCGCGGATCTCACGGGTCCGCGCCCCGGACCGACGCGGGTCACCAATACTCCCGCATGAGGTCGCGCACCCAGGTCGGCTCGCGGATCACGCCGCGCGGGGCGAAGCCGGTGATGTACGGCTTGATGTCGAGGACCGGGGTGCCGTCGATGGCGTCGAGGCCGCGCACCCGGACGGTCAGCCCGTCGACCGCCACGAGCGCCACCGGCGTCACGCCGAGGCGGTTCGGCCGCGACCGCGCCGGCTGGGCGAGAATGCCGAGCCGCGGCCAGTCCTCGCGCTCGCGCGGATGGCGGGCGCCGCGCTCGACCTTGTCCTCGCCGACCTTGTGCATGTGGAAGACGACGACGACGTGGCTGAAGGAGGTCAGCCCCAGCGTCGCCTCCGGCGTCACCTGCGCCGGATCGAGCACGATGTCGGCCTCGACCGTGCCCCAGCCGTCGTCGACCGCCTCGGCCCGTCCGCCCCGCACGATCCCGATCGGCTCCAGAACGACAGACATGGTCCCTCTCTTGGTTCAGCGCCGCGCCGCCTCCCGCTTCCCGTGCGCGGGAAGCGGTGCGCGAGCTCCCTGCCCGATCTGCGATCAGCTCTTCAGCACCCGGCCCGCCACGGCGTCGAGCTTCGCCAGCAGTGCCGAGTCGCGCGCGGCCGGCGCCGTGATGAGAGCGTTGTCGAGGGCGCGGTCGGAGCCGATCGGGCACGGCTCGTGCTCGCGCGGGAAATCCTTCGCCAACCGCGCCACCAGGCGCTTCGCCTTCTCGGCGTTCTCCCCGAGCACCTTGATGATGTCCTGCACCGTGACGGCGTCGTGGTCGGGATGCCAGCAGTCGAAATCCGTCACCATGGCGACGGTCGCGTAGCAAATCTCCGCCTCGCGGGCGAGCTTGGCCTCCGGCATGTTGGTCATGCCGATCACCGAATAGCCAGCCTGCTTGTAGGTCATGCTCTCCGCATAGCTGGAGAACTGCGGCCCCTCGATGCACACGTAAGTCCCGTCGTGGACGACCGCGATGTCCTCGGCCCGCGCGGCTTCCGCGATGTGGATGCGCAGCCGCGGCGAGATCGGGTGCGCCATCGACACATGGGCGACGCAGCCGGTGCCGAAGAACGAGCTCTCGCGCTTGTAGGTGCGGTCGACGAACTGGTCGACCAGCACGAAGGTGCCGGGCGGCAGCTCCTGCTTGAACGAGCCGCAGGCCGACAGCGTGACGATGTCGGTGACACCGACGCGCTTGAGGATGTCGATGTTCGCCCGGTAGTTGATGTCGGACGGCGAGATGCGGTGGCCCTTGCCGTGGCGCGAGAGAAAGACGATCGGCAGTCCGGCGACTTCGCCCATGACGAGCGGGCCGGACGGCTCGCCCCACGGGCTCTCGACCGCCTTCTCGACGACCTTCTCCAGTCCCGGCAGGTCGTAGACGCCCGACCCCCCGATGATCCCCAGTACCGCCTTGGCCATGCTCGCCCCGATGTCCCGCGCCGATGTCCCGCGCCGATGATCGGCGCCGATGGTCCGCGCCGATGGTCGGCGCCGATGGTCGGCGTCGATGAGTCCCGCGATGTCTCGCGTCGATGTTCGTCATGTCGCCCGGGCGCGCGCGAACGGATGGCTTGCCAAGCGGCCGAGAGTGTCCGATCGAGCGGTCCGGGACCGATGGGTCGGGTTGTGGACGAAGCCCCGGCCGGCGGTCAACGTGTTTCCGGCGCGCCGCCAGAGCCGCCGAAGTCCCAGAGGTTCTTGAAGCCATGCCCCAGCGCAAGCCCGACACCATGCCCGCCGCGACCGCCGCCGGAGGATCCAAGAGCGGCGCCGGCGCGTCCAAGAGCGCGCTCGCCGGCCTGAAGGGACCGATCGTGCTGGTCGGGGCCGGCAAGATGGGTGGCGCGCTGCTCGACGGCTGGCTGCGGCTCGGGCTCGACCCGCGAAAAATCGTCGTGCTGGAGCCGCAACCGTCGCCCGAGATGGCCGCGCAGGCGATCTCGGGGCTGCGGCTCAATCCGGATCCGACCGGGCTGAAGCCCGAGGCCGTGGTGCTCGCGGTCAAGCCACAGGTGGCGCCGGCGGCGCTGCCGCCGCTGCAGGGGCTCGCCGCATCCGGCGCCGTGATGATCTCGATCATGGCCGGCAAGACGCTCGGCTTCCTCGAGCAGGTGTTCGGGCCCGGCACGGCCGCCGTGCGGGCGATGCCCAACACGCCGGCCGCCATCGGCCGCGGCATGACGGTCGCGGTCGCCAACGCCGCCGTGAGCGAGGCCGGCCGGACGCTCGCCCAGAACCTGCTCGGCGCCACCGGCAAGGTCGACTGGGTCGACGACGAGGCGCTGATCGACGCCGTCACGGCTGTGTCGGGCTCGGGACCGGCTTATGTGTTCCTCCTGGCCGAGAGCTTGGCGCGGGCGGGCGTCGCCGCCGGGCTGCCGGCCGCGCTGGCCGAGAGGATCGCCCGCGAGACGGTGGCGGGCGCCGGCGAGCTCCTGTTCCGCTCGCCCCAGGACGCCGCGACGCTGCGCCGGAACGTCACCTCGCCGGGCGGCACCACGGCGGCCGCCCTCGACGTGCTGATGGCCGCGGACGGCCTCGATCCCCTGATGGAGAAAGCGATCGCCGCCGCGACCCGCCGCTCGCGCGAGCTGGCCGGCTGACGGGCGCGGCGCTCGCAGGGTGAGACGTCGCGCCGCAGCACGCCCCTGGCACCCGTCCCTCCGGGGAATTACATGGTTCGGGAGCCATTTCGAGCCAGAGGAGCAGCCCATGGCGCGCAAGCCCGGTCCCCCCGCGAGCGACGACGGCATCGAGGACACCCCCGAGAGCGGCGGGCGACAGAGCGGCGGCGCGACCGGCCAGGCCGGCGCCGGCAAGGCCCCGGGTCGCATCGGGACGCCACGCGGAAAAGTGATCGAGGCGTTCATGGCGCTGCTCGCCGAGCAGCCCTACGAGACGATCGGCTTGCGCGACATCGCGGCCCGGGCCGGCGTCTCGCTCGCCGAGCTGCGCGGCCAGTTCTCCGGCAAGCTCGCGATCCTCGCCGCGCACATCAAGGAGATCGATCGCGAGGTTCTGAACGGCGACCAGGACGACATGTCGGACGAGCCGACCCGCGAGCGGCTGTTCGACGTGCTGATGCGGCGCTTCGAGGCGCTCGCCCCGTACAAGGGCGCGATCCGCTCGCTCCTGCAGTCGGCCCGCACCAACCCGCCGCTGGCGCTCGCGCTCAACAACTTCGCCGTCAACGCGATGCAGTGGATGCTGGCCGGCGCCGAGATCCGCGCCGCCGGCCCGACCGGGCTGATCCGCGCCCAGGGGCTGGCGCTCCTCTACGCCAACGTGATGTCGACCTTCCTGGACGACGACGAGCCGGGCCACGCCCGCACCATGGCGGCGCTCGACCGTGCGCTCGGCCGCGGCCAGCAGCTCACCGGCGTGCTCGATCGGGTGTGCGGCCTGATCCCGGGCTGCGGCAGCCGCCGGCGCCCGCGGCCGGCGCGCCCGGCCGACCTCGACGGCGACGCCGCCGTCGCGGTGTGACGGACGCGACGTGACGACGACCGGCGCGACACGCGCCGCCGTCGCCGTCGCCGTCGCCGACGAGCCGATCGCGCACCGACCCGAGGAGACGAGATGAGCCTGCCCCTGCCCGTGGACCTGTCGCTGACGACGCTTCTCATCATCGTGATCGCCGGCGGCCTCGCCGCCTGGAAGGCCGAGCACGCCGGCGTGGCGCCGGGCTTCGGCCTCGCCGGTGACGCCGTGGTCGGCATCTTCGGCGCCTTCGACGGCGTCTGGCTGCTCCAGGCGAAGGGGGGCGCGGGCCTCGGCCCGGCCGCGACCGCCGCGGCGGCCCTGATCGGCGCCGCAGTCCTGCTCGCCGTCGCCCGCTGGTTCGCGACCTGGTGGAACCGGCCGCGTCCCGCGGCGCGCCCGACCCCGGCCGTGGCGGTCGCCACCGCTCCCCGCCCCGAGCGCCCGGTCGCCCGCGCCGCCCGGGCGGGCCGGGCAGGCCGCTGACCCGGCGCATCTGATCACGACGAAAACGAAAGCTCCCCCGGACGGCCGTCCGGGGGAGCTTTCTCGTTGCGGGCAGGGTCTTGCGCGACGGGCGGAGCCGCAGCCGGCGGTCAGGCCGCCTTCATGGACGCCTCTTCGTCGTTGAGCGCCGCGAGCGTCTTCGCGTCGACCGAGGCGGTCACCAGCTTGGCGATGACGAGGTCGCCGCCGACATTGAGCGTGGTGCGGCACATGTCGAGGAAGCGATCGACGCCGAGCACGAGGCCGATGCCCTCCGGCGGGATGCCGACCTGCACCATCACGACGACGATCAGCGGCAGCGCGCCGCCCGGCACGCCGGCCGTGCCGACGCCGGCCAGCATCGACATCAGCACCACGATGACCTGCTGGCCGATGGTGAGGTCGATGCCGAACACCTGCGCCAGGAAGATCACGGTGACGCCCTCGAACAGGGCGGAGCCGTTCTGGTTCGCCGACGCCCCGATGGTGAGGACGAAACGGACGATCTTGGGCGGCAGCTTCAGGATCTCCTCGCCGCAGGCCATCGCGACCGGCAGCGTCGCGTTGGAGGACGCCGTGGTGAAGGCGTAGAGATAGACCTCCTTGCACTGGGCGAAGAAGCGGAACGGGTTGGTGCGCGCGACGCCCCAGATGAACAGGGCGTAGACGACGAAGAACTGCAGCAGGAGGCCGATGACGACGACGAGCGCGTAGTAGGCGACGTTGCCGAGGAAGCCGGCACCCATCCGGTAGGCCGTGTTGAACACGATGCCGAAGATCGCGTAGGGCGCGATCACCATGGCGAGCCCGATGATCTTCATGCAGGCCTGGAAGATCGACTCGAGCACCTGCTTGGTCGGATGGTCGTCCGACTGGATGACGCGGGAGAGCGCCCAGCCGAAGAACAGCGCGAACACCATCACGGCGACGATCTCGCCCGAGAAGGCGCGGGCGGCCGAGTCGATCGGGTTCTGCGGCAAGAGGTCGACGAAGTACTGGTACCAGGGCTTCGCCTGGGTCGCCATGGCGTTCTTCTGGATCGACAGGACGCCGGCGTTCTGGGCGAGCGCCACCTTGTCGAAGACGAGCCCGGCGCCGGGCTTCAGGATGTTGGTGATCACCACGGCGATGACGACCGAGGTGCCGCTCAAGAGGATGGTGAAGAGGAGCGACCGCCCGGCGACCTTGCCGAGGCCGGCCCCCTTGCCGAGCTCCATGGTGCCGAGCATCAGGGCCGACAGGATCAGCGGCACCACCACCATGAAGATCAGGCGCAGGAAGGTCGCGCCGACGAAGGTCATGACCTCGCTGAACGTGGTCATGACCGGGAAGTCCTTGGCCGGCAGCCAGTAATAGCCGATCAGGCCGAACGTCACGCCGAGGACGAACCCCAGCAACAACTTGTCGTGCTGCTTCATCGTGCTCTCCAATGGGTCGGGCGCGGCGAGGACGACGGCCGATGCGGGAGAGCGGATGGTCGTTCGCGTATGCCTGGCCCAAATGACGTGCACGCTGCACGGAAAACGAGCGTAGTGGCACGGATTGATTCGGACTCTGCATAGCGGACATGCAGGCTAGCCGGATCGGTGGAGATCTCGGAGCTTTAGCCCGGGTCGAGTCTGCGAAACCCGGGATCCCCACCGCACGGACCGTCCGCGATCCTTCGCCGGTGGCGCTCCGCGCGGCAGGGCCCGTCCCCGCCGTCTCTG
This sequence comes from Rhodoplanes azumiensis, assembly GCF_042682915.1. Classification (NCBI taxonomy): domain Bacteria; kingdom Pseudomonadati; phylum Pseudomonadota; class Alphaproteobacteria; order Hyphomicrobiales; family Nitrobacteraceae; genus Rhodoplanes; species Rhodoplanes azumiensis. Next base: position 25,839 of record NZ_JBHUIW010000003.1, on the reverse strand, counting down.
CGCTCCGCCCGGGCCACGACCTGCGGGCTCGATGCGGGCTGCGGCATCCGGCAAGTCTCACACCGGAATTCGCACCGTCGCCCGCAACCCGCCGAGGGGTGAGTCGCCGAGCGTGATGTCGCCGCCGTGGGAGCGGACGATGTCGCGGGCGATCGCCAATCCCAGTCCAGTGCCGCCTTCGTCCTGGTTGCGGCTGTCGTCGAGGCGCAGGAACGGCTTGAAGACTTCCTCGCGCTGATGCGCCGGGATGCCGGGGCCGTCGTCGTCGACCGTGACGGTGAGCCAGCGGTGGTCGCGGTGGCCCGTGATGGCGATTTCGCCGGCATAGCGCGCCGCGTTCGACACCAGGTTGGCGAGGCAGCGGCGGAACGCATAGGGCCGCACCGTCACGACCGGGTGGCCGTGGAAGGCGACGCTGGTGCGGTGGCCGGCACGCTCGGCGTCGGCTTTCAGCTCGTCGAGGAACGCCGCCATGTCGGTCGGCTCCGCTTGCTCGCCGGAATCGCCGCGGGCGAAGGCGAGATAGGCCTCGACCATGCGGGCCATCTCGTCGACGTCCTTCTTCAACGGATCGAAGTCCGGCCCGTCGCCGAGCAGCGCCAGCTCGAGCTTGAACCGGGTCAGCACGGTGCGCAGGTCGTGCGAGACGCCGGCCAGCATCGTCGTGCGCTGCTCGATGGCGCGCTCGACGCGGCGCTTCATCTCGATGAAGGCGAGCGCGGCGCGTCGCACCTCCTGGGCGCCGCGCGGTCCGAAATTCGGCACGTCGCGGCCCTTGCCGAAGCTCTCGACCGCCTCGGTGAGTTTCAGGATCGGGCGGATCTGGTTGCGCAGGAACAGGATCGCGATGGTGATCAGGACCAGCGAGGTGCCGACCATCCACAGGAGGAAGATCTCGGAGTTCGACGCATAGGCGGCGTTGCGCCGGGCGAAGACGCGCAGCACGTTGCGGTCGAGCTGGATGCGGATCTCGACGAGCGACGAGCGCCCCACCGTGTCGATCCAGAACGGCCGGCCGATCTGCAGGCTGATCTCGCGCGACAGCGCCTGGTCCAAGAGCGAGAAGAACGGCTTCGGCCCGACCGGCGGCAGCGCCGTGCCGGGCAGCACGTCGACGACGAGGCCGAGCCGCTGCTGGGCGATGCGCCGCAGCGTCGCGTAGTCGGCGTCCTGCGGGTACGACTGGTAGATGTCGATCAGCGCCGCGATGTCCTGCGTCACGGCGGCGGAGAGGCGGCGCGTCACCGTGTTCCAGTGGCGCTCCATGAACACGAAGGCGACGACCGACTGCAGGATCACCATGGGCGCGATGATGATCAGCAGCGTGCGGGCGTAGAGCCTGGTCGGCATCACGCCCTTGAGCAGGCGGCCGAGCCGGTGCCACGGCGCGGCGAGCCGGCCGGCGGCACTGCGCATCCGCGCGAGGCCGACGTCGAGCGTCGTCATGGCACGACCGCGCGACGGCGCGAGGTTACACTCCCCAGCGGGGAGCCCGACATGTGATTTGGAGCACGGCGGCAGCGGCGCCCTCGGCTCACCTCTCCCCGGCGGGGAGAGGTCGGATCTCGCGCGATCGCGCGAGATCCGGGTGAGGGGGTGCCGCCCTCACGATGGACCCATCGGCGCCCGGCCCCCCTCACCCCGCCCCTCTCCCCCCTGGGGAGAGGGAGCCGCGCGGCGCCCGGGGCTGGGCCAGCAGACGATCGCCGTCGTTCCGGGGCGGCCCGATGGGCCGAGCCCGGAACCCTTACCCCCCGTGTGTCGCGAGCCACCAGCACCGGGGTCATGGGTTCCGGGCCCGCGCGCTTTCGCGCGCGTCCCGGACTCACAGGCTCGTGCCGGCTCCCGATCACGTCACCACCAGCCGGTAGCCGAGGCCGCGGACGGTCTGGATCAGCAGCGGATTGGCCGGATCGGTCTCGATCTTGCGGCGCAGGCGGTTGACCTGAACGTCGACGGCGCGCTCGCCCGCGGCCGCCCCGTTGCCGGCGAGCGCGAGCCGCGTGACCGTGTCGCCCGGCACGGCGGCGAGCAGGCGCAGCATCTCGCGCTCCCGATCGGTGAGGTGGACGATCTCGTCGCCCTTCTTCAGCTCGCCGCGGCCGACGTCGAACACGAACGGGCCGAAGCGCACCTGCTCGGGCGGCGCGGCCGGCGCCGGCGTCTGGGTCCGCCGCAGGATCGAGGCGACCCGCAAGGACAGCTCGCGCGGCTCGAACGGTTTCACCACGTAATCGTCGGCGCCGATCTCGAGCCCGGTGATGCGGTCCTGCTTCTCGGACCGGGCGGTGAGCATCAGGATCGGCACGCTCGACGTCGCCCGGATCGAGCGGGCGAGCTCGAAGCCGGTCTCGCCCGGCATCATCACGTCGAGAATCAGGAGATCGAAGAACAGGCCGCCGAGCTTCGCCCGGGCATCCGCGGCGGAGTCCGCCGTGGTGACGCGATAGCCCTCGGCGCTCAGATAGCGCGACAGCAGCATGCGGATGCGGCGGTCGTCGTCGACGACCAGCAGATGCGGCGCGTCGTCGGGAAGCGCCGACGGCTGATCGCTCGGCTGCGGCTCGGTCATCGCGCTCTCCCGCTCAGCGACGCTCCGGCACGCCCGTCGCCCGGTCGACGAAGTGCAGCGCCTCCTCGCGCCCGCCGGCGTCGATCATGCCGACCAGGAAGCGCCGCGCCAGCGCGTGACCCTCCGGCCCCAGCTCTGCGAGCGCCCGCCTGATCCGGCGGGTCTGCTGGGTGGCGAGCCTGAGGGCCAACGCCTCGCCCTTGGCGGTGGCGAACAGGCGGCGCTGGCGGCGGTCGGTCTCGCCCTCGCGCTGCTCGACGAAGCCGTCGTCGACGAGCTGCTTGAGCACGCGGGCGAGCGACTGCTTGGTGATGCGCAGGATGTCGAGCAGCTCGGCGACCTTGAGGCCGGGGTTGCGGGTGACGAAATGGAGCACCCGGTGGTGCGCCCGGCCGAACCCGAAGGTCGCCAGCACGCTGTCCGGGTCGGCGACGAAGTCCCTGTACGCGAAGTACAAAAGCTCGATCACGTCCCAGATGGGCGCGTCCGGCGCCACCCCCGTGCCCGCATCCATGCCGAGGGGGCGGGGCGGCGTTGCTCGGACATTTATGTCAGCCATGTTGACATATTTCGGTTTGATTGTTACTTCCATGCGCAGGTTGGCGAAACGATCGTGCTCGCCCGACCCGGTTGCCACGGTTGCCAGGCCGGTCCCGGCGCGGTCTGATGAACGCGCGAACCATATCGGGACTTCCGGCACGACGCAAAGCAACGGCACGACCCCGGCGCGCCCCGCGCGCCGAGAACACGACGACGGCGCGCGCGGCGCGTCGAGACAGGATGATCGGCGCACGCCGCGCCGACCGATGCAGGGCGCGCCCGGCGCGCCGAATTCAGGAGAGCTGCCATGGGCATTTCATTCGACAAGTTCGACGGGGTCATCTGGTACGACGGCAAGCTGGTGCCGTGGACCGAGGCGACCCTCCACGTGCTCTCCCATGGCCTTCACTATGCGAGCGCCGTGTTCGAGGGCGAGCGCTGCTACGGGGGCGAGATCTTCAAGTGCACGGCGCACTCGGAGCGGCTGCGGCGCTCCGCGAGCATCCTCGATTTCGAGATCCCGTGGTCGGTCGCCGAGATCGACGCGGCCAAGCGCCTGGTCATCGAGAAGAACGGCTTCCGCGACGCCTATGTGCGGCCGATCGCCTGGCGCGGCTCGGAGATGATGGGCGTGTCGGCGCAGACCAACACGATCCACCTCGCCATCGCGGCCTGGCAGTGGCCGAGCTACTTCAATCCGGAGGAGCGACTGAAGGGCATTCGCCTGGATCTCGCCGAGTATCGCCGGCCCGACCCGAAGACGGCGCCGTCGACCGCCAAGGCGGCCGGCCTCTACATGATCTGCACGATCAGCAAGCACCGGGCGGAGCGGCGCGGCTATGCCGACGCCATGATGCTCGACTGGCAGGGCCGCGTCGCCGAGTGCACGGGCGCCAACATCTTCTTCACCAAGGACGGCGTCATCCACACACCGACCGCCGACTGCTTCCTCGACGGTCTCACCCGCCAGACCGTGATCGAGCTGGCCAAGCGCCGCGGCATCGAGGTGGTCGAGCGCCGCATCATGCCGGACGAGCTGACCGGCTTCACCGAGTGCTTCATCACCGGCTCGGCCGCCGAGGTGACGGCGGTCGCCGAGATCGCCGACTGGCGCTTCACGCCGGGCCAGATCACCAAGCAGCTGATGGACGACTACACGGCCGAGACCCAGCCCAAGGGCGCCGCCGCCGCGGCGTGAGACGGCGTGCGCGCGCTCCCTTCACCTCTCCCCGCATGCGGGGAAAGGTCGACATTCGCGCGTCAGCGCGGATGTCGGGTGAGGGGGCGCCGCCGCGAGTCTGAGCTTTCGCGAATCTGGGCTTGCGCGAGTCTCTGCCCTACGGAAGCGCCCCCTCACCCGTCTCGCCGCTGTCGCGGCGAGCCACCTTCTCCCCGCGCGCGGGGAGAGGGATTTCGCGCTGCGCCGCTCTTGCTCAAATCTCCAGCTGTGTCCCCAGCTCCACCACCCGCTCGGTCGGGATCTTGAAGAACACGGTGGCGCGCGTCGCGTTCAGCGCCATGAAGGCGAACAGGCGCTCGCGCCACACCGCCATGCCGGGCTGCAGGCTCGGCACGATGGTGTCGCGGCTGAGGAAATAGGACGTCTTCATCGGGTCGAGCACGACGCCCTTGTCGGCGAGGCCGGCGAGCGCCGCCGGCACGTCCGGCGTCTCCATGAAGCCGAAGCGGATCAGGATCCGCCAGAAGCCGTCGCCCAGCGCCGTCACGGTGCCGCGCTCCGCCTCCGCCACATAGGGCGCATCGGCCGTCTTCACGGTCACCAGCATCACCCGCTGGTGGACGGTCTGGTTGTGCTTGACGTTGTGCAGGAGCGCGGCCGGCACGCCGTCGGACGTCGAGGTCATGAACACGGCCGTGCCCTTGGCCCGCGAGATGTCGGGCCCGAGCGAGCGCATCACGGCGTCGAGCGGCACCGACTGGCGGGAGAGCTGGTTGCGCACCAGCTCGCGGCCGCGCCGCCAGGTGGTCAGCACCGTGAACGACAGGAAGGCGATGAACAGCGAGAACCAGCCGCCCTGCGTCACCTTGATGAAGTTGGCCGAGAAGAACGCGACATCGACCGCCAGCAGGCCGCCGATCAGCACGACCACCAGGAGGCGCGGCCACTTCCACAGATACAGCATCACGAAGGCGACCAGCACGGTGTCGATCATCATGGTGCCGGTGACGGCGATGCCGTAGGCGGCGGCGAGATTGCTCGACGACTGGAAGCCGACGACCAGCGCGATGACGGCGATCACCAGCGTCCAGTTGGTGAAGGGCACGTAGATCTGACCCTTCTCGGCGCCCGAGGTGTGGACGATGGTCATGCGCGGCAGGAGGCCGAGCTGCACGGCCTGCCGCGCCACCGAGAAGGCGCCGGAGATCACGGCCTGCGAGGCGATCACGGTGGCGAGCGTCGCGAGGATGATCAGCGGTGCCACGGCCCAGTCCGGCACCAGCCTGTAGAACGGGTTCGTCACCGCGGCCGGATTGTCGAGCAGCAGCGCACCCTGCCCCAGATAGTTCAGCATCAGGGCCGGCATGACGAAGGTGAACCAGGTGAGCCGAATCGGGAAGCGGCCGAAATGGCCCATGTCGGTGTAGAGCGCTTCACCTCCGGTGACGGCCAGGACGACGGAGCCGAGGGCGAAGAAGCCGGCGAGCGGGTGGCCGGTGACGAAGGCGGCCGCGTAGCCGGGCGACAGTGCGGCGAGCACGCCCGGATGCGCCAGGATGTTGATGACGCCGAGCACGGCCAGCACGGCGAACCAGATCAGCATGATCGGGCCGAACAGCATGCCGACCGCGCCGGTGCCCTTCTTCTGCAGCAAGAACAGCCCGGCCAGCACCACGGTCGTGACCGGGACCACATAGGATTCGAGCTCGGGCGCGATCACCTCGAGGCCCTCGACGGCACTGAGCACCGAGATGGCCGGCGTGATCATGCTGTCGCCGTAGAACAGCGCCGCCGCGAAGATGCCGAGCAGCATCAGCGGGCGCGACACCCGCATGCCGCGGGTGAGGTCGGTGACCAGCGCCAGCAGCGCGAGGCTGCCGCCCTCGCCGTGGTTGTCGGCCCGCATGATGATCAGCACGTACTTGACCGTGACGAGCAGCATCACGGTCCAGAACACCAGCGACAGCACGCCGAACACGTTCTCGGGCGTGACCGGAATCGGATGGTGTCCGGCGAAGGTCTCGCGCAGGGCGTAGAGCGGGCTCGTTCCGATGTCGCCGTAGACGACGCCCAGCGCCCCGAGGAGCAGCCCGGCCAGCTTCTGCCTGTCGTCGCTCATGACGGCCCCCCGTTGCGGCCATCTGGCGCCTCTCGCAGTGCAACACCTTGACGTGCGTCAACCGCCGCCTTCGCGTTTCGGCGGGGTGCGCATAGTCCATCATTCCGGGGCGCGGACCGCAGGTCCGCGAGCCCGGAATCCATACTCCCGGTGCTGGTGGCTCACGAGAAACAGGGATATGGATCCCGGGCTCGGCGCTGGCGCGCCGCCCCGGGACGACGGAGGACGGGACAGAGCTACGGCCGTCTCCTGGCGCCCGGCGGCGCTACGTCCGCTCCGCGCCGGCCTCCCAGCGGGCCGCGGCGGTGTCGTCGGCGTCCCGGGCGGCAACCCAGCCGGTCTCGCCGGGGCGCTCCTCCTTCTTCCAGAAGGGCGCGCGGGTCTTGAGATAGTCCATCAGGAACTCGGCCGCCGCGAAGGCGTCGCCACGGTGCGACGCCGCGGTGACGACCAGCACGATGTCGTCGCCCGGCTCCATGCGGCCGAACCGGTGGATCACGGTGACGCCCATCAGCGGCCAGCGGCCCTCGGCCGCCGCGACATGGCGCTCGATCTCGGCCTCGGCCATGCCGGGATAGTGCTCGAGCGTCAGCGCCGCGACCGGCCGACCGTCGTCGGCGCCGCGGCAAATGCCCGTGAAGGTCACGACGGCGCCGATGTCGGTGCGCCCGGCGGTCAGCGCCTTCGCCTCGGCGGCGGCGTCGAAGGGCTCGCGCTGGATGCGGACGGTCATTCGGCACACCTCGGTCCGAAGGGTGGGCGCGGGCCGCCCCCGACCCTCCGCTCATTTCCCCGAAAGCGGGAATCCAGAGCGGCGAGGACGGTGCTGGCGGCTCTGGATCCCCGCCTTCGCGGGGACGAGCGGCGTTCGTCGTGTGCCCTCACCCCCCCGTCATCGGCGGGAAGAAGGCGATCTCGCGGGCACCGGCGATCGGGGTCTCGGGGCGGGCATGGGCCTGGTCGAGGGCGGCGCGGATGACGCGGCGGTTCTCGAAGGCATGGGCGTACTCCTCGCCGCGGCCGGCGAGCCAGTCCATCAGCGCCGCGACGGTCGTGACCTCGGCCGGCGGATCGACCTCCTCCTCGGCCCGTCCGATCCGCTCGCGCACCCAGGCGAAGTAGAGAACCTTCATGCTCACTCGTCGATCAGGTGATGCAGGCCGGCGCGGAAGTAGTCGTAACCGGTGTAGAGGGTCAGCAGCGCCGACACCCACAGGAGCGTCAGCCCCGTGAAGGTGACGACCGGGAATCCGAGATAGGCCGTGGAGGCGGCCCAGTCGTCTCCGGCGTCGCCGGCCAGCAGGAAGCCGATGGCGACCAGCTGGAGCACCGTCTTCCATTTGGCGAGCCGGGTCACCGGCACCGGAACCTGCAGCTCGGCCAGGTACTCGCGCAGGCCGGAGACCAGGATCTCGCGGCACAGGATGATGATGGCGGCCCACAGCGACCAGCCGTAGATGGTGTGGTCGGCCGCCAGCATCAGCAGGCAGGACGACACCAGGAGCTTGTCGGCGATCGGGTCGAGCATGCGGCCGAAGCTCGACTGCTGGCCCCAGCTGCGCGCCAGCCAGCCGTCGAAGAAGTCGGTGACGGCGGCCGTGACGTAGAGGGCGAGGGCGACCCAGCGCAGCCAGACGCCGCCTTCGAGGATGATCTGGCCGTACATGCAGGCGACGACCAGCGGCACCGCGGCGATCCGCCCGTAGGTGAGCAGATTCGGCAGCGAGTAGGGCCGGGCCGGCAGGGGGCGCGAGGTCGCGATATCCATGGGGCTGAAGATAACCTGTGGCGTCGTCCTCTAACAGCCTCCCGGGCGCAGGTCAGCCTCGGCCGGCCGAATCGTGGAAAAAATCGTAGATCCGCCGGGCCGTCTCGTCGCTGATCCCCGGCACCTGGACGAGATCGGTCGGCGCGGCGCGCTCGATCGCCTTGAGAGTGCCGAAGTGGCGCAGAAGCGCGCGCTTGCGGGCCGGCCCGACACCCGGGATCTCCTGCAGCCCGGCCTCGCGGATGTCGCGCTTGCGCCGCGCCCGGTGCGAGCCGATCGCGAACCGGTGCGCCTCGTCGCGCAGCCGCTGAATGAAATAGAGCACCGGGTCGCGCGGCGCGAGGCGGAACGGCTCCCGCCCGACCATGTGGAAGTGCTCGCGCCCGGCGTCGCGGTCCGGCCCCTTGGCGATCGAGACCAGCGGCACCCCGGTTATGCCCAGCCCCGCCAGAGTGGCGGTCGCGGCGGCGAGCTGCCCCGGCCCGCCGTCGATGATCACGAGATCCGGCCAGGGCGATTCGGCCGGGTCGGTGTCGGGATCGGGGGGCTCGCCCTCGTTCACCTCTCCCCGCGCGCGGGGGCGCGGCACTTGCCGCGCCAAAGAGGTCGGATTCGGCGCGTCCAGCGCCGAATCCGGGTGAGGGGGCGCCTCCGTATCCCCGAGAGGCCCCCTCACCCGACTCGCCTCTTCGAGGCGAGCCACCCTCTCCCCGCGCGCGGGGAGAGGGGCAACCGGCGCCGCGGTCCCATCACCAGCATTCCCGTCGTCGACCTTCGGCTCCGCGCCCGCCTCCGCCCGAGTCCCCTGCCCCAGCAGCCGCTTGAACCTTCGCTCCAGCACCTCGCGCATCATGCCGTAGTCGTCGCCGGGGGCGAGGTCGGTCGCACGGATGTTGAACTTGCGGTACTGGCTCTTGCGGAAGCCCTCCGGCCCGGCCACCACCATGACGCCGACCGGGTTCGAGCCCTGGATGTGGCTGTTGTCGTAGACCTCGACCCGGCGCGGCGTTCTCGGGAGCCCGAAGGTCTCGGCCAGGGCCTGCAGGAGGCGCTGCTGCGAGGCCGTCTCGGCGAGCTTTCGCCCCAGCGCCTCGCGGGCGTTGGACGCCGCGTGGTCGACCAGCTCCTTCTTCTCGCCGCGCCGCGGCACGCTCACCTCGACCTTGCGGCCGGCCTTGAGCGAAAGGGCTTCGGCCAGCAGGCGGCCCTCCTCGACGTCGTGCGACAGCAGCACCAGCCGCGGCACCGGCTTGTCGTCGTAGAACTGGGCCAGGAAGGCGGCGAGCACGGCCTCCGGCGAGAGGGTGCGGTCGGCCTTGGGGAAGTAGGCGCGGTTGCCCCAGTTCTGGCCGGCCCGGAAGAAGAACACCTCGACGCAGGAGAAGCCGCCCTCCTGGTGGATGGCGAAGACGTCGGCCTCCTCGACGCCGCGCGGATTGATGCCCTGGTGCGACTGCACGGCCGCCATCGCGGCGAGGCGGTCGCGCAGCACCGCGGCGCGCTCGAAATCGAGGTCGGCCGCCGCCGCCTCCATCTCGGTCGCCAGCTCCTCCTTCACGGCTCGGCTCTTGCCGGACAGGAACGCCTTCGCCTCGCCGACCAGCACGGCGTAATCGTCCCGCGAAATCTCGCCCGTGCAGGGCGCCGCGCAGCGCTTGATCTGGTGCAGGAGGCAGGGCCTCGTGCGGCTCTCGTAGACGGCATCCGTGCAGGAGCGCAGCAGGAAGGCGCGTTGCAGTGCCGTGATGGTGCGGTTGACGGCGTTGACGGCCGCGAACGGCCCGAAATACGCGCCCTTGCGGTTGCGGGCGCCGCGGTGCTTGCAGATCTGCGCCGGCAGCCCGTCCTCGGCGATGAGAATGTAGGGGAACGACTTGTCGTCGCGCAGCAACACGTTGAAGCGCGGCCGCAGGCGCTTGATCAGGTTCGCCTCGAGCAGCAGCGCCTCGGTCTCGGTGGCGGTCGAGACGAACTCCATCGCCACCGTCGCGGCGATCATCCGGGCGATGCGGGCGGACAGGCCGGTCGGCCGCGTGTAGGAGACGACGCGGCGGCGGATGTCCTTGGCCTTGCCGACATAGAGGATCTCGCCGCCCGCCCCGATCATCCGGTAGACGCCGGGCGCCGCCGGGGCCAGCTTGGCGTGCCGCGCGATCACGTCACGGCCGGCCGCCAGCGTGCCGGCATCGGCCTCGGGCAGCGCCGCCTCGCTCTCCGGGTCCGGCAGCTCGGGCAGCGTCGCCTCGGCCTCGTCGTCGGTCTCCGGGCCGGGGTCGAGATCGGGGTCGAGGTTTCGGGGGGACTTCTGCATGGGGGTCATATGGGGGCGATTCGGCCCCTCTTCGTAGCAGTCCGTGTCGGGATCAGGGCGCCTCTTCCAAGGCCGGTCATCCCGGGGCGCGGACCTGCGAGGTCCGCGAGCTCGGGATCCATACGCCCTGTGGCGGTGGCTCACGACGGACAGGGGTTATAGGTTCCGGGCTCGGCGCGGAGCCTGTGCTCGGGCGGCGCGAAGCGCCGACCCGAGTGCGCCGCCCCAGAACGACGGGAGGCCTACTCGTCCACCCCCATGGCGTCCGGGGTCTGCCAGGCGAGGCGCTGGCCGCCGTCGACCGCGATGGTCTCGCCCGTGACGCTCCTGGCGCGCGCCAGGTAGAGGACGGCGTCGGCGATCTCCTCGGGTGACGGCCCGCGGCCGAGCGGCACGGCCGCGGCCTGGCGGGCGAAGGCTTCGAGATCCTGGCGCGGGCTCGGCAGGGTCGGGCCGGGCGCGACCGCGTTGACCCGCACGGCCGGAGCGAGCGCCTGGGCGAGCGTCGTCGTCGCGGTGTGGAGCGCGCTCTTGCTCAGGCCGTAGGAGAGGAAGCGCGGGGTCGGCTTGTAGACCCGCTGGTCGACGATGTTGACGACCGACGGGTCGGCACCCCCCGGCACCTCGCCCCCCGGCGCCTGCCCGGCGAACGCCTCGGCCAGAAAGACGGGCGCTCGCAGGTTGACGGCCATGTGGAGATCGAACAGCGCCCGGTCGAGCCCGCCGATCTCGTCGCGCTCGAACGTGGAGGCGTTGTTGACGAGCAGCGTCAGCGGCCCGACCGCCGCGACGGCGGCCGGAACCAGCCGAAGCACGGCGTCGTGGTCGGCGAGGTCGGCGACCACGACCCGAGCGATGCCGCCCGCGGCGGCGATCTCGGCGCACAGCGCGTCCGCCTCGCCGGCCGATGCGCGGGCATGGATCGCGACCGCGTAGCCGTCGTCGACGAGCGCCCGGACGATCGCCCGGCCGATGCGCTGTGCCCCGCCGGTGACGAGGGCGGCCGGACAAGGGGCGGCCGGACGAGGGGCGTCAGGACGGGGCGCGGGTGACGGCTGGGTCATCGGCGAGATCACGGTTGTCCGGCGGTATCGGGCTGCGAACGGGGACGGCACTGTGCTGGCTCCCCGGCGACTTTGCAACGAGCCGCCCCGCGCCGACCGAGCGCCGCCTCGGACGTCCCTGTACGCACCTTTCCGCACGCTCGCACGAAATCTCCGCCCTTCGCGTTAACCCGCTGATAGCACTCGTAAACGGCAGGTTAAGCTTAACGGGTGGTGGCCGGGCTCGAGTAAGGAAAGGTTTACTCGAATGCCGCGATAAATCGAAACACGAAATTATCCATTTTTCGCCTTCGGCCGGTCCTCGGGGACCCACGATGGCGGGCGACAAGGACCGTCGCGGAGTCGTCCACCGGTCCGAGGCGCCGCGGTGGACGACGTGGAGGCAACGATGAAGAAGACGACCCTTTCGGCCGGACTGATCGCCGCCCTGCTGGCGACGCCGACCGGCGCGGCGGACCTCCGCTACGGCGCCCCCTACCAGCAGCCGCCCCCCTACGCCGCCCCGCAGACCTGGACCGGCGCCTATGTCGGCGTGAACCTCGGCTACCAGTTCGGCTCGGCCGCCATGAGCATGAACCCGAGCGGCTTCGCGGGCGGCCTCCAGGCCGGCTACAACTACCAGATCAACCAGTTCGTCATCGGCGCGGAGACCGACTTCCAGTTCTCGGGGGCCGAGGACACGTTCGCGGCGTACAAGTTCTCCAACCCGTGGTTCGGCACGCTGCGCGGCCGCATCGGCTGGGCGATGAGCAACGTCCTCATCTACGGCACCGGCGGCTTCGCCTACGGGGGCGGCGAGGTGGAATGGCTCGGCTGGTCGCAGTCGAAGACGCATACGGGCTGGACGGCCGGCGCCGGCATCGAGGTGGCGTTCACGCCGAACTGGAGCGCCCGCGCCGAGTATCTCTATGTCGACCTGACCAAGGAGAACTACACCATGGTCGGGCTCACCACCGACATCGAGTCGAGCATCGTCCGCTTCGGGCTGAACTATCGATTCTGACACGACGGCTTCGATCGGCGCGCGCACGCCCCCCGCTCGCCCGATGACGGAAACGCTCCGGCGCCCCGCGCCGGAGCGTTTCGCTTTTCACGCGGTCGCGGCGCACCCGCCCGCGCCCCCGAAGACGACGCGGGTGGGCGCGATCGCCCCCGCCGCCGGCGAAACGATCTTCACAAGCAAATTCCGTTCGAGAACGCCGCAGCGGCGCGCCGGCGCGATCCCCCGATCACGGGTCCGAGCGAGCGGCACGCGTCTCCGTTCTCACGTCGAGGCGTCGAACGTCGCCGCCCGCCATCTGATCAGATCGCGGGCCGGCATCGCGGGCCGGCATCGCGGACTGATCACGTCGCCGTCGGATCGGTCTCACCGCCCGGCGGCGTCGGGTCATCCGGACGGCCGATCGGATGTCGCTCCGCTTGTCATATCGTGCCGGTCGTCATTTCCGGCTAGATCGTCCGGGCATCTCGCATCCGGACACGTCGTGGCGCGGCCGGTTCCGGCCTCTCGGACGGGGCGACCCGCCCCCCGCGCACTGTCGCGACGACCCGTCGCGACGGACCCGTTCGAGCCTTCCACCGTGCGTCCCGCGATCGAAGCGTCCCGTCGCGGCCGGTCGGCGTCTCGAGGTGCTACGAGATGACCAGATTGACCGCCTTCGGGCCCTTTCCCTTCTTGTCGGGCTCGACGTCGAAGCTGATCCGCTGACCTTCGTTGAGCGACTTCAAGCCCGCCCGCTCGACCGCGGTGATGTGCACGAACACGTCGCGACCGCCGTCGTCCGGCTTGATGAAGCCGTAGCCACGCTCGCTGTTGAAGAACTTCACGGTACCTGCCATTGCCATCGAGGACACTCCCATCCCCATGCTGCTTCGTCGTCGGCCCTCGTGGCGCGACGGCGTGGCCGGACATTCACGTTTCGGAAGACGTCGGCACGTCGCCCACCGGCATCGCAGCCTCGCAGCGCGGCAACATCGCCTCGTGCTTCGGCATCACGGTCGGCACCCGCCTAGGCCACCCTCGTCTCCGGACCGGAGACTGAACGTCAGAGCCCCATCAAACTTTAACATAGAGGCGACGACGCAAAAAGAGGAAGCGGGTCTGATCTGTGAGATCCGTGTCACGTCGCGCCGATGCGGTCGAGACGTGATCCGGCGCCGGTGCCGCGTGACAGCACCGGCACCAGCCAGTCGAGCAGAACGGCGAGCTCGTCGGCGAGCCGCCAGGGCGGATTGATCACGAGGAGGCCGGTGGCGCGCAGCCCGTCGCCGTTTCCGCCGACGTCGAGCGCGATGCGCAGGAGCTTGGGAAGGCCCGCCGCAGCGAGGGTTTCGACGAGCGTCTCGGGGCCGCGGCGGTCCTTCACGGGATACCAGATCAGATAGACGCCGGTCGGCCATTTGCGCAACGCGTTCACGATGCCGTGTGCGAGACGATGAAACTCGTCCGGCTGCTCGAACGGCGGATCGATCAGTACGAGGCCGCGGCGCTCCTTCGGCGGAATATAAGCCTTCAGTGCTAGCCAGCCGTCGATCGCCACGGTCTTCGCGCGCGCATCGCGTCCGAGTGCATGTGCGAGAGCGGCGGCCGCGGTCGGCTCGAGCTCGCAGGCGACCAGGCGATCCTGCGGTCTCATCAGTTTCGCGGCGAGCAGCGGTGATCCGGGATAAAGATGCGCCCCGGCGCCGGAGAGCGCCGTCACGACCTCCAAATAAGGCGCGAGCAGATCGGCGATCGCCGGCGGCATCGCCGCGTCGCGGACCCGACCGATCCCGTCCCGCCACTCGCCGGTGCGGCTCGCCTCCGGTCCGTCGAGCGCGTAGAGGCCGGCGCCCGCATGGGTGTCGATCACCCGGAAGGCCGCGGGTTTCTCCGACAGGTGGTGAAGAATGCGGGCGAGCGTCGCGTGCTTGAGCACGTCGGCGAAATTGCCGGCATGAAAGGCGTGGCGATAGTTCATCGGGGCATCGACCGGGCGGCGAGGGACGGCGGTCGACGGCAGGGCCACGACAGCCGGGAGCGCCGCGGGCGGCGCGGTTCGCCGGCTTCTCGCACGGACGGGACGCGGTTGCCCAGCACGGCGACACCCGGCCGACCGCAGCGCCGAGCCCGGGCGTGGCGAGAGAGGCGTGACACAGGGGGCCGAGACGCGAAGCACTGCCGCGCGGGCCGACCTGTGCGGACATCGGCGGGTTCAGGTCGGAATCGTCCGGCGCAGGCCGAAGGTCTTGCGCGGCGTCACCGGCGGCCGCTTCGGCCGGGGCGGCGCCAGCGGCGCGCCGGACGCGGCGCGCGGCGTCCGCTCGGTTCGCCCCGGGTCGTCCGGCGCCGGTGCCGGCGCGGCCCGCTCACCCGCGGCGGGACGGCGGGCGATGCGGTCGCACAGCGTCTCGCCGGCCCGGATCGCGATCAGCAGCGCGGCCGGCAGCCCGACGACGTGCAGGGCGACGACCAGAAAGGCGACCAGCCGCACCTCCGGCTGGACCGCGGCGGTGAGCACGACGACCGGCGCCCAGACCGTGCTGGCGAGCACGCCGTTGGCGAGATCGGCGACCACCGGCAGATGCGTCTCGCCGACGCAGCGCCACAGGAAGAGGACGTCGAGCCCCTCCAGCCGGCAGCCCTGCTCGGGCCGCAGCAGCGCGGCGCCGTGGCCGAGGATCAGCCAGGTGATCGCCCACAGGGCGATGTAGAAGATCCCGAGGATGTACACCGCGAGCCGCGCATCGGCCTCGAGTCGCGCCCGCACGCTCGCACCTTCGGTGAGCGCGATCGGCCGACGCGGGCCGGCCGTGCACGGGGCGTCGGTGACCGTGATGGTGTCGTGCCGCATGTCTCCGTCTCCGGTGTCACCTTGGTCCGGCACGGCTCACCGGGCGGTTGGCACACGGGCGCGGAAACGGTTCATTCTGGTGCGGACAATCGGCCGCGACGCGGCAACGACGCATTCACCATGACGGGCTCCCGCGGGCCCCCTCGACGCGGGGACGCCTACCCGCCCCGTACCGGCGGCATCGACAGCCGGTCGCGCCGGCAGGCGCGGCGGTCGACCTCGGGACACGGCCGGAAGCCGAGCTCGCGGGTCATGCAGATGCGCACCTCGCTCAGCCGGTTGCGGCTGCAGCCAACCGCGATGGCGGCGCGGTCGAGTCCCGGATTGGCCTTGACGAAAGCCTCCTCGACCTCGTCCGGCGTCACCGACAGGGCGCGGTCGGGCTCGAGATAGACCTCCGGAATCTTGATCACGGCGCGCGCCTTGCGCACCGCCTCGAAATAGCCGCGCGGCCCGAGGCCGGAGCAGACGCCGTGCTTGTCCCACTGGTTGAAGACGAGGCGCGGGCTCGGCATCAGGTCGAGCATCGAGGCGACGATCTCGCGGTTCAGCCGCGGCGCCGGCACCTGGCAGTATTCCGGAAAGCCCCGCTCGTATTGCGGCCACAGCCCGTGCACGACGAACGAGAACGGCCGCTCTGCGCATTGCGGATCGGGCCGGCCGCCGTCCTCGCGGGCCGGACGGCCGTTGCGGCGCTCGGCGCTCTCCTCGCAGAACGAGGGCGACCACGACAGCGCGAGGACGTAGAAGTCGAACTGCCCGGGCTCGTTCTGCCGCCGGTCCTGTGCGGCGGCCGGCGCCACCCCGGCGCCGACGCCCCACGCCGCCGTCAGCAATGCCGTCAGCAACGCCATCGTCACGGCCGCCGCCGCGGCCCGCATCCCGCGCCCGATCATGATCAGCCCCGAGTTCCGCACACACTCTTCAAGCACGACGGAAGTCTCGATCACAGTATCAGAGTTGCAGAACGTTTCAAGAACATTCGCGCGAGCCCGACGCTCTCCCTTGCCGCCCCCGGGTTGCGGCTTTCGCCGGGACACACAAGCGGCCTCTTCCGCCCCCGTCACCTCACCCCATCGCGAACTTGCCGGCGAACAGGAGCGCCAGGACGATCACGGCCGGCGAGACGTCGCGGAAGCGGCCGGAGACGAGCTTGGCCGCCGCATAGGTGATGAAGCCGAGCCCGATGCCGGTGGCGATCGAGTAGGTCAGCGGCATCGTCACGGCGGCGACCACGGCGGGCGCGTATTCGGTGACGTCGTCCCACGAGATCTCGGCGAGCCCCTGGGTCATCAGGCAGGCGACGTAGAGCAGCGCCGCCGCCGAGGCGTAGGCCGGGATCATGCCGGCGAGCGGGGCGAAGAACAGCGCCATCAGGAACAGGATCGCGACGAACACGGCGGTGAGTCCGGTGCGGCCGCCGGCCGAGACGCCGGCCGCGCTCTCGATGTAGCTGGTCGTCGTCGAGGTGCCGATCAGCGAGCCGAACATGGCGGCGAAGGAGTCGGCGAGCAGCGCCTGCTTCATGCGCGGCAGGTGGCCCTTCTCGTCGAGCAGGCCGGCCCGGTGGGTGACGCCGATCAGCGTGCCGGCGTTGTCGAACACGTCGATGAACAGGAAGCTCAGCACGACGATGACGAAGGTCTGCTCGAAGATCGCCGAGAAGTCGAGCTGCAGGAAGGTCGGCGCCAGCGAGGGCGGCACGTCGACGATCCCGGTGAAGGTGGTGAGCCCGAACGGCAGCCCGATCAGCGTGACGATCAGGATGCCGATCAGCGTGCCGCCGAGAATGTTGCGCGAGTTCAGCGCGGCGATCAGCACGAAGCCGACGAGGCACAGGATGGCGGGGAGCTGGCGCAGGTCGCCGAGCGTCACCAGCGTCACCGGATGGGCGACGACGATCTTCGACTGCTCGAGCGCGATGATGCCGAGGAACAGCCCGACCCCGGCCGAGATGGCGAGCTTGAGGGTCTTCGGGATGGCGTTGATCACGTATTCGCGCAGCCGGAAGATCGACAGCAGGAAGAACAGCACGCCGGAGCAGAACACGGCGCCGAGCGCCTGCTGCCAGGAGTACTTGTAGGAGAGCACGACCGTGAAGGCGAAGAAGGCGTTGAGCCCCATGCCGGGGGCGAGCGCCACCGGGTAGTTGGCGTAGAGCGCCATCACCAGGGTCGACACGGCGGCGGCCAGGCACGTGGCGACGAACACGGCGCCCTTGTCCATGCCGGCATTGGCCAGGATCGTCGGATTGACGAAGACGATGTAGACCATCGTCAGGAACGTCGTGACGCCGGCGATCGCCTCGGTGCGCACCGTGGTGCCGCTCGCGGTCAGCCCGAAATAGCGGTCGAGAAAGCCCTTCGGCTCGCCGGGAGCGGGCCTGTGTGCGGCGGCAGAGCTGGTTGCGGTCTCGGTCATCTCGCGTCCCCCGTCCGGGCCGGCGCGACGACGGGCGGCGCCCTGCCCCCGTCGTCGGTTCTAGCGTTGGGTCTTGTGCTCCGCAATTGCGAGCAAGGCGCGTGCCGCATCGACTTGTGGATCGCCGGCGCACGGACCCGGACTGCGCCGTCACGCCGCGCTGTTGCGATGCGGAACAAAGGAGTAACGTGGGTCGTTGCTCGCACGCCGCGGCGGGATTCGCTCTGCGCTCCCACGCCTCGCGGCCCGGCGGCGATGCCGTCCCGTCCCGCGATGCCGGGGCGCGGCCGTGCGCCCGCCCCGCACGATTCCGGCCCGCGACCCACCCCCGGCCGCGCGCCCGCTCCGCGACAAAGTCCCTGCCGAGATTGGACGTGCGAGGTTGGACGTGATGGATCTCGATCCGGTTGTGCTCGCCCGCGTGCAGTTCGCCTTCACCATCACGTTCCACATCATCTTCCCGAGCTTCACGATCGGCCTGTCGGCCTACATCGCGACGCTGCTGCTGATCCGGCTGCGCACCGGAGACGAACGCTACGCCCGCCTCGCCCAGTTCTGGACCCGCATCTTCGCCGTGTCGTTCGCGCTCGGCGTCGTCTCCGGCATCGTGCTGTCCTATCAGTTCGGCACCAACTGGAGCCGCTTCTCGGTCGTCGTCGGCAACGTGATCGGGCCGATGCTCGGCTACGAGGTGCTGACCGCCTTCTTCCTGGAGGCGTCGTTCCTCGGCATCATGCTGTTCGGCGGTGGCGGCCGGGTGCCGCCCGTGCTGCACGCGCTCGCCGCCGTGATCGTCGCCGTCGGCACGGCGACCTCGGCGTTCTGGATCCTCTCGGCCAATTCGTGGATGCAGACGCCGGCCGGCCACGTGATGATCGACGGCATCGCCCATCCGCAGGACTGGTGGGCCATCATCTTCAACCCGAGCTTTCCCTACCGGCTCGCCCACATGGTGACGGCCGCCTATCTCACCACGGCCTTCGTGGTGCTCGCCGTCGGCGCCCGCTGGGTGCTGGCCGAGCGCCACGACGACGAGGCGCGCATCATGGTGAAGATGGCGGTCGGCATGATCGTCGTGCTCGCGCCCCTGCAGGTGTTCATCGGCGACCAGCATGGGCTCAACACACTGAAGCATCAACCGGTCAAGATCGCCGCCATGGAGGGCCACTGGGACGGCTCCAAGCCGGGCACGTTCGAGATCTTCGCCTGGCCGGACGAGAAGACCGAGACCAACCGCTTCTCGATCGGCATTCCCTACGCCTCGTCGCTGATCCTCACCCACGATCCGAACGGCCTCTTCCCCGGCCTGAAGGACTTTCCGCGCGAGGACCGCCCGCCGGTGAAGAACGTGTTCTTCGCCTTCCGGGTGATGATCGCGATCGGCTTCGCGATGGTCGCCATCGCGATCGCCGGCGCGGTGCTGTGGTGGCGTGGGCGGCTGTTCACCACCGGCTGGTATCTCAGGATCGTCGGCCACACCTGGTGGTTCGGCTTCACGGCGATCGTCGCCGGCTGGATCGTCACCGAGAGCGGCCGCCAGCCGTGGATCGCCACCGGCATCCTGCGCACCGCCGACGCCGCCTCGCCGGTGCCGGCCGGCAGCATCGCGACGACGCTGGCGCTGTTCGTGATCGTCTACGGCCTCGTCTTCTCGATGGGCATCTACATCATCAACCGCATGCTGGCGCACGGCCTCGCCCACGGCGCCGACCAGCCGCCGACCGGCACGCCGCTGCGCCCGCAATCCGCCGCGAGCGACGTCAGCCGGCGGGCGCTGTGAGGATGATCGTGACCGGGATGGTTCGTCTGGAACGCGGCGCCTGCTTCCTTCTCCCCGCACGCGGGGAGAAGGTGGCTCGCCGTACAGCGGCGAGTCGGACGAGGGGGCGCTTCCGTACAGCACGGACTCGCCTCGCTCCGACTCGCGGCGACGCCCCCTCACCCGACCTTCGCGCTGATCGCGCGAAGGTCGACCTCTCCCCGCGCAGGGAGAGGTGCAACACGCACCGGCACGATCGCACAGACGTGACCGGAACGTCCTGATCAGCACGGAGCAGCCGCCATGGACCTCGACCTTCCGATGATCTGGGCCGTCATGCTGGCGATCGCGGTCGCCCTGTATGTGGTGATGGACGGCTTCGATCTCGGCATCGGGATCCTGTTCCCGTTCGCCGAGAACGAGCGTCAGCGCGACCAGATGATGTCGTCGATCGCACCGTTCTGGGACGGCAACGAGACCTGGCTGGTGCTCGGCGGGGGCGGCCTGCTGGTCGCCTTCCCGCGCGCCTATTCGATCGTCATGCCGGCCCTCTATCTGCCGGTGATCTTCATGCTGCTGGCCCTGGTGCTGCGCGGCGTCTCGTTCGAGTTCCGGGCGCCGCACGGCAACACGACGGCGCTGTGGAGCGTCGGCTTCTTCGTCGGCTCGGCGGCGGCCGCGTTCTTCCAGGGCGTCATCCTGGGCGGCTTCGTCCAGGGGATCACGGTGGCGAACGGCGCGTTCGCCGGCGGACCGTTCGACTGGGCGACGCCGTTCGCGTTTCTGTGCGGACTCGGCGTGGCGTCGGGCTACGCGCTGCTCGGCGCCACCTGGCTGATCATGAAGACGGAAGGCCCGGTCGCCGAACGGGCGCGCGAGCAGGCGCGCGGCCTCCTGCTCCTGGTGATGGCCTTCATGGGCGCCGTGTCGCTGTGGACGCCGCTCGCCTTCGAGCGCATCGCCGCGCGCTGGTTCGCGGCGCCGGGCATCTACGTCTTGTGGATCGTGCCCGTGGTCACGGCCGCCGTCGCGCTCACCGTGTGGCGCACCACCGACCGCCACGACGTCGTGCCGTTCGTCGGCGCGATCGCGCTGTTCCTGCTCGGCTTCCTCGGCCTCGGCATCTCCACCTGGCCTTATGCGGTGCCGCCGGTGCTGACCATCTGGGAGGCCGCCGCGGCGCCCTCCAGCCAGGCCTTCATGCTGGCCGGCACCGTGATCCTGCTGCCCGTCATCCTCGCCTACGTCGCCTTCGTGTACTGGCTGTTCCGCGGCAAGGTGCGCGAAGGCGACAGCTATCATTGAGGACGGTCCGCGCGGACAGCGGGCCGAGGATTCGACTGATTTGAAGCGAGGCGCTCGTGTCGATCGTTCCCTCCCCCCTTGTGGGGGACGGACAGGGAGGGGGGTGAACCGCAAGCGCGGAATTCGTGGCTACCCCCCTCCCTGTCCGTCCCCCACAAGGGGGGAGGGAGCAGACTGGGGCCGATGCCCTCGTCAACAACATCACGTCTCGCAGTTTCTCTTCGAACAAGTTACGAACTCATCATCATCGAACAAACAACAACCCGCTCTTCGGCTCCCTCACCGCCCCGCCTGCGCCGCGCAAAACTCCTGCACGGCCGCGAGCACCGCACCGGCGATCTGGTCCTGCCGTTCGCGGCCGGCGAGTGCGACCTCCTCGGCGCGGTTGACGATGACGCCCGCTTCGAAGAGCACGGCGGGCGCGGCGTTGCCCTTCAGCACCACGAGGCCGTCGTAGCGGAACACGCCGCGCTCGCCGTCGAGCACGGCACGCCCCTCGCCCGGAATCGGCTCGGCGTGATGCAGGGTGAAGGGCAGCCCCTTGGCGACCAGCGCGGCGCCGAGGCTCTTCGCGAAGGCGAGGCTCGCGTCGTAACGCGGGTTCAACTGCGAGACGAACAGCGACCAGCCGGCGAAGCGGTCGCTGTAGTTGCGGGTCTGGCCGTCGAACGCCCACTGCCCGTAGAAGCGCGGCTGGACGTCGTCGTGATGGATCGACAGGAACAGGTCCGGCGGGCTCGCGTTGGCGATCTTGGTTCGCGCGAGGAGCTGCTTGCGGCCGCTGCCCCGCACCACGATCCGGGTCGTGCGGACGAAGCCGCCGTCGCGCAGCCGCTCCTCGATGCGCTTGGCGAGCCGCAGGTTGAAGCTGTGCTCGGTGACGCCACGGGCGCTCGTGGCACCCGGCTGATCGACCGTGTGGCCGACGTCGAGCATCACCCGGAATTTGTCGGGACGGCAGTCGGCGGCCGGCGCGACCCCGACGCCGCCGGCGAGAAGCGTCGCCGCCAGCACGGCGGCCCGAACATCCGACCCCGTCACGCCGTCACCGCCAGCGCTGGAGCTGGGCGATGCGCGACTCGTAGGACGCGGCGAGGCAGGATTCGTCGGACCCGCAGGCGGTGCGCTGCCTGATCCAGACGCGCTGCTCGTCGCGCAGCACGGTCTGGCGCTCGGGCCGCAGCCGCGCCCGCAGCTCGCGATAGAGCGTGTCGAGATCGCGGTCGAGCCGAGCGAGCCGCGGGCTGCCGCAGATGGCCCGCTCGTTCGGCCCGGTGTCGGTCGCGCAGTCGAAGCTCGGCGCCACCGGCAGCGTCGCGACGGCCGGCCCGGGCGGCTGCCGGGTCGGCTCGGCCGTCGGGACGCTCGTCACGGCCGCGGATGTCGCCGCCGTGCGCTCGCGGCGCAGCTCGTCGAGGCGGGCTCGCGCCAAGCTTCCGTAGGGCGTGCCGCCGAACTGGCGGACGAAGTCCTCCAGCACGGCGAGGCTCGTGGTGTCGCGGGTGACGGCCCACACCCGCTCGGCGTCGCCGCCGGCGGAGACGGCCGGGACCGCGGGCACGGGCGTCTCCGCGGGCGACGGCGCGGCCGAGAACTGGAACGTGCCGGCGATCGGCGACGACGACACCCACGGCTGCTGCGCCCCGGCCGTGGTCTTCTTCACGGCGAGCCCGACCTCGTTGAAGGTCTGGAAGATGTCGAGCCCGGGGCGGCGAAGCGTGGCGGCGAGCGCCGCCGTGTAGGGGCTGTTGCCGGCGCTGCCGTCGAGCGCGACGTTGCCGGGCTGGGTGGCGAAGGAGATCAGCGTGCCCTCCGGCGCCTGCATCTGGGCGAGCCCGCTCGCCGCCGAGCGCAGGCCGCGGCCGCCAAACGGGTTGTTGCGGCAGGCGTCGAGGATCACGAGGTTGAGGCGCGTGCCGGCCGCCTCCATCTGGCGCAGCACCAAGGCGGTGTCGAGCATCTGGAAGTCGATGTCCGCCTCGCGCACCGGGTTGGCGCCGACCGGCACCAGGAAGTTGGCGCCGCGCACCTGCACGCCGTGGCCGGCGTAATAGAACAGCCCGACATCGGCGCCCTGGAGGGCGGCCCCGAAGGCCTGCACGGCGGCGTCGAGCGCGCCCTTGTCGAGATCGACCTGCGGCCCGTCGCCGACCAGACGGAAGCCGAGGTCGCGCAGCGTCTGCGCCATCAGCCGGGCGTCGCGGGCCGGATTGTCGAGCGGCGAGACGTGACGGTAGGCGGCGTTGCCGACGACGAGCGCGACGCGCGTCTCGGCATGCGCGGGCACGGCCGCGACGACGGCCGCCGCCACCATCATCACCAGACCGCCGACCAGCACCGCGCCCCACCGCGCCACGGATACCTCCCCGAAGTACATAATCCGTCATTCCGGGGCGCGCCGAAGGCGCGAACCCGGAATCCAGCGGCGAGCTCGACATTCTGGGCTGGATTCCAGGTTCGGCGCTGTGCGCCGCCCCGGAATGACCGAGAAATGCAAAGCCCTCCACTGGGCAGACCACACCCCCGCACGGCCGGACCGGCCGCGAGGGTCACGGCCCGACTACACCGAAGTCGCGCAAGACGTGTCAATGGTTCGACAGCACCGGCGCCGAAACCCGAAGAGCCCTGCCGTCAGCGGTGCTTCACCGCCGCTCCGAGCCGGGCGAGCGCATCGCGAAGTCCCTCGTCGGCGACCGGCGGCAGGGCGGCGGCCGCGGCGGCGACGGCCTGCGGATCGGGACCGCGGCAGGCTTTCTTCGTCTTGCGCCGTTGCAGCGGCGCCTGACGCAGCGCCAGGCGCCCGACCGCCGGCCAGCCGAAGAACTGGTTGACCCGGCCGACGATGACGCCGGCCATGTGCTGGACCTCGATGGCGGCCGGCCCTTCCACCCGCAGCACCAGCGTGGCGGGCTCCTGCGCCGCGTCGCCGGGTGCGCCGTCGCGCCGGCGCGGCCACTCGATCTTCATCGGCTCGGCGATCGACGCGACCTCGGCCCCGACGATGTCGTCCCAATGGGTGACGATCTCGGTCGCGGCGAAGCCGCGCCGCTGGAAGGCCGGCGCCAGGGCCGGGCCGACGAGGTCGGCGAGCGGTCGGGCCCGGGATCGGGCCGGCTTGAAGGACATTGTCGGACTCGTGGGCACGGGCTCGTCGAAGCGGCGCCTGGGCCGCGGGACCGCTTGTTCGGGGCGTCGGGCTCTGCCACAGACGGGACACGCCCCGACCGGGACCAGAGACGTCGCATGACCCTAGCAGCGCCGCCCCCCGCGCGGAAGCCGTCCTCCCCCGAGCCCCCGGAAGCCGCCCGCCTCACGGCGGCGCTGCTCGGCTGGTACGACCGCCATCGCCGGGTGCTGCCGTGGCGGGCGCCGACCGGCGTCACGGCCGATCCTTACGCCGTGTGGCTCTCCGAGATCATGCTGCAGCAGACCACCGTGAAGGCGGTGGTGCCGTATTTCCAGGCGTTCACCACGGCGTTCCCGACCGTCCGCGACCTTGCCGCCGCCGATCTCGACGCGGTGCTGCGCCTGTGGGCCGGGCTCGGCTACTACGCCCGCGCCCGCAACCTGCACGCCTGCGCCAAGTGCGTGGTGGACCGGCACGGCGGCGTATTCCCGACGACCGTGGACGCGTTGCGGGCGCTGCCCGGCATCGGCGACTACACGGCGAACGCCATCGCGGCGATCGCCTTCGACGTGCCGGTGGTGCCGATCGACGGCAATGTCGAGCGGGTGCTGACCCGCCTGCACGCGCTCGAGGAGGAGCTGCCGGGCGCAAAGCCGCGGCTGCGGGCGCTCGCCGACACGCTGGAGCCGGCCGACCGGGCCGGCGACCTCGCGCAGGCCCTGATGGATCTCGGGGCGACGATCTGCACGCCGAAATCGCCGGCCTGCGTGCTGTGCCCCTGGGCCGAGCCCTGCGCGGCGCGCCGTCGCGGCGACGCCGAGACCTTTCCCCGAAAGGCGTCGAAGAAGGAGGGGCGGCTGCGCCGCGGCGCCGCCTTCGTGGCGGTGCGCCCGGACGGCGCCGTGCTGGTGCGCACGCGCCCCGAGAAGGGCCTGCTGGGCGGCATGACCGAGGTGCCGACGACGGAGTGGACGACGACGTTTGCCGAGCGCTCCGCCCGCGATCACGCGCCCGCTCTCGGCGTCGCGCGAAAGGACTGGCGGCGCGTGCCGGGCGTCGTCACGCATGTGTTCACGCATTTCCCGCTGGAGCTTTTGGTGTTCGTCGCACAGCTGGCGGCCGGCGTCGATGCGCCGGCCGGCTCGCGATGGGTCGCGCGTGGAGACGTCGCCGGCGAGGCGCTTCCCAACGTCATGCGCAAGGTGCTGGAGCACGCCGGCATCGACACGAAGCCCGGCGCGCCGTCGATGAAGCGGGCGGCCCCGAATCAGCCCAGACCATCCTCCCGAATCAGCAAACCGAAACGGAGCCCCCGATGACCCTTCAGCGTCTGCATGTCGGCCCGCGCATGAGCGCGATCGTGATCCACGGCGACACCGTCTATCTGCGCGGCCTCACCGCCGAGGAGACGGCCGGTCAGAGCCTCGCCGCGCAGACGGCGGAAATCCTCGCCGAGGTCGACCGGCTGCTCGCCGAGGCCGGCACCGACAAATCGAAGCTGATCAGCGCGACGATCTGGCTCTCCGACATCCGTACCGTCGACGAGATGAACGCGGTGTGGGACGCCTGGGTGACGCCGGGCGCGACCCCGGTGCGCGCCTGCATCGAGGCGCTGCTGCAGGGCGCCGACCTGAAGATCGAGATCCAGGTGACGGCCGCGCGGTGAGCGGAGGCGCGACCAGCCCGAGCGATGAATCGGTTTGAGCCGTCATGCCCGCGCTCGTCGCGGGCATCCACGTCTTCCTGACGTGGCGGTTCGGAAGAACGTGGATGGCCGGGACAAGCCCACGGCTGTCCGGCACGGATTGTGCTTGAAGAGGTGCACGGCATTGATTCTGCT